>JAQBPM010000379.1 GCA_028287525.1 Vulcanimicrobiota bacterium | reverse complement strand
GGCCGTAGGCCGTGCAGCCATGCGGGCGCGATCGACAGTCCGGCGCTGCGCCACAGAAACGCGACCGGGACGTCGGCGGCGATCCGCGTCTGGACCGTGCGATAGTCGGCGCCGCGCCGCGTCTCGTCGAACGTCGCAAGCGCGTCGTTTTGCGCGGCGTCCGCCGCACGGTCGCAGTAGCGCGCGTAATTCGAGCCGGCCGGCGGCGCTTGGTCGCAGCGGAAGAACCACGAGGTCTCGGGATCGTAGCCGGTGAGGACGGTGTCGAGCGCCAGCGCGAAGCGGCCGCCCGCGAGCGGCCCGTATTCGCCGAGCGCGTGAAAGAGGATCGGCGCGTATCCCCGCAAGCGCAGTTCGATGCCGGCGCGCGCGAGCTGATCCTGCAGCGCGACGGCGGCGCCGCGCGAGACCGCCGACGAGTTGTCGTAGGCGAGATCGAGCTGCAGCTCATGACCGGCGCGCCAACGGAGGCCGTGGATGTCCGGCCTCCATCCCGCCGCTTCGAGCAGCACGCTCGCTGCGGGAACGTCGTAGCTTGGCTGACGCACCTGCGGCGCGTACGCCCAGCCGAACAAACCCTGCGGCGCGCGGCCGGCGCCGAGCGCGCCGTGGCTGACCTTTCGGACTATCGTGTTCCGGTCGATCGCCTGCACGATCGCGCGGCGCACGCGCGCATCGTTGACCACGCCGGCCCGCGTGTTGAAGATCAGCGCGCCGAAGCCGTAGATCGGATACGTGCCGACGACCGACGCCGGCAGCTGCGCTCGCGCCAAGTCACGGCTGGCCGGACCCACGTCGAACGACGCGTCGAGCTCGTGCGAGCGCAGGCCGGTCAAGATCGTCTCTTCGTTCGCGATGAACCGCACGACGATCGTCTCGAACGCGGGAGCTCCGCGCCAGTACGCCGGGTTCGCGGCGAGCCTGAGGCGGTCGCCCCGCTTCCATTCGACGACGCGGTACGGGCCCGAGCCGACGGGGTGCTGGTTGAACGCCGCGTTGTTGAGGTCGCGGAGCTTCTCGAGCACGTGCGCGGGGAGGATCGGAAAGTTTTCGGGTTCGAGAAAATAGGTGACGAACGGTGCAAACGGTTTTTTGAGCGTTACGCGCACGGTGTATGGGTCGGGCGCGGCGATCGACTCGATCTGGTCGAAGCCGAGCCGCGTCGGCACGTCGTTGCGCGGGTTCATCACCGCGCGGTAGGTGAAGAGCACGTCTCGCGCGGTCAGCGGTTCGCCGTCGTCCCAGCGGACGCCGTGCCGCAAGTGATAGGTCAGATGACGCCCGTCCCGGGCGATCCCGCCGTTGGCCAGGGTCGGTACCGCCGTCGCGACGTCGGGGACCAGGCGGCCGCGATCGTCGACGGCGACGAGGTACGAGAACGCGAGCGCGCCGAGATTCTCGGCGACGCCGCCGTCGATCAGGAGCGGGTTGAGCGAACTCGGCTCGCGCAGCTGGCCGATGACCAGCGTCCGCCGCGCCGGTTCCGGCGCCGAGGCGCTGCGCGAGCATGCCGTCAGCGACAGGATCGCGACCAGCACGCCCGCCCCGATTCGTCGTGTCACGTGCTGCGAGATGTCCGGTCCTTCGGTTGCGGTGCCGCGATGCACCTCGCGCGCACCTGCGCCCCCGCCCCGGAGAGCGCGTACAACGACCACGTACCGAATCGGCCGCAGTCGACGGCGCCGCGCGGTACGGCGAACGGAGCAGTCGCGTTATGCACGAGGAGCACGGGGCGCATTGCCGGGTTCGGCGCGGAAGGGCGCAGGCCGGGCGGCGCGAGCGAGGCAGGGTCCGGACCGACGGCATCTGCGGCGAGATAGATCGCGGGCGCATAGTCGTCGATGCTGACGACGGCGTGCGCACCGGCAACCGCACGTATTCGGTCGCCGATCGCTGCCTGCTCGCGCGCGTATGCGCGCGTCAACGCCGTGTTGCGCACTGCCGAGCCGGCCGTCTGAACCGCGAAGAGCAAGGCGACGACGCCGAATGCGGCCCGCTGCACCGTCACATGGCGGTCGGCGCCGAATGCCGCGATGGCGAGGATGCACGGCGGGATCGCCGGGATGAAATAGTGCGAGTAGAAGCTCCCCGGCGCGCTCGCGGCGACGAGCGCGCAGGCGAGCCATACCAGCGCGAAGCGCTGTACCGGCGTCGTAGGCTTGCGCGCGACGGCGGCAAGCAACGCCAAGAGAAGTCCGAGGCCCGACCCTACGAGGCCGTGATACGCTGCCGAGACGGCGCCGAGTCTGCCTCCGGCGTGAGTGCGTCCGCCCGCGTTGCTTGCCGCATACGGACCCCAACTCCGTACGACGTCCGCGATCTCCGGAACGCCGAACCACGCCAGCACGGCGACGGCGAAGACGACCAGCATTCCCGCGAAACCTGCCGCAACGAGAACGCGCGCCTTCGTGCGGCGCTCTGCGGCGAGCATGGCTACGAGCAGGACGGCGCCCGGGATCCAGAACGTCGCAGCGATCGCCAGCGCTGCCCCTGCCGCGATGCGGCGGCCGTCTAACCACAGCGCGATCGCGAGCAGCTGGAACGGCAGCGCGAAATTTTCGACCGTATTGAACGAGGGCGGCAGAACGCTCACGAACACGGAGAACGCGAGGGCCGCGGGAGCCCAAAGCGCGATGCCGTTGCGCCGAAGGATGAACGCGAACAGCAGAACGGAGGCGGCGTCGAAGGCCGCCTGCGCAACTGCGTGCACGACGTAGTGGGCGTCGAAGAGCGATTGCAGCACTGCGTTCACGAGGTAGACCCCGGGCAATTTGTTGTCCCAGAGGTCGACGTACAGGCGGCTGCCATGGGCGATCGCCCGACCGTAATACTCGAAGAGCGCGTCGTCCGCGAACGGCGGTTCGACTTTCCAGAGCGCCGCGACGAACGGAATGAGGACCGCCAGGGTCAGCGCTGCTGCGCCTGGCCGCACCGGGATCGTCTGGGGGTGGTCGCCGGCCATGACTCTCCTCCGTCGTTCCGATGGAGGCCGGCAACCCGAAGCCTCAGCGGTCAGCCCCGGTTCGCTCCGCTCGGCGAGGCATCCCGGCGGCGGGCGCCTGCCTCGTTTTCCCCGTCGCGCTTCACCGATTCAAAATGTTTGCACGCTACGATCTTCATCAGTATCGTCACCGGATTTGCCGATAGAGAAGATTACCGGTGGCGGAACCCCGGCCTTTTTCGAGAGGAAGCAGCATGGACGTAAGGCTTCATCCGGCGCAACGCGGGCGCGCAAGAGCGAAGCCGCGCCGGTCATTCGGCATCCCCAGCGGGTTCGAACTCCTGATGTTCGCCCTCATGGGGGCGGCGGTGCTCGACGCCGCGCTCGTCACCTGGCTGTTCGTGCGCGGCGTCGCGGGCTGAGCGAACCAAGCAAGCATCGGCCGACCCGGCAGGGGCGCCTCAAGCACGGCCTGACCTCCGAAACAATGAGTAGCAGAGCATCGTACAGAGGAAACATGCGCCTGCGAACTCTGCTTCCCGTCGCCGTCTGTTTCGTCGTTGCTGCGAGCGCCCAACCCGCTTCAGCCATGACCGGAGCGTCCTCGTCGTTCGTCGCGGTCCGTACCGAGAAGCCGCCGGCGCTCGACGCCTCGCTGAGTGACGCCGCCTGGAAAAACGCGATCGGTGCCGGCGATCTGGAAGTCATCACGACCCAGAAGCCGAGCTCGCGCCCGTCCCGCTTCCTCTTGCTCTACGACGATACGAACCTCTACGTCGGGATGCACCTGGAGCAGCCCGGGGTCCCGGTGACCGCGAGCCAGGGCGCGAACGGGGTCGGCTTCGGGCTCGATGACTTCGCGGGGATCGGCGTCGACCCGAGCGCCAACGCCGGGCAGGTCTACTTCTTCATGACGACGCCGCGCGGTACGCGGTATCAGCAAGCGTCCGAGTCGGCGCGCTACGCGCCACCGTGGACTGCGGTCGCGACGCAGACGGCGAGCGGCTGGAGCGCGATGATGGTCATCCCGCTCTCGGTGCTGCGCACGCCGAGCACGGCCGTTCAGAGCTGGCGGTTCAATTTCATTCGCCGCTGCGCCGCGGCCAACGAGAACGAGAGCTGGGCGTACGACCCCGTCATGACCGACGGCGGCGGGGGAACCAACAGCTTCCCGCAATTTGCCGACGCCCGCTTCTGGCCGCACCTCACCGAACTGCACGTGCGTCCGCAAGTCGCAAAGCGCCGCCCGCCGCGCGCGGAACTCTACGCGCTCACCAGCGTCGGCGACGAACGCCGCCGCTTCCAGGACGCGCTCGGCAATTTCAACGCCACCGGTGCGCGCAACATGGGGGCCGACGTCGTCGTTCCGGTCACCGGCACGGCATCGTTCGTCGGCGCCCTCGCGCCGGATTTCTCGAACGTCGAGATCGACCAGCAGACGATCGCGCCGCAAGAGTTCCGCCGCGCGCTGAGCGAGTATCGCCCGTTTTTCTCACAGGGCGCGAACTTTTTCGATCCGGTTTCCCTCAACGGCATCAACGCGCCGCCTAACCGGATTTGGTACTCGCCGGCGATCGGTCCGTTCGACCGCGGCTTGAAATTCGAAGGGACGCAAGGCCTGCAGTCGTTCGGCGTGCTCGAAGCGCGCGGCAACGGCTTCGACGACGACGTCTTCGCGATCAAACACGCTACGCCCACGCGCTCGTTCCTGTGGTCGTTCGACGGCGTGCTCGCGCATCACGCCGCCGGCAACGACACGCAGGACCCGCGCGCCGGCGTCGACCAGACGTGGGAAGGTCAGATCGCCGGCCGGAACAACTACACGGGGCTCCTGTGGTCGCTCGACTACGCGCACGAGCACGGCACGTTCGTGCCCGACGACCGCCTGGCGTACAAGAGCGAAGACTTCGTCGACGTGCACAAGCGCAACTACGAGGTCTACACCGGCTACCGGACCGTCGGGCCCGAGTATTCGCCGCTGCTCGGCTACACGCAAAACGCCGACTTGCGCGGCCCGCAGATCTTCGTCGACGTCAACGGAACGCTCTCACCGAACGGTCCGATCAAGCGCATCGAGCTTTTCCTGGAAGCGGACCGCGCAACCGACGGCAGCGGTGCCGTCCATCAGGCGGACGCGAACGCCTCGGTCGACCTGCAGCTCAAGAACGGTCTGCATCTCAACGGCGGACCGTTCGTCTCCGAATTGCGCACGTACGACTCGGGACTCGTCGGGTATCCGTATTACGCCGGCGGCGTTACGCGGTCGTACAACCAGCACGCGTTCACCGCGGGCTGGAAAGACGGAACGCCGGCACCGACCGACGCGACGTACAGTTGGGGTCCCTTTGGCGACGTGTACCTCCAGCAGATCGACCTGACGGCGCAGCGCGCGCTCGGCGCGCGCTGGAGCGTTGCCGGAGAAATCGCCGGGACGCGCGAGCGCGCGCGAACGGGTACGGCCGACGGGCAGTGGCTGCGGCGGCTGACCCTTGGCGAATCGATCGATGCGAACACGAACTTCTCGATCTCGCTGCGCTCGATCAGCGGGAACGGGGGCTTCGCGGTTCCCGGGGTGAACCTCGCCGGTTCGTTCCATCACCGCTTCAAGAACGACGGCGAGCTCTTCCTCAACTACGGCACGCCCGCCGCGTATTCCACGCTGCAGCGCGTCATCCTCAAGTACGTTCTGCGCACCGGCGGCGGCGCCGGCACGTAGCCTGCCGGCACGCTGTTACGCGCGCGTCGGAAACGCGTGCGTCTCGAGCGCCGGCTTCCCCTGATCGAACCGCGCGAGATCGGGTGCTCGCAGCGGGACGTGTGTCGTGACGAGCAGGAAGCCGATCGCGCCGATGCCGAGGATTGCGAGCACCAGCACGATCGCGTACGAGTCGGCGATGCCCATCGCGAGGGCCTTCCGCAGCAGGTCGACCGGCACGGTGAACGGTACCGCCGCGCCGGTCGCGAACGCGCGTACCTCCTGCTCCACCAGCGCGGCCGGAATCGACGGATCGAGCACGCGCAGGTGATCGCCCGCGCGCGAGCCGATCGTGTGCTCTACGCCCGGCGCGCTGATGAAGCCGCCGGTCAGGCGAAAGAGGTTGAGCAGCGCGATCGCGCGCCCAACCAGCGGTCGCTCGAACGAAAGCGTCACCAGGAACAACCCCGGCGTAACGCTCAATCCCGCGCCGAACCCCGCGATGACGCACAGCCATCCCACCGAGCCCGCGTCGACCGGCGCGAGCGCGCGCGCCAGCGCGGCCGCGATCGCGATGCAGCTTAGGCCGGCCGCGCCGCACAACACGACCCACTTCGTCGTCACGAGCCGGCCGAACACGAACCCGCTGGCGAGGGCGGCGAGGAACTCGGGCCAGAACGCGAAGCCCGTTTCGCGCGGCGTGAGGCCGTCCACCCGCAGCAGCGTCAGCGAAAATCCCTGGCTGAGCGCTGCGAACGTCGCGCTGCCGACGACCGTCGCGATGGCGCCTACAAGCGCGACCGAGGTGGCGAGCTCACGCACCGGAACGAGCGGTCGCGGCTTGCGCGCTTCGCCGACGAGAAGCGCTGCGTACAGGACGATTCCGATCGCGACCGGTCCGCTGGCGAGCGGGTCGCGCCAGCTCGTGCCCGCCAGCGCGCCGACGCCTGCGTACACGAACGCCGAGCCGAGCGCGGAGAGCGTCAGCGCGTACCAGTCGACCGGATCACCGGCGGCAGGCGGGTCGGCACGCTCGAGCACCAGCGGTGCAAAGGCGAATGCGATCGCCGCGACGACGACTTCGGCTGCGAAGATCGTGCGCCACAGCTCGGGGTCCGCGACCAGGCCGCCGATCACCGGTCCGAGGGTCGCGGCACCGAAGAGACACGGCACCAGCACTGTCGCCGTTTCGCGCAGCTTCGCGCTCCCGAACGTCGTCAGCAGCGGGGGTAGCGTCACGAGGAACAGCATTCCGGCGACGAGCCCGTGCGCGACGTGCGCGAGCAGGAGCACCCCGAACACCGGCGCGACGGCGCTGGCCAGCGAGGTCGCCAGCGACGCTCCGATCAGCCAGAAGTAGAGGGTGCGCCGCGAACACCGCCGCATCAGCTCGGCGCCGAGGACGCAGCCGAACGCGAGCGCGGCGTCGCTGAGGAGCGGCAGCGTCGCCGCGGCGCTGGCCGAAACGCCGAGGTCGCCGCCGATGACGGGCGCGGCCAGCGCGATCGCACTGGTATTGATGAGGCCCGGAAAGAGCGTCAGAACCACGAGCACGACGTTCGCGGGGTACGACCTCGCGAGGCGCGCCTTGGCGGGGAGCGTCATGTGTTCGCTCTTTCCCGCTCCGGCGCCGGGCTACGTCGTCGCGGCCGGCATGTCTTCGAGCAGCGTCGTCAGTCGCCGCCGGCGCCAAAACACCTGATAGTAGATGGCCTGGAACACGAGTCCCGAGCAGAACGCGATCGGGTAGGCGGCCCACACGCCGGCCAAGCCGTAGTGCGGCGCCAGCGCGTAGGCGACCGGAACTTCGACGCCCCAGATCGCGACGATCGAGAGCAGCGTCGGCCAGAGGACGGTTCCGCTGGCGCGCATCAGGCCCGAGAGCACGCTCGTCGTGCCGAAGACGGCATAGCTCCAGAGCGTGATCGAAAGCAGATTGTGCGCGGTGCGCAAGACGCTCGGATCGGTGATGAACCAGCCCAACACGGTGTCGTTGAAGACGTAGACGATCGCGATCAACGTGCCCGCGATCGCCCAGTTCAGCGCGATCCCGGCGCGCGCGATCTTGCGCAAGAGGTCGAAGCGTCGTGCGCCGATCGCTTGCGCGCCGAAGATCGACGCCGTCATGCCGATCGAGATCGCCGGGAACTGCACGTAGGAGACGATCTGGTTGACCGCGCCGTACGCCGCCGTCGCGCCGGAGCCGAAGCGGTTCACCAGCGCTATAAGGGCGATCTCCGAGAGCGAGACCATCACCATCTGCAGGCCGGTCGGGATCCCGATACGCAGCAGCGTCGCCAGCAGTTTCGGTTCGAGGCGCATGTGCCGCACGATCGAGACGTCCAGGGCGAGCGGGTTCTTTTCGAGCCGCAGCGCGATCAGCACGAACGTGAGGCCGACGACGTTCGCGATCACGTTTGCGATCGCCGCGCCCGCGACGCCGAGGCGCGGCAGGCCGAACCAGCCGGCGATGAAGGCCGGCGCCGCGATCACGGTCACGATCGTGCTGACGATCAGCGCCAGAAACGGCGTGCGCGAGTCGCCCGTTCCGCGCACGAACGTCGCGTACGCGAGGTACACGAAGAGGAGCGGCATCGCTAAGAACGTCACGCGCGCGTAGCTCAGCGATTCGGTGAAGATGTCTTCCGGCGTTCCGATCAGGTGCAGGAGCTGCGGGAGAAACAGCGTGCCCAGGATTCCGACGAACAAACCCGACCCGATCGCGACCGTGAGCGTCGTCCCCGCGACGGCCTTGAGTCGCTCTTCGTCGCGAGCGCCGTACGCCTGCCCGACCAGGACCGAGCTCGCGCTCGCAACCCCGAAGAAGAACGAGATCATGAAGAACACGATCGGGAAGAAGGCCGACGCCGCGGCCAACGCGTGAACGCCGATCATACGGCCGAGGAAGATGCTGTTGAGCGTCTGCGACGCCGACTGCAGCACGTTGCTGAGCATGAGCGGGATGAGGAAGAGCCCCATCGTGCGCCAGATCGGTCTCGAGTCGTCGATAGCGGGGCCGCGGCGCTGCATTCGTCCCAGTATTCCCCGGTCCGGGGACCAGCTTCCCGCACGGCGAAGAGGAGGTTCGCAGCGGCGGGCGATTAGCTCAGCGGGAGAGCGTCCCCTTTACACGGGGAGGGTCGGCGGTTCGAATCCGTCATCGCCCAAATGCTGCGTGCTGCGGGTTGTTCGCCGCGGGCTACGTGTTGATCACGTCTGCGAGGGAACCGGCGCGGGCTTCGCGCCACAGGTGCAGCGCCTTGAGAGACATGGGGCGTGCGAAGAGGTAACCCTGACCGTACTCGCAGCCCGCTCTCGCCAGCCACACGCGTTGTTCTTCGGTTTCGATTCCCTCGGCGACGACCTTGCGCTCCAGCGCTCGCGCAAGGCCGAGAATTCCGGAGACGATCGCCGCATCGCTCTTCACGAACGGAAGGCCGGCGATGAACGATCTGTCGATCTTGACCGTATCGATCGGCAGCCGTTTCAAGTAGGTCAAGGACGAGTAGTAGGTACCGAAGTCGTCGAGCGATACGCCGACCCCGAGCGCGCGACACTGTTCGAGGACGTCCTGCGCAAGCGACGCGTCCATCATCGCGGCCGATTCGGTGATCTCGAGTTCGATCAAGTGCGCCGGAAGCCGCGCTTCTCCGAGCGTGCGCCGCAGATGCTCGAGAAATCCCAGGTCGTCGAGTTGGCGGGCCGAGACGTTCACTGAGAGCGTCGTCGGCGTGCCGGCCGTTCGCCATGCCGACGCCTGCCGTACCGCGTCCTCGATGACCCAGTAGCCGATGAGCTGCATCAACCCCGTCTGCTCGGCCAGCGGAATGAAGACGCCCGGCGGCACCACGCCGCGTTCCGGGTGAATCCAGCGGATGAGGGCCTCCACCTTCTCCATCTTGCCGGTGCGTAGGTCGATGATGGGCTGGTAGTTGAGAATGAACTCGTCGCGCAGCAGCGCGAGGCTCAAGTCCTCCTGCAGGCGCCGTCGATTGCGCGCGTCTTCGGAAAAGTCACGACTGTAAAACCGCGTCGCGTTGCCGCCCGCGCGCTTCGCCTGGTGCGCCGCCGCATCGGCACTATCAAGGATGGCCTCGGCCGAGATGCCGTCGTCCGGGAACATCGCGATGCCGGCGCTCGCGGTGATGCTCACGCTCCCGTCGGGCACGTCGAACGGTGCCTTGAGCGCTTCTCGCAAGGCCTTCGCCAGCGCCTCCGCATCGTCCGCGGCAGCCAGCATCGGGGCGACGACGACGAACTCGTCGCCGCTGAATCGCGCCACGGTATCGCCGCGCCGCACTCCGCCGGTGAGGCGAGCGCCGACGTCGACCAAGACGCGGTCTGCCGCGGCGTGGCCGAACTGACCGTTGACGTCCTTGTAATTGTCGAGGCTCAGAAACAGTACCGTAAAGGGACTCCCGCTCTGCGCCGCGGCGGCGAGCGTGCGCAGCCGCTCCTCGAGATGACTCCGGTTCGAGAGGCCGGTCAGCTCATCGTAATACGCAAGGCGATGAACGCGCTGCTGAGCGAGGTGATGCTCGCGTTCGCGCGTCCGCTTGAGGTCCTCGTTCGCGCGAGCGAGCCGCGTCCGAAGCTTCCCCGTTTCGCCGATGAACGCGACGAGCATGACGCCCGACGATAAGACGAGGAACACTTTGCCGACGTACCAGCCGTACGAGTACCGCGAACTCAAGATGCCCATGAACGCGTCGAGCGCCGAGGCGACGACCGCCAGGAAGAGCCACAGAGAGATTGCCGTCCGGTTCCGTGTGCGGGCGTACAGCATCACCATCGCCAGCAGGTCGACCGCTAAAATGACGGGCAGTGCTCCGGCGGTAGCAGCCGGCGTGAACGTTCTCTGGTGGATGAAGTCCGGCAGCAGCGTTCCGATCGTCTCGGACAGAAACGGCGCCGCAGCTGCCAAGGCAATGCATCCCGCGATCGTGAGGACGAGAAGCCGCGATGCGGTCGACGTTCTTTCGATGTGCACGTCCTGCGGGAAACGTGCAAGGAAAATGGCGCCCAGCAGGATGGTCGGAAAGGCGAAATGCCAGAGTATCCAGAGGTGCAATGCCGTTTGCGGCGTTGCACCGAGGAGACCGTCAGCCGCGAAGACCTCCGGAAAGGTGAGGATGTACGGGACGGTCAGCACCGCGGTGAGGAGATACGCCGCGCCCACGACGAGGAGCCAGCTGAGACGCGATCGCACAAACTCGGCCGCGAGAACGTACGCCGACATCAGCTCCGAGACGATGACGCCTCCAATCAGCAGCGGGAGAATCGCCGGCATGGCGACCGCGGTGCGCCCTCCGAAGACGGTGGCCGCGAGGGCGACGGCCAGCATCGCAGCAGACGCCAGCAGCGCCGTCCGGCGCGCGCCCGCTGATGTCTCCGTCGTTGCAAAATTCAATGGCCAGCCCACCCTAACGGCTTAGTTAGCAGGTTTATATTTGCTTTTCTAGGCACCCTGCCGAGCGGTCGCCGCTAGGCGAAAACACCTTCCGTCCCGCGGTTGAAATGCAAGAGCAAAATTCTGATGGTCGCCGGATAGCGAGTCGGGCTATCGTAGACCGCATATGGAGACGACTGCCGGAACGCTGACCCTACGATATGTTCCGATCCCCGCGGAGATCGCCGAGAATGCGCGCCGGACGCGCCAAGATGCGTTCGGGCACGATCTCGAGGTTCAACGAGACACCGGGCCCTGCCGCGTCTGTCTGAGGATATCGAAAGCTCCCGAGAATTTTCTGCTGCTGTCCTACCAGCCGCTGCCGGATCGCAATCCCTACGCCGAAGTCGGTCCGATTTTCATTCACATGCACGACTGCGCTCCGTACCACGCTCTCTATGCCTTTCCCGCGGATTTCGTAGCTCGCGAGCTCGTGCTTCGGGCGTACGACGGGGAAGGCAAAATATTCGATGCGGCCGTCGCTCCGAGCGGCCAAGGCGCCCGAATCGCGGCCGAG
>JAQBPM010000357.1 GCA_028287525.1 Vulcanimicrobiota bacterium | reverse complement strand
AGCGGCGGCGCCGACGACGGCATCTACAAGTCCAGCGACGGCGGGACCACCTGGACGCGCTTGAGCGGCAAAGGTTTGCCCACCGGAACGGCCGGACGCATCGCGCTCGCGATCGCGCCGAGCGACCGCAAGCGCATCTACGCGCTGATCGAATCGTCCGAGGGCGTCCTGTGGCGCTCCGACGATGCCGGCGCGTCGTGGTCGATGGTCTCCTCGAACACGCTCGCCAACGAGCGGCCGTTCTACTACTCACGCATCGTCGTCGACCCGCACGACGCGAACCATCTCTTCTCCGTCTCGGTGAAGTTGGCGGAGAGCAACACCGGCGGCAAGACGTGGCATGCCAGCGGCCGCCGTCTGCACGGCGACCATCACGACATGTGGTTCAGCGCCGACGGCCGCGTGATCGTCGAAGCCAACGACGGCGGCGTCGCCTTCTCGCGCGACAACGGCGCGACGTGGGTGTGGCACAACACGCTGCCGATTTCGCAGTTGTATCACGCGGCGTTCGACCTGCAGCGGCCGTACCACGTCTGCGGCGGCCTGCAGGACAACGGTTCGTGGTGCGCGCCGGTGCGCACCGGTGACGACCGCGGCATCCTGCCGCAGGATTGGGTGAAAGTCGCCGGCGGCGACGGAACGTTCACCGTCCCGGATCCGCGCGATCCGCATATCATCTACGCCGCCGCAGGCGGCGGCGACAACGGCGGCGAGCTGTTCCGCACCGACACGCGCAAGATGAGCCAGATCGACATCTCACCGTACTTGCGCAATCAGAACGTCGTCCCGCCGAGTGAGTTGACCTACCGTTTCAATTGGGAAACGCCCCTGGCGTTCTCACCGCAGCGGCCGCAGGTGCTCTACGCGGGCGGGAACGTGCTCTTCCGCTCCGCCGACGCAGGGATGCACTGGACGCCGATCAGCGGGGACCTCACCCGCAACATCAAGGTGCGCCAGACGCTCAGCGGCGGCATACGGCTCGACGTGACCGGCGCCGAGACGTTCGACACGCTGATGTCGATCGCGCCGTCGGCGGCGCGCGCGGGGCTGATCTGGGTGTCGACGGACGACGGCGTCGTGCAGCTGACCCGCGACGAAGGCCGCCATTGGGCCAACGTTTCGATCCCCGGCGTCAATGAGGATTCGCGCATCCCGGTGATCGAGGCGTCGCACGCCGCCGCCGGCCGCGCGTACGCGGTGATCGACCGCCACTTCGTCGGCGACCGTGCGCCGTACGCCTACGTGACCGATGACTACGGCAAGACCTGGCGCTCGATCGTCCGGGGCTTGCCGCACGCCGAGCTGCACGTCGTGCGCGAAGACCCCGCGAACCCGAACGTGCTGTACGCCGGAACCGGGAAAGGCGTCTGGTGGAGCGAGGATCGGGGCGAATCGTGGAAGGCGTTTCCGGCCACGCTCCCGGCGGTCGAGGTTCGCGACCTCGCCGTGCAGCCGCGCAGCGGCGACCTGATCGCCGCGACGCACGGCCGCGGGATCTACATCCTGGACGATCTGACGCCGCTGCGCGAGCACGCGGCCGCGCTGAGCGACGGCGTGCGCCTCTTCGCGCCGCGCGAAACGTCAGCGCTCGGGCGCTCCACGCCGACGGTGAACGCGCGCGGAGCGAGCGACGATGCGCCCGCGGTGCCGCTCACGTTCTGGCAGCGCGAACCGGCGAAAACCGCGCCGTGGATCGACATCGCCGACGCGAACGGACGCGTGGTGCGGCGTTTCGCCGGAACGCACGAGGACGACGACGGCAGCGACGTTCCGAACGTCCCCAACGCCGCCGGTGAAAACCGCATCACGTGGACGCTCGATGGAGATCCGCCGACGCCGTGGCGTCGCGTCGCGAAATGGAATCGGGGTCCCGATACCGGCACGCCCGTGCTCAGCGGCACCTATCGGGTCCGTCTGCATCGCGACGGCAAAGTCTACGAGCGTCCGCTCCGCGTGCTGCGCGATCAGAACGTCGCGTCGCGCGCAGAGGAAGTGCGCGGCTACGAATTCGTCAACGGGCTCTCCGCCGAACTCTCATCGCTCGACGAGGCACTCAACGGCCTCGACAACGTGCGGCTGCAGCTCGCCGAACGAGCTGCGGCGCTCAAGGACGCCGCGCTCGCCGGTCGCGCGCGTGCCGTCGCCGCCGAAGCGAAACGTCTCGAGGACTCGATCAGCTCGCAGCCGGTGAACGATCAGGACGACGACTTCCTGCGCGATCTCCTGCGCGAGCGCGTGCTCTCGATGCTGAACAATCTCGGGGCCGGCAAGCCGCCGCAGTCCCAAGTCACCGAGGTGACGGCGCTCGCGAAGGAAAGCCGGGCGGCGGTCACCGCGTACCGCACGTTCCTCCAGCAGCAAGTGGGCCCGCTCAACGCCGCCTTCACGTCAGCCGGCGTGGTGACGCTCGATCTCAACGCACTGCCGCCAAAGACGAAGCCCGATCCGAACGCCGACGAGCACGCGAGCCGCCGCTCGGAGTCGGAGTAACGAGGCCCGCCGCGACGGGCTAAGCGACGAGTTCGGTCCCTTCCCCGCGCAGCGCTGCGTCGATCGCGCCGGCCCCCGCGCCGGCGACGACGGCGCGGCGCGCGCCGGCGCGCACGGCGGCGATCGCCGCCTGCATCTTCGGGATCATCCCTTCGGTGAACGTCCCGTCGGCGAGGAATCCTTCAGCTTCCGCCAGGCTGAGCCGCGAAATCACGGAGGCCGGATCGCGCACGTCGCGCCGCACGCCCGCGACGTTCGTGATCGTGACGTACGCGTCGGCGCGCAGGGCGCCGGCGATCGCGCCGGCGGCGGTGTCCGCGTTGCAGTTCAGGGCTTCGCCGCTCGCGGCGTCGACGCCGAGCGGTGCGACGACCGCGATGAATCCGGCGTCGAGCAGCGCTGCGACCGGCCGCGGGTCGACGCTCGCGATCTCGCCGACGAAGCCGAGATCGACGCCGTCGATAGCCGCGGCGCGATGCGCGGCGAGCAGACCGCCGTCCTCGCCCGAGATGCCGACGGCGCGCGCGCCGCGCGCCGCGAGTGCGCGCACCAGCGCCTTGTTCACGCTGCCGCAGAGCACGTACTCGACCACGTCGCGCGTCGCCGCGCCGGTGACGCGCAGTCCCGCCACGCGAATCTCTTCGATCGCTTTCGCGCGCAGCTCCGCGTCGATCTGCGGGCCGCCGCCATGCACCAGCACGACGCGGTCGCCGCGTGCCGCGAAGGCCGCGACTTCGTCGAGCGTCGGATCCGCGCTCCCCGGCGCGGCCATCGCGTTGCCGCCGTACTTGAGCACGATCAGCACGGCGCGATCCTCTCGTATGCGGCAGCCGCCGCGCGCCACTCCGGCGGCACCGGGATCGAGCGGCCGGCACCGTGATCGAAGGCGACCAGCGTGGCCAGCGAACGGAACACGCGCCGCTCTTGACGCAGCGACCACACCGCCACTTCGAAATCGAACGACTTCGTGCCGAAGCGCAGCAGCCGTCCGCCAAGCACGATTCGCTCCCGCCACTCGAGCGGCGCCTCGTACGTCAGATCGTGCCGCGCCAGAATCACGCCGGGGCCGGTGCCGAACATGTCGCGGCGCAGCACGTCGGAGACGTACGCTGCACGCACCGATTCCGACCACGCCGCGTAGCGGACGTTGTTGACGTGCCGGAACACGTCCAGGTCGCTCAGCTCGACCTCGCGCTCGCGTCGGCAGGCGTAGGTGTCCTCGAACTCCGCGGCGGTCATCGTGCGCGCTTTGCGGAGCGCGACCGCGCGGCTCCTGCGGGCGTTGCCCAGCGGCCGACCGAAGACGCCTGCGCATGATCGAAGCGCTCCGCACGCCCGACGCCGCCTTCGCCGCCGTCCCGGACTTCGCGTACGAACCGCGCTATCTCGACGACCTCGGCGGCTTCGCGGGCTTGCGGATGGCGTACGTCGACGAGGGCCCGCGCGACGCGGAGCACACGTTTCTGTGCCTGCATGGCGAACCGACGTGGAGCTTTCTGTATCGCAAGATGCTGCCGGTGTTCGTCGCGGCCGGCGGCCGCGTCGTCGCACCGGACTTCTTCGGCTTCGGGCGCTCCGACAAGCCGGTCGACGACGGCGCGTATTCGTTCGGCTTTCACCGCGATGCCCTGCTGCGCTTCATCGAGCGGCTCGATCTGCGGCGCATCACGCTGGTTTGCCAGGACTGGGGCGGGCTGCTCGGGATGACGCTCCCGCTGGAGATGCCCGACCGGTTCGCGCGCCTGATCGCAATGAACACGACGCTCGCCACGGGAGACGTGCCGGTCGGTCCCGGTTTTCTGGCGTGGCAAGCGTACGCGAATCGGAACCCGGACCTCGATATCGCGTGGCTGATCCGGCGCGGTACGCCGGTCCTGAGCGATGCAGAAGCCGCGGCGTACGCTGCACCCTATCCGGACGCGCGCTACAAAGCCGGGGTGCGCGCCTTCCCGAAACTGGTCCCCACCTCGCCCGACATGGACGGTGCGGAGCTATCGCGTCGCGCCCGCGCGTGGTGGCAGACCGAATGGGCCGGCGCCGCGTTCCTCGCGACCGGGGTCCAAGACCCGGTGCTCGGCGTGCCGGCGGCCCGCTACCTGCACTCGATCGTGCGGAATAGCCCGGAACCCGTCGAGTATCCGGAAGGCGGGCATTTTCTGCAGGAGTGGGGCGATCGGGTCGCCCGCGACGCCTTGCGTGCGTTCGGCGGCTCGTAGCCGCGCGAGCGCCTAGTGCTCGGTCGTCTCCGAGCTCATGCTGCGCGCCGAGATGACGCCGTAGCGCTTCTCGAGCCGGCGGCGGTCTTCGGCGAACATCTCGCGGATCCGCGCGGCCTCGGCGACGGCCGCACCCTGTGCCTTCACGCCCTCGGCTTCCTTACGGACCTTTTGGGCAGCAACTTCAGCGGCAAGAGCGATCGAACGTGGGGAGGCCATCCTCCTTTCCTTCCGGATCGGCGTGAAATGACCCCTACGGCACGTGTCAGTGCGGTGGGCGCTCGGCCTGCTCAAGGGAGACGACGCGCACGAGCGGGATGCGGAGGCGTCCGTCGCGCCAGCCGTCGCCGCGTCGCGGGGCATTACCGTTCAGGAACGTGATCCACGCGGATTCGACGTGCTCGACGAAGACCGCGCCGCCGAGTTCCGCGTCACCGCCAGGGTTTTCGAGCGTGGCATTACGGCGAAGGACGACCCAGGACCGCTCGAAGGGGGCTACTGCTTCATGCGTCACGTCTCGGAGCGTACACCCATCCCCGGCCGGATTCGCATTTGTGAGGGGAACTTTTCGTTTGCTATAATCGGCGGCAGCGACGACGGCCAAGCCGTATGCCAGGGGTTCGAATCCCCTCGGGTCCATGCCGCCCCGTAGCTCAGCGGTTTAGAGCAGCGGACCGCCGTCATCGTAACAGGTAGCCGGGGGTCGGGGCGGACAGGCGTGGTGTCGCCGAATCCGGGGTCTGGCGAATGGGGAAGCCGGTGATGAACCGGCTTTTTTTGCTAAAAAGCACGCTCAGAGCGTCTTGCATAATTATACATTTGGTGTATAATTATGCACTATGATCACTTTGCCGGCGGCGGCCCGGCTGCGCGGGCGGAACGTTCTCACGGTCTCGGACCTCGGCTCGGATGAGCTGGCGAGCCTGCTTGCCCTGGGCACGACGCTCAAGGAGCGCGGGCGCGAACAGATGACCCTGCTGCGCGGCAAGACGCTCGTCATGCTCTTCGAGAAGCCCTCGCTGCGGACTCGCGTCTCCTTTGAAGCCGGGATGACGCAGCTGGGCGGCCACGCCATCGCCGTCAACGGGAGCGACGTGGGGATCGGGACCCGCGAGACGCCGGAAGATGCGGCACGTGTGCTCTCCCGGTACGGCGATGCGATCGTGTACCGGACCCACGCGCACGAGCCGCTGGTGCGGTTCGCCGGCGCGGCGACCGTCCCGACCATCAACGCGCTCTCCGAGGCCGCGCATCCGTGCCAGGCGATCGCCGACTTGCTGACGATCCGGGAACGCTTCGGGACCTTGCAGGGCCTGCGCATCGCGTTCGTCGGCGACGCCCGCAACAACGTCGCGATCTCGCTCGCCGAGGCCGCCGCGTTGTGCGGGATGTCGATCACCTTTGCCGCGCCCGTCACGCACCGGCCCAGCGACGCCTTTCTCGCGCGGCTCGTGAAGTTGGGCGCTCCGCACGGCGTCACCGCCAGAGCGTTCACCTCGCCGATTCGGGCCGTGCGCGACGTCGACGTCGTGTACACCGACGTGTGGACGTCGATGGGCGACGAGCAGTTCGTCGAGCGAAACCTGGCCGCGCTGCGGCCGTATCAAGTCGACTCCGCGCTCATGGGTGCCGCGGCGAACCACGCGCTCTTCATGCACTGTCTTCCGGCGCACCGCGGCGAAGAGGTCACGGCCGAGGTTATGGACGGAGCGCAGAGCGTCGTCTTCGACCAAGCCGAAAACCGGCTGCACGCGCAGAAAGCGCTGCTCCTCGCCCTCCTCACCGATCTCCGCGGCCTAACGGATTGAGTATGGACACCACGCTTCAACAACCCAAAACAAAGCGCCAGCGCGCGATCCTCTCGCTGATCGCTTCGCGGCCGATCCATTCGCAGGACGAGCTCGCCGTGCTGCTCGAGCAGCAGGGCTACGAAGTCACGCAAGCGACGGTCTCGCGCGACGTCAAAGAGCTCGGCCTGCTCAAAGTACCGCTCAAAGGCGGCGCCGGCGGCGCGTTCAAGTACGTCGAGCCGACCGTCGGCCCCGCGTTCTCGTCGCGGCTGCACCGGGTCGTTTCCGAAGTCGTCATTCAGGCGCGTTCGAGCATGAACCAAATCGTGCTGCGCACCCATCCCGGCACCGCGATGATGCTCGCGGCCGCAATCGACTCCGCCGACTGGCCCGAGATCCTCGGCACGATCGGCGGCGACGACACCGTCCTCGTCATCTGCGAAAAACCCGAAACCACCCCAATGATCAAACAACGCTTCGAAGACATGCGTGGAGAGCAGTAGTTCTGTGAAAATCGTACTTGCGTATAGTGGCGGCTTGGACACGTCCGTATTGTTGAAACAATTCATCGATGCCGGGCATCAAGTCATTGCTATGACGCTGAACCTCGGTGAGTCGGACATGGTCGCCGGGGAAGGTTCGCAGGATGCCCTCGAAGCGGTTCGGCAGAAGGCGTTGAAGCTTGGCGCGGTCGATGCCGTGCTGATCGATGCTCGCGAGCGGTTTATCAGCGATTATGCGTTCAAGGCGCTGGCGGCGAACGCGCTCTATCAAGGGGTCTATCCGCTGAGCGCCGCGCTGTCGCGGCCGCTGATCGCCGATCTGCTGGTGGAGACCGCGCTCGAGCACGGCGCCGACGCGGTCGCGCACGGCTGCACGGGCAAGGGCAACGACCAGGTGCGGATCGAAGTCGGCGTGCGCGCGAAAGCGCCGCATCTGAAGACGCTCGCGCCGCTGCGCGACAACCCGCTCTCGCGTCCCGACGCGATCGCGTACGCGCAAGCGCACGGCGTGCCGATCTCGCACACCGCGGCGAAACCGTACTCCGTCGACGCCAACCTGTGGGGCCGTTCGATCGAAGCCGGCGTGCTGGAGAATCCCTGGAACGCGCCGCCCGAAGACGCCTACGCCTGGTCGGTCGCGCCCGAGAACGCGCCCGCGGGCGGCGACGAGATCGTCATCGCGTTTCGCCACGGCATCCCGTCCATCAATGGCAAGACCGGCGCCGAGATGGTGTTCGAACTGAACAAGGTCGCCGGCAAGAACGGCGTCGGCCGGATCGATATGATCGAAGACCGCGTCGTCGGCTTGAAGTCGCGCGAAGTGTACGAGTGCCCTGGCAGCGTGACGCTGGTCGAAGCGCACAAGGCGCTCGAACGACTCACCCTCACCCGCGACGAACTCCGCCTGAAGGCATCGCTCGACCAGAAGTACGCCGAGCTCATCTACGATGCGCTCTGGTCGGCGCCGCTTCGTGACGCGCTTGACGCGTTCAACGCGAAGATCGCCGAACGCCTCACCGGCGAGGTGCGCGTCAAGCTCGTGCGCGGCCGTGCGGTCGTCACCGGGTCGTCGTCGCCGTTCGCGCTCTACGACGAATCACTGGCCACGTACGGCGCCGGCGACACGTTCCGCCACGACGCCGCCGGCGGCTTCATCCAGATCTGGGGCCTCCCGGTCGCCGCCGGCGCGGCAAAAGCCGCCGAAGCCGCGAACCGCGCCACCCCCCAGCTGGCGTAACAGAAATCATGGCCGGGCTGCAGTGGGGTGGACGGTTTGCGTCCACTCCCGATGCTTCGCTTCTGGCGTTCGGGTCGTCACTCGGTGACGATCTCTTCATCGCGCGCTATGATGCGTTGTGTTCGCTCGGCCACGTCGCGGCGCTGCGCGGCGGCGGGATCATCTCTGACGACGACGCGACCCTTCTGACGGAAGCGCTGAACGTCGTGTCGTCGGAGATCGCCGACGGGTCGTTCAATGCGTGGGCGATCGGCCAATCGTTCGAAGACGTGCACGGCGCGATCGACGCGCGTGTGCGTGAGCTCGCCGGCAAAGCCGGGGAACGGCTGCACGCCGGGCGCAGCCGCAACGACCAGGTCGCGACGACCCTCCAATTGTACGCGCGCGACATGGCGACGAACGGCGCGCGGCTCGCCTTGGACATCGCCGCGCTCTGCGAAGACCGCGCGACGGTCGCGCTCGAACGGCAGACCCTGCTCGCCGCCACGACGCACTGGCAGCCGGCCCAGCCGGTCCTGCTCGCGTTGTGGCTCGACGCGCTGGCGCAAAGCTTCGTGCGCGCCGCCGAACGGTTCGTGTCCGTCGCCGCCGACGCGACGCGGTTCTGCCCGCTCGGCAGCGCCGCGCTGGCCGGATCGTCGCTTCCGCTCGATCGCGACGCCGCAGCGCGCGTGCTCGGTTTCTCCGCCCCGTCGCGCAACGCGCTCGACGCGGTCGGCGACCGCGATGTCGTGCTCGATCTGCTCAACGCGGTGATGCGCGCGACCGTCGCCGCCTCGCGCGCGAGCGAAGAGCTCGTCATCTGGGCTACGCCCGCGTTCGGCTACATTCGGCTTGACGACGCCGCGTCGCCCGGTTCTAGCCTCATGCCGCAGAAACGCAATCCCGATCCGTTCGAACTCGTCCGCGGAGCCGGCGCGCGGTCGATCGGAACGTACACCGGCGCGGTCGCGTCGATCAACGGGATGGCGCTCTCCTACCATCGCGATCGGCAGGAAACGAAATCGCAAGTCATCCACGGCGTCGGCGCCGGGCTGGCGGCGCTCGAC
>JAQBPM010000292.1 GCA_028287525.1 Vulcanimicrobiota bacterium | reverse complement strand
TGCGCGTGCCGTTATTGCTGGCCTTCGGTGGGAAAGACGCGTACATCACCTCCGAGCACGTCGAACTGATTCGCAAAGCGCTGACCGCAGCCGGAAAGAGCTTCGAGATCGTGGTCTACCCCGATCAAGATCACGCGTTCTTCCGTAACAGCGGTGCGCAGCTCGACGCGCCCGGCGATACGCAAAACCCGGCACTGCACGACGCCGCCGACGCCTGGAAGCGCGTGCAGACCTTCCTGAGGGAGCACCTCGAATGATCACGCAGGAGTTCACCATCGACGCGCCGCGCGGGCCGATGCGGGTGCATCTCGCGCGCCTCGACGACAAACCGCGTCCGGCGGTGATCGTGCTGGAAGGCATCTACGGTTTCGACGACGAGATCAAGCGCATCACGGACGTCACCGCCGCTTCCGGGTTCGACGCGATCGCGGTCGATTATCTGCGCGGCAACGATGCGGCGACCGTGTTCGATACGAAGGCCGTGCGCGACGACGTTGCCGCGGCGCGCGACTGGCTCAACGAACAGCCGTTCGTGCAGCATGGAAAGATCGCGACCTGGGGTTTCGGATACGGTGGCACGGCGGCGTTCCTCGCCTCGTCGCTCGCCGGACTCGCCGCGTCGATCTCCTTCTACGGACAGAGCATCGCGCGTCCGCTGCCCGGTACCGCGAAGCCCGTGCTCGATGAAATCGACGAGTACCGCACGCCGCTGCTGCTCGTCTTCGGCGGCCACGACCAGCAGATCGGCGCCGGCGAGATCGCGGCGATCCGCGATCGGCTCACCGCCAAGCACGCGCACTTCCAAATTCAGGAATATCCGGAGGTGGGACACTCGTTCTTCCGCGAGGATCTCGGCACGATCGCAACGCGCCAGATCGCCGACGCATGGGACCGCGTACGCAGCTTCCTGCGCCAATCGTTCGTCTAATCCGCAGCGGCGTGCGGCGTTAGCGGCCGATGATGCGGGACCAGCGGTCCCGGATGTCGGTAATGTAGTCGCGCGTTTCGGCGTAGGGCGGCACGCCGCCGTACCGCTCCACTGCGAGCGGACCGGCGTTGTACGCGGCGAGTGCCACCGCATACGGATCGTCGTACCGGTCGCGATATCGGTCGACGTAGCGGGCGAGGAGATCCGCCGCACCGGCGATCGCGGACTGCGGCTCCCACGCCTCGACGGCAAACGTGCGCGCGGTCGGAATCGTGAACTGCGCGATGCCGACCGCACCCGCCGCCGACATCGCGTGCGGATCGAACGCCGACTCTTGCAGCAGCGTCGCGGCGAGGAAGGCCGGCGGCAATCCGTGCGCGTTCGCGGCATCGATCGTGTCGGTCGCCAGCAAGAGCGCGTCGATTTGACCGAGACGCGGATTCGTGCGGAGCACCTCGCGCGCAACCTTCACGTTGAGCGGCGCCTTACGGCCTGCGTCCATCAGCAAACGCAGCCCTCGCATAACGGGGACCTGCGGGGGTATATGCCACGATAGGGCGGCATCCCGAACCCCATCGATCCGAACGCCGATCAGGGTCCAAGCGACCGCCACGAAGGTCGCGGCGAGAGGGTTTCCTGCAGTCGGGACCAATCCGCCGTTAGCCCTCTTTCATTCGGTAAGGAATAGCGTGATCACGACCGTGCTGGGTTCGCCGGTTTTCTCTGCGATCGCGGCGATGCTCATCGTCTTGCTCGTCGGAGATCTTCTGTCGACCTTCTTGTACCATGTGCCGCAGCACGTATGGGGCAAGTTGCACCTGCGAACGCATCACGACCGCCGCAAATCCTATTGGGATCACGCGGTCCTCTCGCGGGATCCGCAGGTCCTGCTCGACGGCTTTTTGGGCGCCGTCCCGTACATGGTGCTGGGCGCCCTCTGCCTGCGCATCTCGATCGCCGGCGCCGTGCTGGGTCTCCTGCTCGGCCAAGCGCACGTCTGGTGGCGCCATACCTGCGAGCTCGGCTGGCGGACGCCTGCCTGGTTCCGGCGGGTCGCGCGCCTCATCCAGCTTGTCCTCCCCGAGGACCATGACGGCCACCACAGGAATCCCGAAGTCGAGTTCGGGGACATCTTCCGCTTCTACGACGCCCCGGCTCGCGCCACGATCGTGACCCTGCGAGCCTGGACGCGTGCGCTCAAGCGCACGCCGAAGCGTAAAGGTGCCCCCGTGCGCCGTGCAGTCGCGATGAAGCGGCGCTCGGTCGTAAAACAGACAAGCTGAGGCTGAATGACCAAACGCGTGCTCTTTCTGATCTCCGACACGGGCGGCGGACACCGCGCCGGCGCGCAAGCCGTCGGTGCCGCGCTGGACGAGATCGATGGGGCAACGCGATTCGAGTGGCGGATCGACGATATCGCCACCCACTGCACGTTTCCACTTTCCAAGCTAGGGCCGGCGTATAGCGCGGCCCTTCGCTATGCCCCGCCGATCTACGGCGCGCTGTACCACGCGACGAACGGACGACGCCGCTACCGCACGATCGTCCGCTTCTGCGAACCGCTCTACCGCGAGCGGCTCCGCGAGGTGTTCACCCAGTATCAGCCCGACGCGATCGTCTCGGTCCACCCGCTGCTGAACCACGCGGCGCTCCGCGCCCGGGCCGATGCCGGGATGCAGCACGTCCCGATCGTCACCGTGATCACCGATCTCGGGCGCGTTCACGAGGGCTGGCTGCTCCCCGAGGCCGACCTGACCGTCGTCCCCGCGCGCGAAGTCTACCAGCGCGCGATCGAACGGGGCGTCCCGCCGGATCGGCTGCGCCTCCTGGGCCACCCGATCCACCCGCGCTTCGAGGACGTCTCGGCGACGAAGGCGGAGATCCGCAAGAAGCTCGGCCTCCCAGCCGACCAGACGATCTGCCTGTTGATGGCCGGCGGCGAAGGCGGCGGCAAGCTGCTCCCGACGACGATGGGGTTGGCCAAAGCCGGCCTCGACTACCACCTGGTCGTCGTGACCGGACGCAACGCCGCCCTCAAGGCGAAGCTCGAAGAGATCGCGCCGTCGCTCCCGACGCCGATGACGGTGCTCGGCTTCCGCAATGACGTCCCCGAGCTGATGCGCGCGGCCGACCTTCTGGTCACCAAGGCCGGCCCCGGCACGATCGCCGAGGCCTCCGTCGCCGAGGTGCCGGTCGTGGTGTACGACTACGTGCCGGGTCAAGAGCGCGGCAACCTCGACTACGTGCGGACCAACGGGATCGGCGTGGTCGCGCTTTCGACGAGCGAGGTCGTCAAGTCCGTTGCCCGCATCGTCCACAACCAGGAGCGCCTGGCGAAGATGCGCGCGCAGCAAAACCTTCTCGCGCCGCGCGGCTCGTCTCGCCGCATCGCCGAGCTAATCGCGGGCATCGCGATCACCGGCCGGCGCGTCATCCCCGCCGCCGTCTAACACGAGGAACATGGCCCCGCCCGTTCTTACGATCGACCTGCCGGCCGCGGTCGTCGACGAGGTCGTCGCGACCCGCCGCGATCTGCACGCGCATCCCGAGCTCGGATTCGAGGAGCACCGCACCTCGAAGCTGGTAGCGGAACGGCTGCTCGCGCTCGGCTACGAAGTCCATACCGGGATCGGCAAGACCGGCGTCGTCGGCGTACTGCGCGGCTCGCAGCCCGGCAAAACGATCATGCTGCGCGCCGACATGGACGCGCTGCCGCTCGACGAGGAAAACGACGTCCCGTACCGCTCGCAGACGCCGGTGCAGATGCACGCCTGCGGCCACGACGGACACGTCGCGATGCTGCTCGGTGCGGCGCGCGTCGTAGCCGAGCGCCGCGCGGAGGTTGCGGGCACGGTGTGCTTTCTGTTCCAGCCTGCCGAGGAAGGCAAAGGCGGTGCGAAAGCGATGGTCGAGGATCGCGTGCTGGAACGCTTCGGCATCGAGCGCGCCTACGGGCTGCACCTCTCCTCCTCGCATCCGGTCGGTCACGTCGGGTTTCGGGAAGGTCTCTTCTACGCATCGAGCGATTCGATCGAGATCACCGTCGAAGGAAAAGGCGGACACGGCGCGGCGCCGCACCTCTCGGTCGATCCGGTCTACGTCGCCTCGCAGTTCGTCGTCGCCGTTCAGCAGATCGTCTCGCGCAACATCGATCCGATCGAGCCGGCGGTCGTGACGATCGGCGCGTTCCACGGCGGGACGACGCACAACGTGATCCCCAGCCGCGTCCGTCTGCTCGGCACCGTTCGCGCGTTCGACAAAGACGTTCGCGCGAAGATGTCCGAGCGCATCGAACGCGTGCTGCGCGGCATCTGCGAGAGCTCGGGCGCGACGTACGAGTTCACGTATCTTTGGCGCTACCCGGTGACCTCGAACGACGTCGAGCAGACGCGCTACGTGCGCGCCGTCGCGAACCGCGTGATCGGCGAGGATCGCGTCGACGAGATTCCGCGGCTGATGGGTGCCGAAGACTTCTCGTTCTTCGCCGAGCGCGTTCCGGCGTGTTTCTTCACGATCGGCAGCAACGGCGGCCCGAACACCGCGTTCCCGCACCACCACGCGCGCTTCGACATCGACGAATCGGCGCTCGAATCGGGCGTGCGCATGATGTCGGCGCTCGCGCTCGACGCTCCAACGCACGCCCCGTGACCGCGTTCGTCCGCGCCGCGACGCCGGACGACCTGGGCGCCCTCGAACCGATCCTGCCGGCGTTTCTCGCGCCGCCGTACAAGCGCGGCCGGTTCTTGCGCGCGCTCGCGAACGGTGAGGTGTGCGTCGCGGAAGACCGCAGCGCCGTCGTCGGCTTCATGTGGCTGAACGAGTTTTTCGGCCATCGGTTCGTGAACGTGCTCGCCGTCGCGACGGACCGGCGCCGCACCGGATTCGCGGGCGTGCTGCTTGCAGCGGCTGAAGCGAACCTCCCCACCGACCGCGTCTTCACCTCGACCAACCGCTCGAACGCGTCGATGCACGCCGTGCTCGCGCGCTACGGCTGGTCCCGCTGCGGAGAAGTCGACCAGCTCGACCCCGGCGACCCCGAAGTCTTCTACGTCAAACGCCCCTCGCGGTCACCCTGAGCGCGCCGCTGTCACCCTGAGCTCGCCGCTGTCACCCTGAGCTTGTCGAAGGGCCCGCGTCACGGATGGTGCCTCGCGATCATCGTCTCTCGCGGGGCACGATTGGTGAGGGGGGCCCTTCGACAAGCTCAGGGTGACAGCGCGGGGCGGTGCTCAGAGCGCCTGGCGCTCGAGCAATTCGGCGGGCTGGCGGGGATAGCGTGCGCTGAGGATGTCGCGCAGGGTGGTCTCGCAGCCGCAGGTGCGGTTCGGAGCGCCGCGGCCCAAGAGGAGGGCCCGGCAGCCTTCGAGATGGTGGAGGGACGCCCGGTGGCCGCAGTCGTCACAGATCGGCGGCAAGAGGGCCGGCATATCGCGCTCGTTCACGCGACCACCGTAGCGGCCGGGAATTACGGCGGCGTTACGCCGACTTACGAAACGCTTACGCCGCGACGGGGAGCTGGGCGATCAGTCCTCCGCGCATCGCGGCCGTTGCCGCGCCGACCGCGCCGGCATCGTTGCCCAACGCCGCCCGGACGATGCGGGTCGTGCCTCGCGGGACCATCGTCGTGCGCGCTTCGACGAGCGGCCGGACCCGGTCGAGCAAGAAGTCGCCGGCGCTCGACACGCCGCCGCCAAGCGCGATGATCTCGGGGTTCACGAACGCGATCACGTTGGCCAGCCCCAGTGCCAGGTCGTCGCAGAAGGCGGCGAACGCGGCGAGACCGTGCTGGTCCCCGGCCTGCGCGGCCTTGCGGATTGCTTTCGAACCGAGCTTCTCGCGAGCGACGTCGAGCAGCGTCGAGCGCGGGAACGACGGTGCCAGACGGAAGGCGTGCCGCATCAAGCCCGTTCCCGAGGCCTGCGCCTCGAAGCAGCCGATCTTGCCGCAGCTGCACACGAAGCCCGTATCCGGCCGGATCTGGTGGTGGCCGAACTCGCCGGCTCCCATCTGATGACCGAGCGCCAAGGTGCCGTTGCTGACGAACCCGCCGCCGATCCCGGTGCCGAGCGTGAGCAGCGCGAAGTCTTTCGTGCCTTGGCCGACGCCGTGGACGTACTCGCCGAGCGTCGCACAGCGCGCATCGTTTCCCACGAACACGTTGAGCTTCGGAAACGCGGCCTTGACCCGCTCGCCCAGCGGGACGTTCTCCCAGCCGAAGTTCGGCGAGTAGCGTATTACGCCGGTCGCCGGGTCGATGTTGCCGGGCGAGCCGATCCCGATCGCTCCGACGTCGTGCTTCGAACCCTCGATCGCGATCCGCACCACGGCGACGAGCGCCTCGACGACCGCGGCCGGCGAGCGATCGATGATATCGCGCTCCTCGCTGCCGGAAATCGCGCCGGCCTCATCGACAACGGCCGCCATCACGTGCGAACCGCCGAGGTCGACCCCGATCGCTGCGCGCGCCACTAGATCCGCGTTCCGCTGCTTTGCATGCGATGCGGTTTCGCGCCGGACGGGGCGGTCTCCGCCGCGGAGGCGACGTTGACCGCGCGCCCGCCAGCAGGGCGAGCGCGGCAAGCGCATCGCTTGAAGCGGCGGGAAAACGAGTTCGTACGGCGCCGGGTTCGTCCGCCGTCGGCCACGAAGGGAAGCGGCACTATGGAGACCATCGATCTCATCGCCCGCCGCGAACTCGGCAACCTTCGCCGCTACACGCGCGAAACGGGAGCGCCGACGCGCCTCGCGGACCTGGACCTCGAACCGATGACCCGGGTGGAACAGATCGAGATCGACGAAGAGCACATCACGGTCCAATACAACAAGACGACCGAACGGCGATACAACGCGAACGAGATCACCCATCGCGAGTGGGTCTACAAGTACAACGACGACGCGGAGTTCGTGGCGGCGATCAGGACGGTCATCGAACTCTCGCGCAAGCACATGTACGACCTGCCCGAGAACGTCGCGTGCCCGCCCGGCTGCGCGGAATGCTGCAGCGGATACGAGCCGTTCGTGAGCCCCTCCGACGTGCAGCGCATCGCCGATCACTTCGGCATGACGTACGACGACGTGATGACCCAATACGTCGTGCCGCGCGAATCGGCCGACGGATCGTACGTCGGCTGGCTGCGGAAAGTCACCGACGACGTCGCCGACAAGTGCGTCTTCCTGATGGGCTCGCGCTCGGGCAAGTACTACTGCGGCATCTACGAAGCACGCCCGCACGACTGCCGCGCCTTCACGCCGATCGGCTGCGAAGACGTGGACACGAATCTGCCGAAGGGCGGAAAATACGTGGTCGGCGCACCGTTCAAGCCCAAACATCCCGGCAAGAACGGCCGCACCGGCAAGCGCCTCTAAGCGAGCCGGAAGGCGGTCCTGCCGAGAGACTTGAAGCCGTTCTCCCCTGTACTGATCCGGAGGCTTCTTCCATGAGGATGATTCCGAAATTCGCCGCGTTCGGCGCGGCGCTCGTGCTGGGGGCGACCGTCGCCCCAGCCGTCGCGGCCGACTCGATGTCGAAGATGGCGATGCCGATGGGCAACGCGCCGCTGACTGTCCCCCTCAAGCCGCAAAACGCTTCGGGAGAGTCGGGAACGGCAACGCTCACCGACACGCCGGCCGGCCTCAAGGTCGTGATTTCGCTCAAAGGCGCCCCCGCCGGGCCGCAACCCGCGCACATCCACATGGGGAGCTGCGCGCACCTCAACCCCACGCCGAAGTATCCGCTGAGCATGGTCGTCGCAGGCAAGTCGACCACCGTGGTCAAGGGCATCACGATCAGCCAGCTGCTCGGCAAGACCGCCATCAACGTGCACAAGTCGCCGACCGACATTGCGACCTACGTAGCGTGCGGTGACATCGCGAAGTCCGCGATGGCGCCCATGAAGATGTAGCGCGTTGATGAAATGTGCTGCCGCGACGGCGGGTGCCGTCGCGGTTTTCACGGGTACCGCCGCATTTGCCGCGATGCAGCCGATGCAGTTTGCGATCGCGGACCAGAATGGCTCCGGAGAACACGGGACGGCGACGCTGCTCCAAGGTTCCCGGGGGTTGATCGTCAAGCTGCGGCTGGCGGGCGCCGCCGACGGCGTGGACCAGCCGGCGCACATTCACGCCGGCACGTGCAGCAAACTGGATCCGAAGCCCAAGTACGCGCTGCGGACCGTCCACGACGGTCAATCCGAAACGACCATCGAGGGCGTGTCGCTCGCCGATCTGCAAAAGGGTACGTACGCAATCAACGTCCACAAATCGACGAAGGAAATCCCCATCTATGTCTCCTGCGGGAACATCCCAGTCGCGAAGTAGTCACCCGCCGTTCAACGAGGGCGCCGCGCACAACGCGGCGCCCTCGCGTTTCGGCGCGCCGTCGCTCGACGCCATGCCCGACGACATCCGCGCGATCTGCGAAGAGACGCGCGCGAAGATCGGCTTCGTCCCGAACGTCTTCCTCGCGTATGCCAAACGGCCCGAGCATTTCCGGGCATTCATGCACTACCACGATCTGCTGATGAAGGGCCCCAGCGGCCTCTCGCGCGCCGAACGCGAGGCGATCGTCGTCGCGGTGTCGGCGGAAAACGACTGCCTCTACTGCGTGACGTCGCACGGCGCCGCGCTGCGCATCCTCGGCAAAGACAGCGTAGTTGCCGATCAGATAGCGGTCAATTGGCGCTCCGCCGACCTCTCGCCGCGCTTGCGCGCGATCCTCACCTTCGCCTCACGCGTCAACGAACCGGGATTCGTCGCAAGCGACAAGGAGCTCGCGGAGCTGAAAGCCTTGGGGCTGAACGACGACGATGCGTGGGACATCGCGTCGGTCGCCGCGTTCTTCGGCTTGTCGAATCGGATGGCGGGCTTCATGGACATGCGCCCCAACCCGCAGTTCTACGAGATGGGGCGGCCCGGCTCGAGCCGCTAAGCCCGCTTCCCGACGTCACAGGTCCCCTCGCTTCGACGTATCGCTAAAGGTACCGAACGCTCACCAGCGTAGAGGGACGCATGAGAGGTCTCTTGCGTACCTCCGCGGCGCTTGTCGCGGCGGCGGTCCTTACCGTTTCGGCGGTCCCCGCACCGTCGCTGGCCGGCACGACCGGCTCGATCGTCGGCCGCATCGTCGATCAGAAGACCGGCGCGCCGGTCACGGGAGCCGCGGTAACCGCAGCTTCGCCCTCGGAGACGGAGCGATCGGTCACCGATGCCGGCGGCGGATTCCGGTTCCTGTCGCTTTCGCCGGACACGTATACGGTGACGGTCGAGCGCTCGAGTTACGACACCCTGGTCCTGAGCGGCGTCACCGTTCAGGCCGACCAGACGCAAACCTTGAACCGCGCGCTTGCGGTGCGCCTGCAGACGATCGGCAGCACCACCGCGCGCCGTTCGAGCGACCTGGTGCGCTCCGGAACGACGAGCGACGTCTACTCCGTCAGCGGCGCGCAAGCCGACGCCGCCGCCGCACTTGGCGGGCCGGGCGGCCTCACCAACGCCTACGCCGCGATCTCGTCGGTTCCGGGCACGGTGGTCCAGGCGGGTCAGCAAGGCTGGTACCAGCAGCTCTCGATTCGCGGCGGCGACATCGACCAGGTCGGCTACGAACTCGACGGCATCCCGGTCAACCGCGCGTACGACAACGCGCCGCAGACGATGCTGACGACGCTGGGCCAGCAAGAACTGCAGGTCTACACCGGCGGAACGCCCGCGACGTCGGACGGACAAGGTCTCTCGGGCTACGTCAACCAGGTCATCCGCACCGGCACCAATCCGGCCTCGCTCACGATGAACGCGGGGATGGGAAGCCCGGCGTTCTTCCACCGCCTCTCGTTCGAAGTCGGCGGCGCGACGAAGAATCGGAACTTCTCGTACTACGCCGGCTTCTCGGGCGCAGATCAAGACTATCGCTACCTCGACGGCAACAACGGCGCGAGCGATCCGCGCTTCTTCTACCCGCTCGCATGGCCGGGGCGGTACAACCTCTACGACGGCTCGCCGGGTACCGTGTTCTTCTCCCCCGGGCAGACCTATGCGATCGCCAACACGTCGCAGCGCGACAACGTCGTGAACCTGCATTGGGGACTCCCGCACGGGAAAGGGCTGCGCGACGACGTGCAGTTCTTGTACCTGACCAGCGAACTCTTCGCCAACTACTACGGCTCGATCAACGATCAAGGGGGCCCTGCGGTGGTCGGCGCGGCGTTCGGCAACACCGGACAAGCAACATGGAACGACGGCTACGTGTACAACGGGCCGCTTTTCACCGCGCCCGGGGCCGGCGTCGTCCCGTACTACTTCCCGAGCAGTCCGACGAACCGTGCGTTCGGCGCTCCCCTCTCGAACTCCGCACGCGACACGAACGACAACGGGGTCGCAGTCCTCAAGCTGCAGTACCAGCGCAACATCAACGACCGCTCGTACCTGCGCCTCTACGGCTACTCCGTCTATTCGAACTGGTTCATCACCGGCGCTGCGAACCAGAATTTCACCAATTTTTACGGCGCCGAGCTCAACGACTATGAGATCCCTAGTCACACCTACGGGACGACGTTGACCTACGCCAACCAGCTCAACGACAACCACCTGCTCACGATTACGGCAACCGAGAGCCAATCGAAGCTGCAGCGCCGATACTATTACGGCTTTCCCGGCAATCAGGGCACAGGGACGGCATTCACCAACCTGATCGACCCGCGGACCGCGGCGCAGACGGGGAATTGCTACAGCCCCGTCGACGGAACGTTGTCGAGCTGCTTCTCGAGCAGCAATCGGGGAACGTTCGCGACGCCGATTCCGGGTATCGAGCCGGCGGGCTCACCCGCCGCCCTGGCAAACGCACAGTGGATCGTCACGGAAAACGGCCCGCTGGGCCGCGTGAACAACGTTTCACCGTTCGTCACGGCAGCGTCGATCAACGACAACTGGAGCCCCTCGAGCAAGCTGAACCTGACGCTCGGGTTGCGCTTCGAGAACTACACGAATCGCCTGGGCGACACGTCCAGCAGTCCGATCGGCGGCAGCGCCGCGAACCGGGCCTTCTGGATCAAGGCCTTCAACAACGAAAACTGCTACAAGCCCGGCGTCTTCGGCGTACAGAACGTCAGCGGCGCGACGCCCGACGCGAACGGGGTCTTCGCGACCTCGGCAAACTGCGCCGCGATCGGCAACGGCTACGTCCCAGCGAACTTCCAGAACAGCACGATCTCGAAGATCTCGAACAGCGAGATCCAGCCCCGTATCGCGTTCACGTACACGTTGAATCCCGACTCGGTCATCCGAGGCTCGTTCGGCATCTACTCGCGGCCGGTGAACACGTCGTGGCTCCAGTACAACGGTTTGAACGACCGCGACTGGGTGACGTACGCCGCCGGAAACTTCCTGGGGTACGGCTTCAATACGCCGGTTCACACGCTGCAGCCCGACACGTCGTACAACTACGACCTCTCGCTCGAGCAGCATCTGCGCGGAACGGACACTTCCTTCAAGCTGACGCCGTTCTACCGCAGCACGCGCAACCAGCTGCAGGCGTTCCCGATCGGCATCGGGGGAATCGTCAGCGGCTTCAACGTCGGTCACCAAACCTCGTACGGCGTGGAGTTTGCGGCGCGCAAGGGTGACTTTGCCCGCAACGGCTTCGCCGGTCAGCTCTCGTACACGTACACGAACAGCCGGATCAGGTACACGCAGTTTCCCTCGGGGACGAGCGTCATCGACAGCATGAACCTGTTCATCAAGGACTACAACGCGTACACGTCCTTTTGTGCGACTAGCCCGAACGACAAACGATGCGGCCAGACCGGCTCGGGCCCCGCAGCATCACCGTGCTACGACACGAGCGGAAACGGGACTGCTCTGCTGAGCGGCGCGTGCCCGGCGAACACGATCGCCAATCCCTACTTCAACGCACCGGTGGCGAACCTGTTCCCGACCGACGGCTCGTACACGACCTACGATCAAATCCCGCAAGCCTTCGTCGGCGAGAACGGCTACGAGACGCCGCACGTCGCATCGTTGATCGTCCAGTACAAACACGATAGGCTCGCGATCACCCCGAGCCTCACGTACAGCTCGGGATCGACCTACGGGTCGCCGCTCAGCTATCCTGGATACATCCCCGATGCGAAGTGTGGGGCGCAACCCTACACGTGCGGCGGTGCGACTGCCGCAAGCGGTGCGAGCTTCCTCTTCATCCCCGACGCCTTCACCGGCAAGTTCGACAACCTCGGCGCGTTCAAAGAACCGGCGCGCGTGACGCTCAACCTGCAGACGTCGTACGACATCACCAAGCGCGTGCGGATGACGCTCACGCTGACCGGCCTGATGGATAAGTGCTATCAGCGCGGCTATGCGTGGGACGATCCCAACATCTGCGTCTACTCGCAGTTGCCTTCAGGCGGCGCGGGCGTCGGCCCGTCGGGGAACTTCCTCCCCATCGACCAGACCCCGGT
>JAQBPM010000329.1 GCA_028287525.1 Vulcanimicrobiota bacterium | reverse complement strand
CCCGCCAAACCGGCGGGGGCTCCTCGAGAGACCTGCGACTCGCTGCGCTATCTCAAGACGTAAGCAACCACCGGGACCGAGGTCCGGGGCAACACACCATCGTGAGACAGCAGCAAAGCAGCATGTTTGGGGACTTTACCACGCGAGCGGCCCATGGTCAAGCGAGGTAGGCGGTCTTCATTGGCGCGAGGTAGGCGGTCTCAAAGAAGGGATTGACGGGCGGATCGGTTTAGGCATAAATTGTTGATATAGCAAGTATTTCTTGCGGATAGGGGCGCCGTGCGGATCGTCTGCATCGGCGGCGGGCCGGCGGGGTTGTTCTTCTCCATCGTGATGAAGGCCGCGCGACCCGACGCCGCGATCACCGTGTTCGAGCGGAATCGTCCGGCCGAGGGGTTCGGCTGGGGCGTCGTGTTTTCGGACCAGACGCTGGGGAACATCGCCGCCGCGGATCCCATCACGTACGAACGGATTGTCGAGAGCTTCGTTCATTGGGACGACATCGACGTCCACTACCGCGGCCGCACGATACGCGCGGGCGGCCAAGGCTTCGCCGGAATCGCGCGCAAGCGGCTGCTGCAGATCCTCCAGGAGCGCGCGCGCGAACTGGGCGTCGACTTGCGCTTCGAGACCGAGGCCGGCGAGGCCGACTGCGCGGGCGCCGACGTGGTCGTGATCGCCGACGGCGCCAACAGCGCGCTGCGCCGTGCGAACGCCGAGACGTTCGGAACGACGCTGCAGCGAGGCCGCAACCGATACATCTGGCTCGGCACGAGCCGGCGCTTCGACGCGTTCACGTTCGCGTTCGAGCAGACGCAGCACGGCTGGTTCCAAATTCACGCGTATCAATTCGACGCCGGCACCGGCACCGTGATCGTCGAGTGCCGGGAAGAGACGTGGCGGGCGGCGGAGCTCGATACCGCGAGCACCGAGGAGTCGCTGGCGTTCTGCGAGCGGCTGTTTGCGCCGTATCTGGACGGCCGCCCCTTGATGAGCAACGCCTCGCATCTCGCCAACCCGTGGGTCACCTTTACGCTGGTGAACAACGCGCGCTGGTACGACGGCAACCGCGTGCTGATCGGCGACGCCGCGCACACCGCGCACTTCTCGATCGGATCGGGGACGAAGCTCGCGCTCGAAGACGCGGTCGGCCTGGCGCGGGCCCTCGAGCGCAATCCCGAGCTGACCCGCGCGTTCGAGGAGTACGAGGCGGAGCGGCGCATCGAAGTGCTGCGCCTGCAGAACGCGGCGCGCAACAGCACCGAATGGTTCGAGAACGTCGCGCGCTATGCGAGCCTCGAGCCGGAACAGTTCGCATACAGCCTGCTGACCCGCAGCCAACGGCTGGGTCACGACAACCTGCGGCTCCGCGACCGCGCGTACGTCGAGCACATCGAGGCGTGGCTCGCCGAGCGGGCCGGGACGACGGGCGTCGTGCCGCCGATGTTCACGCCGTTCCGCCTGCGCGAGCTCGAACTGCGCAATCGCGTCGTCGTCTCGCCGATGGCGATGTACAGCTGCGTAGACGGGATGCCGAACGACTTCTATCTCGTGCACCTCGGTGCGCGCGCCCAGGGCGGCGCGGGCCTGGTCTTCACCGAGATGACCTGCGTCGCGCCGGACGCGCGCATCTCACCCGGCTGCGCCGGGATGTATCGCGAAGAGCACGTCGCCGGCTGGACGCGCATCGTCGACTTCGTGCATGCGTACACGCCGGCGAAGATCGCGCTGCAGCTCGGACACGCCGGACCGAAGGGATCGACGCAGCGCGGTTGGGAGGAACCGGACGAGCCGCTCGCGGCCGAGAACTGGCCGCTGATCGGCCCCTCGCCGATCGCCTACGGCGCGCGCAACGACGTGCCGCGCGCGATGACCACCGCCGACATGGCGCGGGTCACCGCGGAGTTCGTCCGCGCGGCGGAGATGGGACTGCGCTGCGGGTTCGATTTGCTCGAGCTGCATTGCGCGCACGGCTACCTGCTCTCGTCGTTCATCACGCCGCTGACGAACCAGCGCACCGACGCCTACGGCGGATCGCTCGAAAACCGGCTGCGGTTTCCGCTCGAGGTCTTTCGCGCGATTCGGGCGGTGTGGCCGGCGTTCAAACCGCTCTCGGTGCGCATCTCCGCGACCGATTGGGTGCCCGGCGGCGTCACGGCCGACGACGCGGTCGAGATTGCGCGCGCGTTCGGCGCGGCGGGCGCCGACCTCATCGACGTCTCGGCCGGCCAGACGTCGCGGCTCGCTCGGCCGGTCTACGGGCGCATGTTCCAAACGCCGTTCTCCGACAAGATTCGCAACGAGCTGGGGATCGCGACGATGGCGGTCGGTAACATCACCGATGCCGACCAGGTGAACGGCATCGTCGCTTCGGGCCGGGCGGATCTCGTCGCGCTGGCGCGGCCGCACCTCGCCGATCCGTACTTCACGCTGCACGCGGCCGCCCAGCTTGGCTACGACGAGCAGCCGTGGCCGAATCAATATCTCCCCGGCCGCGAACAGCACCTGCGAACGCTGCGACGCGCGGCCGCGCTCGCGGAGGTCACTCAGTGAGCCGTGTGTTGAGCGGCGCGCATGCGTTGGTGACGGGCGCCGGGCGCGGGATCGGCGCGGCGATCGTGACGGCGCTTGCCGAGAGCGGCGCACGGCTGACGCTGCTCGGCCGCAACCGCGCCGAGCTGGACGCGCATGCCGCGTCGCTCGGCCCGAGCGCCGAAGCGTTCGTCGTAACGGCCGACGTAACGGACGAGGACGCGGTTCGCGCCGCGTTTGCCGCCGCGCGCGCGCGCCACGGCGAGGTCGCGATCCTGGTGAACAACGCCGGCGCCGGCACGAGCACGCCGTTCACCAAGCTCGACCGCGCGACGTGGGATGCCGCGATCGCCGTGAACCTCACGGCCACGTACCTGTGCTGTCGCGCGGTCGTCGAACCGATGATCGTCGCGCGCTACGGACGGATCGTCAACGTCGCGAGCACGGCCGGACTTGTCGGCGGACCCTACATCGCCGCATACAACGCGGCGAAGCACGGCGCGATCGGACTGACGCGATCGCTCGCGGCCGAACTCGGCTCCAAGGGGATCACCGTGAACGCGGTGTGCCCCGGCTTCACCGAAACGGCGATGCTCGACGACACGCTCGCGCGCATCGCGAAGACAACCGGACGCAGCGAGGCCGAGGCCGCGAAGGCGCTGCTCGCGCGAAACCCGCTCGGCCGGTTCGTCCGCCCGGACGAAGTCGCCGGCGTCGTGGCGTGGCTCTGCCGGCCGGATTCGGCGGCGATCAACGGCCAGGCGATCGTGGTCGACGGCGGCGAGGTCGCGCGATGATCGAACGCGTCGACACCGAATCGCGCGCGACGGACGACGACCATCTCTCGATTCGCCTCTGGCTGCGGCTGCTGGCCTGCACGAACCTGATCGAAAGCCGCGTCAGCGGGAGCCTGCGCGAGTCGTTCGACACGACGCTCCCGCGCTTCGACTTCCTCTCGCAGCTCGAGCGGAGCCCCGACGGTTTGCGCATGACCGAGATCTCACAGCGGATGATGGTGACCGGCGGCAACATCACCCGCATCGCCGATCAGCTGCTCGCCGAACGGCTGATCACGCGCACGACCGCCCCGGACGATCGGCGCGCGTCGATCGTGCGCTTGACGCCGGCCGGCCGGCGCGTGTTCGCCGAGATGGCGCGCCGCCACGAAACGTGGATCGTCGATATGTTTTCCGGCTTGCGCGAGAGCGAACGCGCCCAACTCTACGCGCTGCTCGCGAAACTCAAACGCCACCTCAACGCAACCGAAAGCGAACGCGCCGAATGAATCGCACCGTCCCCTACGCGGGCTACGCCGCGCAGCATTTCGAGTGGTCCGTCGACGGCGGCGTCGCGACGCTCGTGCTGAACCGCCCCGAGCGCAAGAACCCACTGACCTTCGAGTCGTACGCGGAACTGCGCGACCTCTTTCGCGGGCTCGTCCGCGCGTCGGACGTCGACGCGGTCGTCGTCACCGGAGCGGGCGGCAACTTCTGCTCCGGCGGCGACGTGCACGAGATCATCGGACCGCTCACCGCGATGGCGATGCCGGAACTGCTGGCCTTCACGCGCATGACCGGCGACGTTGTGAAGGCGATGCGCGCGTGCCCGCAGCCGATCGTCGCGGCCGTCGACGGCATCTGCGCCGGGGCGGGCGCGATGCTCGCGCTTGCCTCCGACCTGCGCTACGGGACGGCGGACGCGCGCGTCGCGTTCCTGTTCACCCGCGTCGGCCTGGCCGGCGCCGACATGGGCGCATGCAGCCTGCTCCCGCGCGTCGTCGGCCACGGACGCGCGGCGGAGCTGCTCTACAGCGGACGCTCGCTCCCCGCGGACGAGGCGCTCGCGTGGGGGTTCTTCAACCGTCTGTGCGCACCGGAGGCGCTGCTCGCTGATGCGCGGGCGTTCGCAAAGACGCTCGCCGACGGTCCGACCTTCGGTCACGCGATGACGAAGACGATGCTGCACCAGGAATGGGCGCTGGGACTCGACGAGGCGATCGAAGCGGAAGCCCAAGCGCAAGCGATCTGCATGCAGACCGCCGACTTCCGGCGCGCGTACGAAGCGTTCGCCGCGAAGCGCGCGCCGGTCTTCGAGGGCAACTAATGTCCGCGCACGTCGACATGTTTGCCGCCGATCATCTGCCGCCGCGCGAGGAATGGCCGGAGTTCCTCTTCGCGCTGCCGGAGCTGCAGTATCCGCGGCAACTGAACTGCGCGGTCGAGCTGCTCGACGCGATGGTCGCGCGCGGGTTCGGCGACCGCACCGCACTTATCACCGACGAGCGCCGCGTGACGTATGCGGAATTGCTCGAGGACGCGAACGGGATCGCGCACGTTCTGCGCGACGACCTCGGAGTGGTTCCGGGCAACCGGGTGCTGCTGCGCGGCTTCAACAACGACGTGATGGCGGCGTGCTGGCTCGGCGCCGTGAAGGCCGGCGCCGTCGTGGTGACGACGATGCCCCTGCTGCGCGCGAAAGAGCTCATCGACGTCGTGAACGCTGCGGAGATCGGCGTCGCGCTGTGCGACCTACGGCTCGCCGACGAGCTGCAGAGCGCGCTCCCGGCATGCCCGACGCTGCACACGGTTGCATTCACGCACGACGATCGCGCGAGCGGTCTCGCGGCGCGAATGCGCCGCCACGACACGCGGTTCGACAACGCCGCGACCGCGAGCGACGACGTATGCATGATCGCGTTCACGTCGGGAACGACGGGGAAGCCGAAGGGGACGATGCACTTCCATCGCGACGTCCTCGCCGTCTGCGACACGTTCCCACCGTCGTCGTTCAAGCCGACGCCCGACGACATCTTCGTTGGCACGCCGCCGCTGGCGTTCACCTACGGTCTCGGCGGGGCGCTGCTCTTCCCGCTGCGCGCCGGCGCTGCGACGTTCTTGCTCGAACGGCCCTCGCCGGACGCCCTACTCGGTGCGATCGCGGAGTACGGCGCGACGGTCTGCTTCACGGCGCCGACGTCCTATCGCGCGATGGCGCCGCTCGTCGCGCGCTACGATCTGACGTCGCTGCGGGCGTGCGTCTCGGCCGGCGAAGCGCTGCCGGTCGCGACCCGCTCGTTGTGGGAGAACGCGACGGGCATCCCGATCATCGACGGCATCGGCTCGACCGAGATGCTGCACATCTTCATCGCCTCGTCGGGGAGTGCGATCCGGCCCGGCGCGACCGGCACGCCGGTGCCCGGCTACGTCGCCTGCGTCCTCGACGAAGACGGAACGCCGCTGCCGCCGGGATCGGTCGGGCGGCTCGCCGTGAAAGGCCCGACCGGCTGCCGGTATCTCGCCGATCCGCGCCAGCGCGACTACGTCCAGAACGGTTGGAACCTGACCGGCGATGCGTACCTGATGGACGACGACGGCTACTTCTGGTATCAGGCACGCACCGACGACATGATCGTCTCCTCCGGCTACAACATCGCGGGCCCGGAAGTCGAAGGGGCGCTGCTCGAGCATGCGGGGGTCCTCGAGTGCGCGGTGGTCGGCATCGCGGACGAAGCGCGCGGCACGATCGTCAAGGCCTACGTCGTGCTGCGCGAAGGGACGGGCGACGACGCGCTGGTCACGGAGCTGCAAGACTTCGTGAAGGCGCGCATCGCGCCGTACAAATACCCGCGCGCGATCGAGTTCGTCGCCGAGCTTCCGCGCACGCAAACCGGCAAGCTGCAGCGCTTCAAACTGCGCACGAACGGGGTGAAGGCGTGACGATCCTCCAACCGCCGGGATGGCCGCGCCCGAAGGGCTTCGCCTGCGGCGTCAGCGCGACCGGAACCACCGTGTTCGTCAGCGGCCAGATCGGCTGGGATGCCGAGGGCCGCTTCGTCAGCGACGACATCGCCGGCCAAGTGCGGCAGGCGCTGCGCAACATCGTCTCGATCCTCGCCGAAGCGGGCGCCACGCCCGAACACGTCGCGCGCCTGACCTGGTACGTCACCGACAAGCACGAGTACCTCGCGGCGCAGCGCGAGATCGGCGCCGCCTACCGCGACGTGATGGGCCGCCACTTCCCCGCGATGTCGGTCGTCGCCGTCACCGCGCTCGTCGAAGACGCCGCAAAAGTCGAAATCGAAGCAACCGCGATCGTCCCCGTCTGTCACCCCGAGCGCCGGGGTGACAGGGCGTGATTTTGCGGAAGGGAGAATATCGCGCTGTTCCGTGGCTGAACGGCGGCGGCATCACGCACGACATCGTCGTCGACGGCGCGCCGATCGCGCAACGCCGTCTTTCGCTGGCGACGATCGACCGCGACGGACCGTTCTCGGACCTGCGCGGGTACGATCGCACGATCGTGCTCGCAGGCGGTACCGGCTTTACGCTGGCGTTCGCGGACGGCACCCAAGTGACGCTCGACCGGCTCGGCGCGCGCTGCGATTTCGCGGGCGAAACGATGCCCGATTGTTCGCTCCTTGCCGGCAGCGTGCAGGCCTTCAACGTGATGGTGCATCGCGACGCCGCACGCGCCGAGGTCGAGGTCGCGCACCGGCTGCCGCACGTCCCGTGGCGCGAGCGCGGGCCCGTCTACGTGTTCGTCATCACCGGCGACATCGCAGCGGGCCCGGAGACGATCAGCGAACACGACACGCTCTTCATCGACGCCGCAGAACGCGAACTCGTCGCGTCACGAGAATCGCTCCTCGTCCGCGTGGCCTTCGATGAGTGCTAAGCCGAGGCGCCCCGTTCTTCGAGCCTCAAATCGTCCGTTCTTGATCGCCACGATCGTTGGATCACTGGCTTTGGCTGGGCTGATGTACGAGGCTCCGCGTGGAAGGGGGCGCGATTTTGCCTTCGTGCTGGCTCTAGCGGACGCGGTCGTGTTTTGCATCCTCTTGTTCGTGAATATGAGGTACGGCAGAAAAGGCACCTAAGATTCAGGCGTTGGCAATTTGGCGCGATCGTGGGCAGACGGCGCTTTGCCGGTGTCGTCGCTCCGCAGCCCTTGCGCGCCTGTGCGTCCGGAACCGTCGCGGGAAGGTTCACCGCACTCGTCGCGCCAAGGCGCGGCGGATGCGCGTGTATCTCGCGCGGCACGGTGAGACGACATGGAATCTCGCCGGCCGCTACCAAGGACGGCGAGAGTCGGCGTTGACGTCGCTCGGAATGCAGCAGGCGTTCGCGCTCGTGGCGCCGATGGACGAGGCGCGCGTCGGCCGCATCGTCTCTTCGCCGCTTCTGCGCTGCACGGCGACGGCGCTGCCGACCGCGGAGCGCCTCAACCTGCACGTCGAGACAGACGACCGGCTGATCGAGATCGCGCACGGCACGTGGGAAGGCCGGATGCGCGACGAGATCGCTGCGAACGATCCGGTGCGCTACGATGCGTGGCGGAACGATCCGGCGAACGTCGCCTTCGACGGCGGAGAGTCGACGCGCGACGTCCTCGCGCGTTGGCGCGCGTTCGCCGCGTCGTTCGTCCCGACGGTTCCGGCGCTCGTCGTGACGCACGATGCGGTCGTGCGAGCGGCGCTCGTCGACGCGAGCGGTCGTGAACTCGACGACTTCTGGGCGACGAAGGTCGAGAACGGCGCGTTCGCAGTCTTCGACGTCACCGCCGCGGGCTGGGCGCTGCTCGAGGAACGCGTCTCCGCACACCTCGACGGCATCCGCGCCTCAACCGAAAAACAAGCGCTATAACCGCCCCTCGTCGAGAGGCCTAGTAGACCGGTCGTCCTGAGGCGAGGGTGCGGCCGTCGGCGACGATGGTGATCTGGCTGACGCGGCCCGCACCGGTAACGAAGATCGTCGATGCGCGACCGTCGGAAAGCGGCCCGAGATCGCGGGCGGCCCCGTTGCGGTGCATCACGAGATGGGCGTGTTCGCCGACACCCGAGGCGACGACGTAACACCACGCTCCGTCGCGCGCGTAGATCGCTTTGGCAGTGACGCCCGGCGCCGAGGTCAGCGTCGTGTGCGCGAAATGACTCGACGCCATCGCGATCAGCGCGGTGTCGGTTTGCGCCAATTGCGTCGTCGCGGTGTGCGCGCTGTAGCCTTCGAACGCGGCGGTTGCCGCGAAGACGACCGCGGCGGCGGCGGCCAAGCCGGGCGCGAGACTCCATCGAGCAGGGCGCGCGGCCGGCATCGGCGCCAATGCCCCGGCGAGCGCGGCGGCCGACTCTTCGGCCTCCACGACGCGCGTGCGGCACTCCGCGCAGCTCGCGAGGTGCGCTTCGATCGCCTGGTTGCTATCCGGGTCGGTGAGTCCGAGGGCGTACAGCTCCGCGTCGTCCTCGAGATGGTCGTATTGGGTCATGTTCCTCCGGAGAGCGCGACGCGCAGATGGCGCAGTGCTTGCGAGAGACGGCTTTTCACGGTTCCGAGCGGCAGGTCGAACTCCCGCGCGACCTCGTCCAGCGTTCGCGCGCCGTAGTAGGCGCGCAGGATCACGTCGCGCTGCGGCGCCGAGAGCGTGTCCAGCGCCGCCTGGATCCGGCGCGTCTGAACCGGATCGATCGCCGCGGTCGGATCGGGCACGACGGGCTCGGGCGCGACTCGGATTTCCCGATCGCGACGCCGGCGGGCGCCGCGCGCCGCGTCGTAGGCCTCGCGTCGGACGCAGGCGATCAGAAACGGCAAGATTGCGCCGCGTTCGGGGCGGTACGAACCGGCGCTCCACACCCGAAGGAGCGCCGCGTGGACCGTGTCCTCGGCTGCCTGGCGGTCGCCGAGGACGTTGTACGCGACGGCCCGCAGCCGCGCGGCGTGCGCCCGGTACGCCAGTTCGAACCCTGAGCCGTCGAAGGCCATCCGTGGCGCTTCGACGCCGTTCA
>JAQBPM010000281.1 GCA_028287525.1 Vulcanimicrobiota bacterium | reverse complement strand
CGGCCTATTTGGTCGCGGTGTGGCCGCAGATCATGCGTTCGCCGTGGAGGCTGGCCCGCGCCGCCGGCGTCGTCGGAGTCTTTGCCATTCCATCGGTCTGGTACAACGAGGTGCGGTGGGGCACGTTCGCCGACGTCGGCTTCACCAAGTTCTACCGCATCATGGACATCGGGAGAACCGATCCGGCGCCGCCGTTCGCGCTGAAGAACCTCGCGATGCAGCTGCATTTTTATCTGGTGGAGCCGCCGCGAGTCGTGCACCAGCCGCCGTACCTCATCGCGGGCATGTTCGGGACGGCGTTGACCTACACGAGCCCGGCGCTCGCCATCGCGTTCTTCGCGCCGCTCCGGGAACGCGCGGTACAGCTCTTGTGGTTCGCCGCCGCGTGCTGCGCGATCCCGGCGCTGCTCTACTACAGCAACGGAATGGTCCAGCTTGGCGCGCGCCACGCGCTAGACTTCATCCCATTCCTGTACGCATTGATGGCGATCTCGATCCGGGCCCGGCCGCATTGGCTGTACATCCCGTTTCTGGTCTGGTCGATCGCGTTCGGCATCGTCGAGCTCGGCGTGTGGGAATTTAACCACAACCTCGTCGGAAGCTAGCGCCCGGCGTGCCCTGTCATTGCGAGCTGTCGAATTGTCATTGCGACCTGGTCGAATTGTCGATTGGTGCATCCTGATCTAGGGCGGATTCGTCGAGCCGCGAAATCCCGCGCGATGGGTGCATTGCGTGGGGCCGCCTCGATACTGATTGCTCTTGCAACGTGCGCAATAGCGCCCATGTCGGGGCCGTCTTCCGTTCGTCTTCCCGAGTTCGCTGAGCACGTACCGCAGGCGGCGTCTCGTTCGGAGTCCGTTGCTTGGAAGATCGACGTGGACTCCTCGACGGATTGGGCTCAAGGAGACGGTGTCGTGGCTGCCCTCGCCGGCAAGCGCGTCTGCGGCTTTTCCGCGAGTAACGGAAAACGTAGCTGGTGCGGCGGCACCGGGTACGGCCTCGCCTACGCCTCGGGAACATTCGCATACGTCGCGAGCGACGGTATCGGCGTCCGGGGCATCGATGCGCGGACAGGGCGATCGCTTTGGCGGTACGACGGCTCGGCTGCCACGGTCCAGTCCGTCTGGAGCACCGGCGCCGGTTTCATCGCACTGGAAGAAGCCAACGGCAGCAACGCGACGATCGCGCTCATCGAGCCTACCGGCCGGGTTCGGTGGACGACTCGACTGCGCGTCTCCGGGCCGCCGCTAGTAGCGCCTCCGTTCCTGCTGCTGCGTACACCGGGGATTCCGGGCAACTTTTACGTCTTCCATCTCAGCGCGCGGAAGCCCGAGCCGACAATCATTGTCCCGAGCGTGCTTTCAGTCATAGACATCCGCGATCAGGCGATCTCGTTCGTCCCTGATATACCCGATGATATCGGACTGCGCTTCATCACAGAGAACGTTTGGCGTGCAGACCTGCTTACGGGAATCGTACGTTCGAGATACCGGTTCACACCGGATCTCGCTGACAACGATGCACACGAAAGCGACCTCATTCCACCAGGGACCATCGCTCCCGGAGCCATATCGGTCGATCGCGGCAGCCTGTTCATGGCGGTGGGACCACGAATTTACCGCTATCGCTTTTCAGAACCCGACGATCAGCATCCGCTGTTGGTCTCAGACCACGGGGCATTCATCGGACGAGCGCAGGATGGAGTCGTCTTTGTCTCTCGTGCAGACGGCTTTTGGATGCTGCGGCCTGGGGCGACGAATATCGCGTCACGTCGGCTCAGCGATCGAACCGTGAAAGACCTCGTTGCGTCGGATCGTCAAACCGCGTACTTCAGCTTTGCCGACCGGCACGTCCGTGCTTTCTCGAAAGGCGACGGGCGGACGATGCTCGACCTCCGCGATTGCGACGGGGCGCGAATCGCGCTCACGCGTGAGTCGAGCTTCGTCGCTTGCGCCGCGCCGCGAGGTGCGAGGATCATCGCCTATCGTCGGTTGCGTTGACGTCCCGAATCCTCGCGGCGACGGCTCGCGCTTCGACTTCGCTCAGCGCGACACGAGGGTTGCTCGACAAGCTCGCAATGACAATTCGACAAGCTCGCAATGACAGGTCTCGTAATGACGGTTACGCCAGAAAGAGTGCTCGCTCGGCGTTTCGGCGGGTTACTAGGCCTTGGAGAACCTCGCCGCCGGCGTAGACGAAGCGGGAGAACTGTTCGGCGGCGCCGTTGTAGTTGCCGCCGTTGAGCAGGCCCAGCAGGGTTGACTCCTGGAGCGCGCCGGCGCCGAGATTGTAGACGAAACTCACGAGCGCTGCGAATTGATTGTCGTTCAGCGGAACCGTCACGGCTGCCGACACCGCACGCTCCGCGCCGCGCACGTCGGACTGCAGCAGCGCCTCGGCCTGCGTCTGCGTGATGACGAGGTTCGGCGTGACGTCGGGACCCGTGTGGCCGTAGCCGATGGTCGGCACGCCGACCGCGTCGAAGTACGTCGTCACGTTGGTCGTGCCGGGCACGACTTGCGCGTAGCCCTCGAAGTTCTTGATCAGGCTCAACCCGGCGGCGTTGAGCGTGCGCGGACCGCCGCCGCCCTGCAGCGCCGCGACGACCTTCGTATAATAGAGGGCGGCCGTCTGCGGGCCGATCACGCCGGCGACGGGGCCGGCGTTGCCGAGGCCGTTCGCCGTTTTGAACGCGTTGACGCCTGCGTTCGAGAGATCGAGGCTCACCGGTGGCGCGGCGCAGAGCTTCGCGAACGCGGCGACGGTCTGCGGGCCGATCACGCCCGGCGTCGAGAGATGCATCAACGTTTTGAGCGCGTTGACCTCGGCGACCGGCAGCGTAGAGAGAATCAGGAGCGCGTTGCGCGCTTCTTCCGAAAGCGTCGTACGATCGACGTTTCGCACGGTAGCCGTTGACATGGACACCCTCGCTTTCACCCGCAGCAGCAGCGGCAAGGAAAGCGTTCAGGCGGTGCGGCCGAGCCCCTGCTCTGCCGGCCCTACCGAATGGTTGGATGCCAATGGATCGATGATGTGACTGTTTGGCCGGTTGACACACCCCGCGATCCATAGTACAAACCATCCACGATGCAATCGCGCCTCGTCGTCCTTGTTAGCGTTCTTCTTGCGGTCCTTATTGATGGCCGGCGAGACGCTTTCGCATAGACGACGACACCTAGGTCGCGACTACGAGAGCCCTCGCCGGACAAC
>JAQBPM010000278.1 GCA_028287525.1 Vulcanimicrobiota bacterium | reverse complement strand
ATCGAGGGTCAGGAGCATGCGGCCGAACAAGTCGCGGGAGAGATACTGCGGGTCTGCCTGCGCTACGGCGGTACGGTGACCGGCGAGCACGGCGTCGGCCACGACAAGGCCTGTTATCTGGGCGAGCAGTTCTCGCCCGACGATCTCGAGACGATGATGCTGATGCGCACGGCGTTCGACCCCGAACGGCGCTTCAACCCCGAGAAAGTGTTCCCGACCCCGCGGCTGTGCGGTGACAAACCCGGCGCCTACGTCGCGCACCCGGTCGAGATCAGCGGCGAAGCGGGACGCGGATGACCGGCTCGTTCGCCGTCGCCGGCGTTACGCCGCGCGACGTCGTGACGCCGGCGACCATCGACGAGCTCGCCGAGATCGTACGCGGGCTCCACGCCGATCGCAAAGCGTTCGCCTTCATCGGCGGCGGCACGGAACTCGAGCTCGGCAACGCGCCGCGCGCGCTCGACACGGTCGTGCGCACGAGCGCGCTGGACCGGGTGATCGAGTACGCGCCGGAAGACCAGACGATCACCCTCGAAGCCGGGGTGACGCTCGCCGAGCTCGACCGCGTGCTGGGCGCGCACGGGCAAATGCTGCCGATCGACGTCGCCGATCGCGACCAGGCCACCGTCGGCGGGATCATCGCGACGGGCGCCTACGGGCGGCGCCGCCTACGCTACGGCACGGTGAAGGATCTGATCGTCGGCGTGGGGATCGTGCGCCCCGACGGCGTGCGCGCGCGTGGCGGCGGCAAGGTCGTCAAGAACGTCGCGGGCTTCGATCTTCCCAAGCTGATGGTCGGTGCGCTGGGGACGCTGGGCGCGATCGTCACCGCGACGCTGCGCGTCTATCCGGTCCCGGCGTCGGTGCGCGCCGTCGTGCTGCATTTCGACGGCGCCGCCGGCGTCGCGTCAGCCGTCGCCGTTCTGGTCGAGCAACGGTTCGAGCCCGAATCCGTCGTCGTGTACAACTACGGCGCGCTCGTCGTGACCTTCGCCGGAACGGCCGGCGGCGTCGACGCGCAGATCGCGGCGATGCTCGGCGCGGTCGCCGCAGCGTCGGGCTGCGTGAACGCCGCCGAACTCAGCGACCTGGAGCGCGAATCGTACGAGCAGCGCGAGCGCGCGGTTCGGCGCGACGGTGATTGGCGCGTCCGCATCGTCGCGCCGCCCGCCTATCCGGTCACGACCCTCGGTTCGTTCGCGGCCTCACCGCCGCTCGCGGTCCCCGTCGCCTATCCGCTCTTGGGGATCGCCCTGCACGCGCACGCCGCTGCCGACGCGCCGCCCGAACGGCATCTCACCGACCTGCGTGACAACGTCTCGGCGCAGACGCGCGGAACCGGCGCCGTCATCGCGCACGCGATCCCCGCCGTCGCGCGCCCCCACGTCGACGCCTGGCCGAAGCTTCCGCCCGCGCAGTTCGCAACGATGCGCGCCATGAAAAACAACTTCGACCCGCACGGCCTCTGCAACCCCGGCCGATTCATCGGAGGCCTTTAGGTGAGCGTCCCCGTCGCCGGTGCGAGCGCGCACGAACCTCGTACGTTCGACTCGTTGCTGTCGGATTGCGTGCATTGCGGGTTCTGTCTTCCGGCGTGTCCGACGTATAACTCGTGGGGCGAGGAGATGGACTCTCCGCGCGGTCGAATCGACTTGATGAAGGGCGTGGAAGACGGGGTCATCCCGCTCGACGAAGACGTGAAGGGCCACATCGACGCGTGTCTGGGCTGCATGGGGTGCGTCACCGCGTGTCCGTCCGGCGTGCGGTACGATCTGTTGATCGAAGCGACCCGCGCGAAGATCGAGGCCGAACTTCCACGCGCGCCGGAGGACGGCGCCTTTCGGAACTTCGTGTTCGCGCTGTTTCCGTATCCCGGCCGGCTGAGGCTGCTGGCGCCGTTCTTGTGGTTCGCAACGAAGCTCGGGATGCCGCGGCTGGCTGCCGGGCCGCTCGGGAAACTGCTGCCGCCGCGTCTGCGCCAGTTGGCGACGATGGCGCCGCCGATCGTGCTGCGCGAGACGTTCGCCTCGTTGCCCGCGCGCACGGCCGCCCAGGGTGAGCGGCGTGCCCGCGTCGCGCTCGTGGCGGGCTGCGTCCAGCGGACGTTCTTCCCCGGCGTCAACTCCGCGACGATTCGGGTGCTCAGCGCGGAGGGCTGCGAAGTGCTCGTGCCGGGCGGACAAGGCTGCTGCGGTGCGCTCTCGCTGCACAGCGGACGGCTGGACGAAGCGAAGTCGTTCGCGCGCGCGCTGATCGCGCGGTTCGAGAAGCTCGACGTCGACGCGATCCTGATCAACGCCGCCGGCTGCGGCTCGACGCTCAAGGAATACGGCGAGCTGTTCGCGTCCGACCCGCAGTGGCGGGAGCGCGGCGTCGCGTTCGCCGCCAAGGTCCGCGACATCAACGAGTATCTCGCCACGCTCGAGCCGCGCGCGACGCGGCATCCGATCCCGCTGCGGGTCGCCTATCACGACGCCTGTCACCTCGCGCACGCGCAAGGCGTGCGCGCGCAGCCGCGCCAGCTGCTGGGGACGATTCCGCAGCTGGAGCTGCTCGAGATCCCGAACGGCGATCAGTGCTGCGGCAGCGCCGGCACGTACAATCTCTTCCAGCCGGAGTCGGCGCACGAGATCGGCGTCCGGAAAGTCGACAACGTTCAGAGCGTGACGCCGCAGATGCTGGCCAGCGCGAATCCCGGCTGCACGCTGCAGATCCAGGCGATCCTGCGCGAACGCGGCGTGACGCTGCGCGCGGCGCACCCGATCGAATTGCTCGACGCCTCGATCGCAGGGCGAACGATCTAGACCGCCGGCTTCATGTGCCGGCTAATGCGGGATGTGGTGGGGTCCCGCCGGCGGCGAGGGCGTCGCTGAAGGCTTCGGCGCAGGTGTGGGCGCGAGCGTCGGTTTGGCGACCGGTACGGGCACGGGCGCCGTGGTCGTCGCCGGCTGCGCGCTCTTGCGTCCGCTGATGGTGACGCTCGTCGAGCGGATGTTCAGGTAGACGATGGTGTTCTGACCGCCGCCGCCCGCGATGGCGATCTGGCATGCGTGGGCCGGTTCCGGCGTCACGTTCGGCGCCGCTTGCGCCGTTACGGTGACCGTGTGAGACGACGGGTTGGCGCTGATCGGAAAGTTCTGCGGACCGACCGACGCCGATGCGCCGTCTCCGTTGCACGTCGCCGGACCGATCAAGATCGTTCCTGCCGGCCCGGTCTGCTGCACCGTGAACGTTTGGGTCTGCGGGACGCTGTCGAACGTCATCTGCGCCGGCGAAACGCTGAGGGCACTGTAGGGGATGGGCGTTGGCGTCGGCGTTGCGGTCGGCGCCGGCGTCGACGTTGGAGTGAACGTCGGCGTCGGAGTGGTCACGGGCGTTGGAGTCCGGGTCGGCGTCGGAGTCGGCGTCGGCGTTACATCGCCGACGCCCGGGTTGGTCTGGCTCCCCGACACCGCAATCGCGCCGACGACCGCGCCCCCGACGACGAGCGGCACGAGCAGCCCACCCACCGCGGCGCCGCCGATGCTGACGGCGTAGCCGGTCGGATCGGACCCGATGGGACCGGCGGGCGGCTTGTCCAAGAACTGCGTCAGTGACGGATTGAACGCGACCGTGTTCTCCACGGTGTACGTCGCCGGCGTCGTGGAGGAGACGGTGATCGTCTGACCGCTCTGCAGCGAGACGACGTGTCCGTTGATCGTGATCGTCACGTCGCCCGGCGCGCAGTCGAGGCAGACGACCTGCGTGCCTTGCAACCCGACCACCAGGTACGCTTCGGTGCCCCGGACCGCGATCTGCGACGTCGGCGTCGTGAACGTGTAGTTGGAACGAACGCCTTGCGGATGGTGGATCGTGAACTTGAGCGCGCCGCGGTTGACCGTGATCTGGTTCTGCTGCGCGGTGGCGCCGGGCAGGTTGAAGGCGCCGACCTGTACGCTGGTTCGCTCCCCGAGGTCGATCACCGAGCTGTCGCGCAGCTGCAGCGACGCCCGCGCCCCCGCCTGGGTGACGGCGTAGGCGTCGTCGGGGACGTCGAACGGCCCGAAGATCGGCTTGAACGGCCCGTTTTCCACGAGTTGGTACCCCACGCCGCCCTTCACGCGGGTGAGCACCTTGTCGCCGCCGGCAGCTTGGACGGGCGCGATGGACCCCACCGACACGAAAACGGTGAGGGCACAAAGAAGGCCCGCGCCCAATGGTCGAACCATGCGAGCCCCTTCCCGATGACTTGCTTGCGAACCTATGACGACTTGGCTGCCGCTTGGCGTACCCTGCGCGTACGCGGTGTGCGGGTGCGGGAAGTGGCCTGCGTCAACGCGCCCCGCACCTTGCTCTTCGCCGAGGTCGGCGACGCGAACGCGCCCTCGATCGTGATCACGGCCGGCGTTCACGGCGACGAACCGGCGGGGCCGTGGGCTCTCCTCTCGATGGTGCGCGACGGGTTGCTCGACTCGCGCTTTGCCTACCGCATCTGGCCGTGCCTCAACCCGAGCGGCTATCTGGCGGAAACCCGCCACAACGCCGAGGGCCTAGACGTGAACCGCAGCTTCTCGCGCGGCGGGACGAGCGCAGAAGCCCGCGCCGTCATCACCGCCAATCGCGACCGCCGCTTCGCGCTGGCCCTCGACCTGCACGAAGACTTCGAAGCCGAGGGCTGCTACTTGTACGAGCCGCTGCGGCCGGGCGCCGCGCCCCGCTTCGCCGGCCGCGTCGTCGAAGCGCTGGACGACGCCGGTCTGCCGGTCCAGACGATCGGCCCCGACTTCGATCTGGGCACGCCGTCCGGCGAAACGCCGCCGTACCGGCTCGAGCGCGGCGCCGTCCTCGTCGACGCCGAAGCCGAGCTTCGCCTCTTCACCGGCCTGCCGTCATCGCTGTTCTACTACCGGCGCGGCGCCCAGCCGCTCACCTTCGAGTCGCCGCGGCCGCGACCGTGGGACGAACGGATCGCGGCGCACCGCGTGTTCGTCACCACCGTCTTGAGCGCGTTCGAACTCTCGTAAGGACCGCGCCCGCACCCTCGCCGGGAGCCGTGGCGACGCGGCGCGAAAGCGCGCGGGTCATGCCACAGCGCGATTCCCTCGAAGTCGACGTCCTGTTCGTAGGCGGCGGCCCCGCCTCGCTCGCCGGTGCGATTCGCTTGCGCCAGCTCGCCGCGGCGGCCGGCGCGGAGATCGCCGTCATGGTGATCGAGAAGGGCGGTGAGAT
>JAQBPM010000259.1 GCA_028287525.1 Vulcanimicrobiota bacterium | reverse complement strand
CGACGCGGTCGATCGCGCCGTCGACCAGCACGGGGCCGCCGCAGAGCGCGCGCAGCGTATCGATCGTCGCGCGCATCGCGCGCGCCGTCGGCGGCCCCGCGATCTCGCAGGTGGTCGGCAGCACGACCCGCGCGAACACCGTCGTTCCGAGCGCGCTCGACTCGCCCGTCGACAGGATCGCCAGGCCCGGGCTGCGCGGAACCAGCCCGGCCGGCAGCGCGACGATCGTCCCCGGCGCGAGCCGCACGCGCGGCTTCGGTTCGGCGTCGAGCGCGTCGGCGGGCTCGCCGTCCCGGCCGATCGACGTCACGCCGATCGCGGTGCCGCGCCGCTTCGCGACGGCGCGCAGCGCGTTGAACGTCGTCGTCTTGCCGGCGTTCTTGGCGGTGCCGACGACGATCACGCTCCGTGCGGTACCGGTCGCCAGCGCGTACAGCCCTTCAGGCGCCGATATGGTAGAACTTGAGCGCGGCAAACGCTACCCCCGTGAACGCGAGGATGATCCCCGCCCACAGCGCCGCGACTCCTTCGAATGCCGTGCCGAGCCGCTTGCCGAGCGAGAGCCCGAGCGCCGTCGCGGCGACCGACGTGATCCCGATGAAGACGACGGAGACCCCCAGCGGCACGCCGATGTAGAGGATCGAGAAACCGATCCCCAGCGAGTCCAGACTGATCGAGAGCGCCCCGAGCACGAGCCCCCAGCCGCGCGAGAGGTCGAAACCGCCACCTTCTTCGGTTCCGTGCAGCACCTCGTAGATCATGTAACAGCCGACGCCGACGAGCGCCGCGAAGCCCAGGTACCCCGCCGCGTCGCCCAAGAGCCGCCCCGCCGCCTGACCGATCCCGACCCCGATCAGCGTCATCGAGACCTCGGCCGTCGCGAAGGCGGCGCCGATGCGGACCTTCAGCCCGCGGTCGCTGCCGCGCATCCCCACGCCGACGCAGACCGCGAAGACGTCGAGCCCGAGCGAGAGCGCGACGAAGGCGATCTTCAGGAACGCCGCGATCGTCACGGCCCGACCCGCGGGGCTATGCGCCCAGAACCGAGTGCAGCGGGTCGGTGAGCAGCTGGTGCACGGTCGTGCGCAGCTGCGAGAGCGTGAACGGCTTGTTGAGGAACGCGTTCGCGCCGGCGGATTTGGCGCGCGCGTCCATCGCATAGTTGTTGTGGCCGCTGATCATGACGATCGGGATCCGCGACGTGACCGCATTCTGGCGCACCCGGCCGATGAGCTCGATCCCCGACATCCCGGGCAGCATGAAGTCGGAGATCAAGATGTCGTACGGAGCGTCGCGTTGGATGTGCACCAGCGCACTCTCGGCATCGTGGCACATGGTGATCTCGTACGGTCCCTTGGAGAGGATCGTTTTGATCAGCGTGCAGATTTCCGGATCGTCGTCGGCGACCAGGACGCGCCACGTCATCCGGCCCGCTTCCCGAATCCCGGTCCTCACGCCTACGGGCGATTTGTGAAGAGCGTGAAAAGAAACGCGGGTCCATCCCCATCGTGGTACCCCGAGGGCCGCGTCAGATCATCCCCGAAGTCGCCGGGTCGTGGCAGTCCTCGATGTGATCCAGACCCCGGCGTTCCAGCGGCGCTTCTTCTTTCTCGCGAAGCGTTTCATCGCGGGCGAGACCGTCGACGAGGCGATGGACGCCGTGGCGGCGCTCAACGCGGCCGGGATGACGGCGACGCTCGACTTCCTCGGCGAGGACGTCACGTCCGCGGCGGAAGCGGAACGCACGCGGGACGCGTACTTTGCGCTGCTGGAAGCGATCCGCGCTCGCAGCGTGGAGACGAACGTTTCGGTCAAGCTGACCGCGATGGGCCTGCTGATCGATGAAGACTTTGCGCTGGAGAACCTCCGTGCGGTCCTCGCCGCGGCGGCCCACAACAGCGATCCGTTCGTACGGATCGACATGGAGGGCAGCGCCGTCACCGAGGCGACCCTGCGCGTCTTCGAGCGCGCGTTCGCGGAGACGAAGCACGTCGGCGCCGTCCTGCAGGCGTATCTCAAACGCACGCCGGCCGACGTGGAGCGCGCGATCGCCCTGGGCGCCCGCGTGCGGCTGTGCAAGGGGGCCTATGGCGAGCCCCCGGAGCTCGCGTACAAGGACATGCCGACGATCCGGCGCCAGTTCATGCGCTCCGCCGAAGCGCTTCTCGAGCGCGGCAACTACCCCGGCATCGCCACCCACGACGAGCGCGTTATCTCGGCCGTCGAGACGTACGTGCGCGAGCGCGGCATCGCACGCGACCGGTTCGAATTCCAAATGCTCTACGGTGTGCGGCCGGAGATCCAACGGCGGCTCGTCGCCGAGGGGTACCGGCTGCGGGTCTACGTTCCGTACGGAACGCATTGGGCCGGCTACTTCTACCGGCGCATCACCGAACGCCCGGAGAACTTGATCTTCGCGGTGCGGTCCATGATCTCACGTTAGTCGTCCGAGATCCGCTCGACCTTCGTCATGCGGTCGCTCTCGATCAAGCGCCCGAGCGTCGGGAAGCCGGACTCGACTTCGCCGAACACGGTGAAGTCGCGATTCAAGTGCAGCTGCGGCGAGATGGTGATGTAGAACTGCGCCCCGGCTGAGTCGCGGATCGGACCGGGATTCGCACCGTCGGTGTAGTTGAGCCCCATCGAGATGACGCCGGCGCGCTGTTCGAGCGGGTTCTCTTCAGCCGGAATCGTGTAGCCGGCATCGCCGTCACCGTTGTCGTGCGGGTCGCCGGTCTGCGCGACGAAATCCGGGACGACGCGGAACCACCGCAAGTCGTCATAATAGCCGCGATTCGCCAGCCCGAGGAAATTCGCAACGGTCAGCGGGGCCCACTCCGGGTAGAGCCGCACGACGATCGTCCCCTTGGTCGTGCCGATCCGCACGCGCGGGTGCGGACCCGGCATCGGTCCGTCGAGCCGCGCCGAGGTCGTCGGAGCGAGCGCGAGATCGAGCCGCGCGTCGGCCGCGTCCGGCCTGCGCGGCACGCCGGAGGAGCTCGGCCGCGGCAACGGTGCGGAGGTATCGGCGGGAGCGGGCGCCGGCGTCACGACGCCGGCGGGAATCGCCTGCAGATGGTCGGTGCGCGGGCCGCCGGCTAACACCTTGACGCTCTCGATGGTCTGCTCGCGAACGCGCCACGAAGTATCGGCCAGCAGCGGTTCCAGCAGCTTCGCTTCGAAGGTGTGCTTGCGGCGCGCGACGAGATCGGCGAATTGAATGCGGACGAGCTCTTCGCGATCCGCGAGACCGGCGCGGAGCACGGCGGCGGTCGTCTGTTCGGGGAACGCTCGGCGCAGCGCCCACGCTTCATGCCACCGTACCGTTCCGTTCTTTTCATTGCGGAAGGCACGTTGAATGCCGCCGGCGATCGCGGCGGCGTCGGCTTCGCCCCGCCAGCCCGAGAGCGCCGTCGCGGCCCGCGCGCGAACGATCGGATCCCGGTCGCCTGCGAGCAGGGCGCCCAACTCCGCGGCGAGCCCAGCGGCCCCGGGCGACTTGCCGGCCATCGCCCGCCAGGCAGCATCCACCGCCGCGACCCGGACGGCGGGCGCCCGGTCGCGCAGGACGCGCGTCACTACCTCGGTCGATATGGGGGTCTTGGCAGCCAGCAGGCCGTATCCGTATACGGCGAAAGTACGGAGCGAAACGTCTCGGGCCCCGGTCGCGTTACGTAGAGGCCCGGCCGCGCGTGCGTCTTCGGTCCTCCCGAGCGCTAGCGCCGCCCGCCCCGCCACCCTCACGTCGCGTGACGCGAGAGCAACGGTAAGCTCGTCGGAGTACGTCCGGGTACTTTCGAACTCCACCAAACGCCGGTAATCGATCTGCTCACCGGGAGCGCCCAGCACCGGCGCGAGGACCAAGCAAGCCGCGGTAACGACCGCCACGGCCGCCAGGAGTACCCGAAACTTAATGCAAGCGATCATCTCGACGACAACATCCATGGCTTCGCTTACGTTACTGAGATAGGTCAATTTTCATCCACGAGGTTTATCCCATCTAATGTCAACCACCCCAGAACGAAAGACCGGTAGCGGCATGAGCGTCCGCGAAGCAGGCCAAAAAGGCGGCGAGACGGTCAAGAAAAAGTACGGTCCTGAGTTCTACGAGATGATCGGGCGCAAGGGCGGTCAAGCGACCAAGAAAGCCCACGGCCACGCCTTCTACGAAGCCATCGGCAAGAAGGGCGGCAAGAAGGGCGGCGAGGCGACTCGCGACCGTTACGGCCCGGAATTCTACGAGACGATCGGTCAGAAGGGCGGCCAGAAGGTCAAAGCGCTGATCGAGCAGGGCAAGAAGGCCGCGGCCGAGGCCGCCGCAGCAGCGGAGAAAAAGGCGTCCTGAACGCCCTCCAGGGGTCCCGGACGGCCGTCCTCGCGACGGCTTTCCTGCTCCTTGGGGTCGCGATCGCGACTGCTCAAGCGCCGCAGCACGCGCTGCCGACCGGGTCGGCAGTCGTCTTCGTCGCCGACGGCCACCTCGACCTCACGTCCCCGGCGGGCTCGACGGCATTCGCGCATCTGCGCGAACCGCTCGTGCTCGACGGCGTGACGATCGCTGCGGCCGGTACGAAGGCGCGCCTCCTCGGCGGCTCCACCCTGAGTGACGGGAAGCGCGAGGTGCGGGTCGCCCTCGACCAGTTCACGACCGTCGGCGGGATCTTGCCGGTCAAGCTCGTCTTGCCGCTGCCCGCGGCTATCGACGTGGGGACGATCCTGGAAACCCGCACGATGGCGGTCGTCGAACACGTCGGGGGACGCTTTTCGATCAGGATCCCCTTTCCGTTCCCCCTCTCGGCTGAGCGGCCGGCGGCGTATTACACGCCGACCCCCGCCCGCACGGCTTCGCCGGCCAGCATGATGGCGCGCCGCCGCGGTTCGCCGACGCCGGCCCCTACGCCCTCGTCCGCCGCCTCTTCCCCGCCCGCCGCCTCCTCGCCGTCCGCCGATTCCGGCGCCGCCGGGACGTCGCCCCTCCCCACTCCGGCGGCCACGAAGATACCCTGAGCCACGGCGCGAACCGCCGTTGCATGAACGCTCGCCTTGTCCCGTTCGCGTTGGCCTTCGCGCTGATCCCGTTCGCCGCGAGTGCCGCCGACGCGCCCACACCCGTCGCAGCGCCGACCACGGCGCCGGCTCCCAGCGCCGTCGAGAGCGCGTTTCTTGCGAAGATCATGCGCGATCTGCCGCGGCGCTATCCGAATCCCGCCGCCGCCAGCAAAGCCGGCTACGTTCGCTATTCAAACGAAGACGCGACCGGAGCGATCAGCTTCGCCAACACGAAAGCCTGGAACACGACCGATCCCGACGTCCCGGCGCAGCTGTGGTACGACGTGAACGGCCGGCTGGTCGGCGCCGATTTCAGCGTGCGCCGCGATCCGAACGCATCGCCCGCACCCGCAGCGCCGTCGCTTTTCGGCATCGACCCAAAGCGCTTCGGGACAGTCCGCGCGCACGTGCACTACGTGACCTGCGATGCGATGAAGAAGTGCTCGTACGGCAAAGCGGTCGCCACGACGAAGTACGCGGCGATCGGTGACGTCGAGCATCCCACGGCGGAAGGCTTGGTGAAAGCCGGCGCCGTGAAAGACGCCGCTACCGTCAGCGCGGTCTTCCTTTATCCCGCCATCTATGACGTGTCCGTTTGGGTTGTGCCGAATCCTCTTGGGCAGTTTGCCGAGAAGAATCCCGCCGTCGTTCCGAGCCCGCATGCGGGCAAGGGTGAGGACGACCCCATGTAACGTTCGCCCTTGGGGCTGAGGTGCGGTGCGGGATGGTGCGTTGCCGGGGACGCTCCCGACGGCGCATCGTGCGCCTCTGGTCGCTCGGTTGCTGCGTCGCTCCCGCGCATCCGGCGCTCCGCGACTCCGCAAACGCCCCTGCAACGCACCATCCCGCACCGCACCTCCGGCACGATGTTGGCTTTTGTTCCATCGAGTCTAAGGGTGTGGGACGATGGTGGCTCTTTATTGGTTTAGTGGAGTGCGTTGAAGACTGGCGCGAGTTCTAGTTCGAAGCCGGGCAACGCCGGATGGGTGAGCGTTTCGTTGTGTGTGAAGCGTCGTTCGGTGTTGAGGTCGATCGTGAGCACCATGGCTGTGCGGGGATCGACTTGTATGACGAGCGTTGTGCCGGCGGCGAGGTAGACTCGGCATTTTTCGTCGATGTGGGATTGGCGGTCGTCGGGGGAGCGGACTTCGATTACGATGTCGGGTGATGTGCGCGGCTCTTGCTTTTCGTCGTGCGTCATTCCGGCGAGGCGTGCGTATGAGACGTACGCGATGTCGGGGACGAGGGGGCGCGTTGCCTCGCCGGGGGGCGTGACGCGGAAGCGCCACTCCGTGCCCACCTCGCCGCGGCCTTCCGCCCACGCGCCGAGCGCGGTGGCGAACATCCGCTGCACGATCGCGTGATCGCGCTTCGGGCTCACTTTTTGCACCGCGCGTCCGGCGATCCATTCGAAGGCCGGCTTGCCGTCGGGGACGACGATGTCGGTCCGCATCTCACATGATCCTATCACGCCGGGTGCGCGAAAGAGTAAGGCCCTCGATCACCGCTGGTGATGAGGGCCTTTACGACGGGCTGGGCATCTCCGACTACTCGTTGGACCAGTAGACTTTTAGGGCTTTGCCGCGGCTGGGGTGACGGAGTTTGCGGAGAGCCTTCGCTTCGATTTGGCGGATGCGCTCGCGGGTGACGCCGAACTCTTGGCCGACTTCCTCGAGCGTGCGCTGGTGGCCGTCTTCGAGGCCGAAGCGCAGTACCAGTACTTTGCGCTCGCGCTCGGTGAGGTTCTTGAGGACGTCCTGCATCTTCTCTTTGAGGAGCATGACGGACGCGGCTTCGGCCGGAGCGACGGCTTCCTGATCTTCGATGAAGTCGCCCAGATGCGAATCTTCTTCTTCGCCGATCGGCGTCTCGAGCGAGATCGGCTCCTGCGAGATCTTGATGACCTCGCGAACCTTCTCGGGCGTGAGCCCCATCTCGTTGGCGATCTCTTCGACCGTCGGATCGCGGCCGAGCTCTTGGAGGAGCTGACGGCTGATCTTGATCAGCCGGTTGATCGTCTCCACCATGTGGACCGGAATGCGGATCGTGCGGGCTTGGTCGGCGAGCGCGCGCGTGATCGCTTGGCGGATCCACCACGTCGCGTACGTCGAGAACTTGTAGCCTTTACGATAATCGAACTTTTCGACCGCGCGAATCAGCCCGAGGTTGCCTTCCTGGATGAGGTCCAGGAAGAGCATGCCGCGGCCGACGTACTTCTTCGCGATCGAGACGACGAGCCGCAGGTTTGCTTCCGTGAGCTTACGCTTCGAGTCTTCGCCTTCGAGCACGACGTGGTTGTCGGCCGTGCCGTTCTTGAGCGCTTCCTTCTCACCGGCTTCGATCGACATCGCCAAGCGTCGCTCGTCGTCCATCGAGAGGAGCGGGACGCGGCCGATCTCCTTGAGATACATCCGGACCGGGTCGTCGAGGGCGAGACCGGCGGGGATCGTCTCTTCTTCTTTTTCGCCGTCCTCGGCGGGCTTGTCTTCCTTGGCCTGCTCTTCGACGATCTCGATCCCCAGCGACGCGATCTCCTCGAGGAGATCGTCCATGCGCTCGGGTGCTACGTCCTCGACGTTGTCGAAGACGGCGTTGATCTCTTCATACGTCAGCGTGCCGCGCTTCTTCCCTGCGGTAAGCAGCTTCTTGATCTGCTCTTCCAGCGAGAGTTGCGGCGCGTCGGTCGCGGGTCCGGTTGATTTTTTTGAACGTGCCATGCTGGTCATCACCCCCTTTCCACTGTGATTTGGGTCCGAAGCGGAGAAGTAACGTTCCCCCGCGCGGTTATCCTTTTTTGAGCTGCGCGACGAGGGCGGAATGTGCGGCCCGAAGATCGTCAGGTACCGGACGATCGGATTCGATCAGCCGTACCATCTCCTGGTCGAGTTCCCGGTAACGGCTCTCGGCGTCGTCACGCGCAAAACGCGCGACGACGCGATCGAGCTTCGCCCGTCGATCTTCGGTATCGGCAAAACGTACCGATCCCGCGACCGACGCCAGCGTGGCCGCCGCGTCATCGTCTCCTGCAAACACGGCGAAGACGTCCGACGGTTGCACCAGCGACCGAGCGTGGCTCCGCAGCTGTTCCCAGACGCGCCGAAAGGCCGGGCTCTCGAAACGCTCGGGGGGGATCCGGTCGCCGTACTCCCCGACCAGCGCCGGCTCGTCGAGCACGATCGAGAGCACCTCGCGTTCGAACGACGGTTTCTCCATCGCCCCGGGCACGATGTGACGTGACGCATTCGCTTCGCCCCGGTTGAAGTGCAGCGGGTTCACCATCAACCGGGCGCGCCGTAAGTCGTCCGCAGAGAGGCCGAGCCGCCCGGCGGCATAGACCCGCCACCGGTCCTGTTCCTCCGGGGGCGCCAGCCGGCGGATCGTCTCCTCGGCCCAGCGCGCCAGCGTCCCGCCCTCGCCGCGCGACCCGCGGCGGTCGATCTCCGCGTCGATCTTCACTTGGGTCGCGGCGATCGGTTTCGCGAGCAGTTCGCGGAAGGCGTCCGCACCGTTGCGGCGGACGAACTCGTCGGGATCCTTGCCGTCGGGAATCCGCAGCGCGGACGCCCGCACGCCCTCAGAGGCAAGCACCTCGATCGATTTCAGCGCGGCTTCGATCCCCGCCGAATCGGCGTCGAAGCACAGCACCGCGTTCGTCGCGATCTTGCGCAGCTCGCGCGCCTGCTCCGGCGTGAACGCCGTGCCGAGCACGGCGACCGCGTTCGCGAAACCGGCCTGATGCAACGCGATGCAGTCGAGGTAGCCCTCGACCACGATGACGCTGTCGTCTTTGCTCGCCGCGCGCCGCGCGATGTTGAGCGCGAAGAGGTACCGGCCTTTGGTGTAGACCGGCGTCGTCGCCGTGTTGAGATATTTCGGTTCCGCATCGCCGAGCGCGCGGCCGCCGAAGGCGATCGTCTCGCCGGTCGTCGCGAGCGTCGGAATCATCAGCCGGCCGCGATAGAAATCGTAGAAGCCCCCGCGCTGGCTCGGTTTGAGCAGCCCGGCGCGCGCGGCCAGTTCGAGGTCGACGTCGTTGCGCCGCAACTCGCCGACCAAACCGTCCCATCCCTCGGGCGCGAAACCGAGCGCGAACGCCTCGATCGTCGCCGCGGTGATGCCGCGGCCTTCGCAGTACCCGCGTGCGGCCGCGCCTTCGCGCGGATCGAGCAGCATGCGGTGAAACCATGCGCGCGCGATCTCGTTCGCGGCGTAGATCATCTCGCGCTCGCTGCGCGCGCGCGCGGCGCGCGGGTCCTCGTTCTCGACTTCGACCCCGACCCGCTTGGCTAAGATCCGCAGCGCGTCGGCGAAGCCGACGTTTTCGTGGCGCTGGATGAAGCTGAACGCGTCGCCTTTGGCGTCGCACCCGAAACACTTGAAGAACCCGCGGTCGGGATGGACGTGGAACGAGGGCGTTTTCTCGCCGTGGAAGGGACACAGCCCGACCAGGTCGTTGCCGCGCTTGCGCAGACTGACGTACGCCCCGATCACCTCGCCGATGTCGGTGCGAGCGAGGATCTCCCGCTTGACGCCGTCGTCGACACGCACGATGACGGGGTTCGACGCTCGGGCCGGACAAGACTCCCTGGCGCCCGCCCCGAGCCGCGAGCGCTACGGAGCGAGTTGACTGAGGAAGAACGCGTACCGCTCGGTATCCGAGTCGACTCGCTGCGCGAACGAGTTGCCGATGCCGTGTCCCTCACCGCTCTTCTGCAGCAGCAGCACGGGATTCGGCGACGCGGAGTCGGCCTGGAGCAGGGCGACCATCTTGCGCGAGTTGTAGGGATCGACCCGCGGGTCGTTCTCACCAGTCGTCATCAGCACGGCGGGATACGCGACGCCCTTGCGCACCCGATGGTACGGTGACTGCTGCACCATCCACGCGAACTGCAGCGGATCGGTGACGGTCCCGAACTCGGGCGTGTTGAAGGCGCCGTTGGGCGTGAGCTCGACGCGCAGCAGGTCGTAGAAGCCGACCGCGGCGTCGACGGCGCGGTAGCGCTCGGGATTGCGCGTGAGCGCCAAGCCCATCAGAAAGCCGCCCGCGCTGCCGCCGACGATGCCGAGATGCCTCCGATCGCCGTACCCGTTCGCGCCGAGCCAATCGGCGCACGCCGCGAGATCGTCGGCGCTCACGGTCTTGGTCTTCAACCGTGCGGCCTGATGCCACGCTTCACCGTATTCGCCGCCGCCGCGGATCATCGCGAAGGCCAGGGCGCCGCCGCGTTCGAGCCATGCGAGCGCGGTCGCGTTGAAGCGCGGACGCGTGACGGTGCCGTAAGCGCCGTACGCGGTGAGGATCGTCGGCATCCGCGCGCCGCGGGCGCGACCCAGGCTGATCACTTCGAGCGGGATGCGCGCCGTGCCGTCGAGCGACGGAACGAGCACGCGCGACACGACGGCGCGGCGGAAGGCGGCCGGCGTGGGCTGACCGATCGACGTCGCCCGCAGCACGTTGCGCGCCGCGTCGTACCGGTACCAGCGCGGCGCGAGCGCGTAGCTTTGCAGGCTGACGACGATGTCGGACGCGCGCGGATCGGCCGCGACGAAATCGACCGTCGAGGTCGCCGGGACGCGCGCCGCCGCGCGCGGCGTTCCGTCCGCCGCGAAGAGGCGCATCCGCGAATCGCCGCCGTCGAGGTCGATCGTCGCGAAGCCGCCCGCGACCGGGACGACGACGGCGATCGCAAGCACTCCGGCGGGGACCAGCGTCGCACCCGTGTCGACGGTCTGGCCCGGCCCGATGCCGATCACCGCACCACGCGGGGTTTTCCCCTTCGCGATCACGGCGAGGACGTTGCCGACGAATGCCGCACCGGCGTCCGCGCTGCTCCCGATCCCCGCTGCCGGCGTCGCGACCTCCACGAACGCGCCGGCGCCGCGGCGGACGTAGACCGACGCCGGCACGCCGTCGCCGTCGGCGACGACGGCGGCCAGCGCGTCGCCGGTCGACGCGGCGAGCAGATGATATTCGGCCTTCGGTGAAAGCCCGCGTCCGAACACGTAGGCGTCGGTCGCGGGATCGGTTCCGATGACGTGGTGCACGAGCACGATCGCATTGCTCGCGAAGGTGCCGTCCGCATTGCGCGGCAGCGACGTGCGCACGAATCCCCGCGCGTCGGCATCCCAGGCGAAGGCGGCCGGCGTCGTCCCGCCGCCGACGTGCGCGATCGTATCGGCGAGCATCGTCGCCGTCGCGGCGTCGACGACGTGCAGCGTCTCGACCTCGCTGCCGCCCTGCTGGGTGGTGAACGCGACGCGCGAGCCGTCGGGAGAAAGCTGGAACTCGCCGATCGCCGGCGGCGCGCCCGTCGCCCCGGCCGACGGATCGAAGAGCACGCGTTCGCGGTCAGCTTCACCATCGCGTGCAACAAGCACCGGCTGTTGCGCCGGCGGCGTGCGGCGCAGATAGACCCAGCGGCCGTGCGCGATCTCGAGGCCGTACCGCACCGGCGAGCCCTTCGCGAGCGTCTCGACCCGCGCGTGCAGGGCCGCGTACTCGCGACGGCCGTGGATGAAGCGGCGGGCGAGGTCGGTCTCGGCCGCGGCCCACGCGCGCGTCTGCGGGTCGGCCGGATTCTCGAGCGAGCGGTACGGGTCGACGATCGCCGTTCCGAAGTACGTGTCGGTGGCCGGACTGGCCGGCGCCGGAGGGTACGCCAAGCGCTGCGGTGCAGAGGCACCGCACAGAGAGATCACCGCGAGCACGGCAAGGACGGGACGGGAAATCGCCATGCGGGGACATACGACGCGACGCTTCGCACTCATGCGATGAAAGCGAAGCGCATCTACGATCCGATCCACGGCTTCATCGAGCTCGACGAGGGTGAGGTGGGGCTGCTCTCCGCCGCGGTCGTGCAGCGCCTGCGCCGCCTGCGCCAGTTGGGCCTCGCGTATCTGGCCTTCCCGTCAGCCGAGCACTCGCGCTTCTCGCACGCGCTGGGAGCGCTGGCGATCGGCACGCGCGCGTTCGACGCGCTGCGCGACCATTCGCCCGAGGCGTTCGACTCCGAGCGCGACTTCATCGAGAAACGCCGCCTGCTGCGCGCCGCGCTGCTGCTGCACGATCTGGGCCACGGCCCGTTCTCGCACGCCTGTGAGACGGTGCTCGAGGTGCGGCACGAACAGCGCACCGAGGCGATCCTCGCGCTCCCCGAGCTGCGCGACGTCCTCGCGTCGATCGACGTCGATCCGGATGCGTTGCTCGGCCTGATCACCGGCGCGCACGACGCGGATCCCGTCCTGCGCGAGCTCGTCAGCGGTCCCAACCTCGACGCCGACCGGATGGACTATCTGCTGCGCGACGCGTACTTCACCGGCGTGGCGGGCGGGACGTACGACGCGGCCCAGCTGATCGCGTCGCTGCGGATCCTGGAAGTCGACGGGCGGCAGCAGCTCGGCGTCGACGGCCGCGGCGTCGTCGCGCTCGAATCGTTCGTGCTGGCCCGCTACATGATGTTCGCGACCGTGTACTTCCACCATACGACGCGCGCGTTCGAACGCGTGCTGCGCGACGTGCTGCGCGTGCTGTGGCCGAATCCGCGTGCGCTCGACGCGATCGAGGAGTTCCTCGCCTGGGACGATTTTCGGGTGCTCGACGACATTCGTGAGCTCGACGACGAAGGCGTGCGCGCGCTGCGCGAACGACATACGGTCTACGGCTTGGCCGCCGAGTTCAACGCCGAGCAAGACCTCAGCACGTTCGAGCACTGCGAAGACGCGCTGCGCCGTCGCTGGGGCGATGCGGTGTGGAGCGATTCGCAGGAGCAGCTCATTCATCGCCTCCCGCTCGGCAACGCCGGAACCGCGCCGACCGTGCGGGTGCAGCTGATGGGACGCATCGTCGACGCCCGCGCCGCCTCCGACCTCATCGCGAAACTTTCGGGGAAAGCCTACTGGCGCAAACTCTTCGTGCGCACGGACGTGGCGGCGGTCGACGAAGCACGCCGCATCTGCGCGGAGATCATCGGGTCGGGCGGACAGCCGCGCCTCTTCTGAACCAGTGCTACGCCATCCCGCGCTCGGGCGTTCCGCGGGCGACGCGGTTCTGGATGCAGACGTCGTGCCCGCACAGACAGTCCACCGGCCGCACTTTTCCTTGCTCGGCGTCCGCCAGCTCGATGGTATGGGCCGCGCACCATTCGGAGCACGGTCCCGCGCTCACGAGGTCGTTGCAGCCGCAGGCTGCATTGATGCACTGATGTCGGGGAGCCGGCGGCAGATCGTCGACGAACGCCATGCTGCGCGCTTACCCACCCCGTTCGAGCGAAGCGCAATCGAGCGAGCCCCTCCCCGAGCGCCTCTCTTCTCCAGCGCAAACCTTCGTCAAACCTCAACGGTACACCGACTTCTCCACATTGCCCACCGTCTGCGCAGATCGCGATCTCTCCCCGCCGTCCACGAGGTTTCACCGCCTGCCGCCGACGACTCGGCTGACCATGACGGAGACGCTGTACACGGTCATGCTGACGACGACGTCGTACGTCGTCTCGGCCGGCGCCGTCCACGCGCTTCAGGCCGCCGCCGGAGCGGGCCGCACGGCGATCCGCGTCGTTCCGATCGGCACCTGCACCCACTGCAGCACGCCGCAGCGGGTGGTCGAGATTCCATTGGCCGAGATCCGCGCGATCGTTCGGCACGATACGAGCGGCTCGCTCGCCGTCGCCTCGTCCGAGAAGGTCGTGCCGCTGCGGCGTTTCGCCGCCGCTCCCCAGCGTGCCGGACGCGCGGCGGTGCGCCGCTAGGTGCACGTGCTCGTCATCGGCGGCACGCGATTCGTGGGCCGTCATCTGGTCGCGGGTGCCCTCGCTCGCGGCTGGGACGTCACGGTCTTCCACCGCGGGACGACGGCGAACCCGCATCCGGCCGCGCGCGAGATCCTCGGCGATCGGCGCACGGATCTCGAGCGGCTCGACGGACGTTGGGACGCCGTCGTGGACGTCTGCGGGTACCTGCCGGCGGAAGTCGCTGCGTCCGCCGATGCGCTCCGGCACCGCGCCGGCCGGTACGCCTTCGTCAGCAGCGTCAGCGTCTATCCGGATGCCGG
>JAQBPM010000258.1 GCA_028287525.1 Vulcanimicrobiota bacterium | reverse complement strand
GCGAGTACGACGCGCGCGAATCGCTCGCCGGCGCGGTCGGCGCGCCGCAGGCAAGCGAGACGGCGATGCCCGACTCGGTCGCGAAGCGGCGCGATCTCGACGCCGCCTCGAACGTGTTCCATTCCCGGGGCGATGACGCTCCGGCAGCGACGCCTGGACGTACGTTGGTTCCGAGTTTCCAAAACGCCGACGAGGACACGACCCTTCGACAAGCTCAGGGTGACAGGGGCGACGCGAGCATTCGCGGGCCGGTCGGCGGCGAGCTGGGCGCGCTGCTGGTGAAGATCTGCCGGCGGGTCGACGGTTTTCCGCGCCACATGGGGATCCACAGCGGCGGAATGGTCGTCACCCGCTCGCCGCTGGTCGAGGTCGCGCCGATCGAGTGGGCGACGATGCGCGACCGCACGATCGTGCAGTGGGACAAGGACGATCTCTCCGACCTCGGGCTCATCAAAATCGACCTGCTGGGCTTGGGGATGCTCTCGCTCCTGCGCGATGCGTTCACGCTCTACCGCCGGCGCTATCCCGAGCGCGCGCGGATGGGGCTCGACACGATCCCGGCCGACGACCGGCTGACCTACGAGATGCTGCAGCGCGCCGATTCGATCGGCGTCTTCCAAGTCGAGTCGCGCGCGCAGATGTCGATGCTCCCGCGCCTCAAACCGAACTGCTTCTACGATCTGGTGATGCAGGTCGCGATCATCCGGCCGGGCCCGATCCAGGGCGACATGATCCATCCGTTCCTGCGCCGGCGCAACGGACAGGAGCCGGTGACGTATCCGCATCCGAAGCTCAAACCGATCCTCGAACGCACGCTCGGCGTGCCGCTCTTTCAGGAGCAAGGGATGCGCATGGCGATGGAAGCGGCCGGCTTCAGCGCTGGGGAGGCCGACAAACTGCGCCGCGCGATGGGGCACAAGCGTTCGCGCGAGCGGATGGCCGAGATCTATCCGCGGCTGGTCGAAGGGATGATCGCCAACGGCATCGCGCGCGACGCCGCCGACCAGCTCTTCCACATGCTCGAAGGGTTCGCCGACTACGGCTTCCCCGAATCGCACGCCGCGTCGTTTGCGCTGCTCGCATACGCGTCGGCGTACGTGAAGTGCCACGAACCGGCGATCTTCTGCGCGGCGATCCTCAACGTGCAGCCGATGGGCTTCTACTCGACCGAGGTGCTGGTCAACGACGCGCGCCGCCACGGCGTCGCGGTGAAACCGATCGCGGTGAACGAGAGCGAATGGTGGAGCTTCGTCGACCACGACGGCACGCTGCGCCTGGGCTTCCACCTCGTGCGCGGCATGGGCGACGTCCAACGCGACCGCCTCGAACGCGCCCTCTCCCACGGCACCGATGCGCCCTCCGTCACCCCGAGCTCACACCCCGTCACCCTGAGCTTGTCGAAGGGCCCTCGTGAGTTCACCGACCTGATCGACTTCGCACGCCGCACCGGACTCGAGCGCGAGGCGATGGAGAACCTCGCCGCCGCCGGCGCCTTCGCGCCGTGGTACCCCACGCGCCGCGAAGCGATGTGGGCGCTACGCGGGCTCGACGAACGCGAAGCGCGCGGCGAGCTCGGTCGCGCGATGGAGATCGAACACGAACCGCAGCCGAAGCTCCCGGCGCTCACCGCGGTCGAGACGACCACGCTCGACATCCACGCGACCGGCGTCAGCGACATCCAGCCGATCGCCCACGTGCGCGGCTTCCTCGATTCCCAGAACGTGCTCGCGGCGAACCGTCTCACGTCGATGCCGAAGAACCTCGTCTGCAAGATCGGCGGCCTCGTCATCACGCGCCAACGCCCCGGCACCGCCAAAGGCTTCGTCTTCCTCACCATCGAGGACGAGACGGGCCTGGTCAACGTGATCGTCCGCCCCGACGTCTACGAACGCAATCGCCGCACCATCCGCAGCTCACAGTGCCTGATCGTCGAAGGCGTTCTACAGAAGGAATCGGGGTGCATCGACGTGATCATGAAGCGCTGCTGGCCGCTCGACACGAACGGCTCGACCGACAAGGTCCGTGCGCGGAATTTCCACTGATTTTTATTGACATTTCTTGAATCCTCAGATTCGGTAAGGTTTTCCACAAGAAATAGCAACAACACACAGCTAAAACCAAGGTTATCCACACCCCCACTGCCGAGAAGTACCAGGCAGGAGCAAAAGCATGAACGGACATTTACGCCAACTCGCAACACTCATAAACGTGCTCGGACTTACGCCATCACTATTGGAGGCACAAAGCCGCCAGACGTCACAGGCAGCGGTCTACCTCGCGAAACAGTTAGGACTCGACCTGGGCTATAATTTTTCTTGGCAAAGCGCTGGGCCTTACAGTTCCCGCTTAACAGAGGACCTCTATGATCTTGCTTCTGGGCCTACCACGATTTTGCCATACCGTCTAAACGAAGACTTCACCCGCCGCACCGAACGCATTCTCCGACTGTTTGCCGTACCGCGCGGCGTTACGCTCGACGAGTCTCGATGGTTGCTTCTTCTTGCGGCAACTCACTTTCTTGTGACTCACGCGAGAATTAGCCAGCCAGAAATGGAACGCCGACTTCGAAGCGTGGACGCTCAAATTTCAAGATACGGCGAAGAGGCGAAAAACGTCTTAGCCGCTGCCTAGGCTTACTGATTTCAAGATACGGCGAAGAGACTAAAAAAACGCCCTAGCCTACACCTGAGCTTACTGAGGGGAGTGCAGTCAAGCGTGAGACCACGGACTCAAAAAAGCGTTAGGATTCAGGATTCGATCCACGGGATAATCGAACTGTCCGCGCTTGAAACCTACGTAGTGGACTCGCTCGCGTTTCAACGCCTCCTCAATGTTAAGCAGCTAGGGATGGCATATGCAGTGTTTCCCGGCGCGGACTACTCCCGCTTTTCCCATTGCATAGGCGTGTGCCATCAAATGGGACGCTGGCTTGATACATTGCAACGCAATGGCAACGGCGTCGACGAACCAAAGCGTAGATTGTATCGCCTTGCTGCGCTGCTCCATGATGTAGGGCATTATCCCTTCAGCCATACCCTTGAACATGCCGTGAAGGACCACTATGAGCTGGAGGCGGAGCGAAGAGGGGCCCTCGAAGCCGACTACTATGATCACGAAGACATCGGCGCTCGAATTGTTGAGGCTGACCCAGAGCTCGGAGCTGCGCTTGTCGAGATTGGCTTGAACCGTGAGACTCTCAAGAACATCTTCGGACATAACGATATCACGCGTCTGTCACCATTGCTCTCAAGCGACTTAGATGCCGATCGGGTCGATTATCTCCGCCGAACTGCTCATCATACGGGACTTCCCTACGGACTCGATGACATACAATATCTGACAACAGAGATACGACTAGATGATCAAGGGAGGCCATGCTGGACTGAGCGAGCCCTACACGCCCTTGATCACTTGCTACTCGCTCGTTTCTTTGACTACCAGCAAATCGTATTTAACAAGACAGTAGCAGGGCTCGAGCTCGCTTTGGCGCGCATAATTCGCGAAATGCTGCGGATCGGTGGCGGAGACGTGGGTCTTGACCTTTCAAAGAGTGGCATTGACGCTATGCTCCCGGACAGATGGGTTGACTGGGATGATCACGCGCTATTTGAACACATTAAGCGCTTTCGCGACAATTGCGGAGACGTAGTCTATCAGCGCCTTTGTAATTCTCTCTTAAAGCGCAACCCGCCACGCATGGTCTTTGAGGCACAATTCATCGGATCGAGTCAAGATCGACAGCGATTTAAGGCCTGGGCTAACGCATTAGAATCATCTCTGTCGACGTGGGCAGCCCATTTCGAAATGGATCCGCGCTCGTGGTTCCTATGGCGAAAAGCGTTCAGTTGGACGGACTACGAACTTGACGTTGAGGTTTCGGATCAAGATTCGGAGCTCCCAGAACTAAGCAAGCTGCCGCGGGTACTTCGCAATGGCGACGAGACTTCTATTCCACTCGTTTGTCATCAATCGTCCGTAATTCGTTCGCTCTACTTGCAACGTGCATACAGCGTCCGAGTGTACGTTGATCTCACCACCGAAAATGAGTTTAAACAGCGAAAGACGATCTGTGACTACGTGCTCGCGAAAGCCAATGCCATGAAGGATGATTACCTCGTTAGATCGGTACAAACTACAATTTTCGACGCAATGACCGCGTAACACACAAAACACCGGCGGCCTCGGCGCCCGTAGCCTCTCCATGGCGGAGACGCTCGTCGAGCGCACGTTGGGTCGCGACGCCGCCGAACGGCGCCACGGCGGCGTCACGCTGAACGGACGCAGCGGGCTAAACGATATTGTAAACGACGAAGGTGGCGTGAAAGAGGCATAGTTGGCTTGCTTCCCTACTTGCGCCCGTCGCGTCGTGCGGTGTCATATCGGGGGCCGGCCTCGGTCGACAGCGCTATCGTGCAGGCGGGAGGACATGAGTTTCCGGTTCGCTGTGCTCCCCGAGAAAGCAATCGCGGCTGGTGCGACACACATTGAACGGGACCGCGGCGCGGCGTCTCGCCGAAAACGTTTGGATCGGACGACTGAAGTTCGGGGAACGGACGCTTGTGCGAGGCTCGGGCAGGGGCAGGGAAGAGCGCGATTTTGAGCGCGACGACGGCGTGGGGCGCCGGGTACGCATCTTAAGGAATCACGTTGAACTACGTGCCCCGTCGCAAGCGATACCACCACAAGAGGGGCGCCATCGCGCCGACGAGCACCAGCAGCAGCGCACACGTACCGTTCCACCCGGCATGCTGCCAGGTCAGCGTCGCGCCGTATGCCCCCAGCGCGCCGCCGGTGAAGTTCGTCACCATGTAGGCGG
>JAQBPM010000200.1 GCA_028287525.1 Vulcanimicrobiota bacterium | reverse complement strand
ACCGCGATCGCCGTCGCGCCGGATGCCGCGCTAGCGCCGATCGCGAGCCCTTCGGCGAAATTGTGCGCGCCGATGCCGATTGCGATCATCCCGGCCAGCAGCAGCGGACTCTCCGCCCCGCCTCGCTCCGCGCCGCTCTTCGCGAGCCGTGCCGCCAGCGTCCCCAGACCCACGAGTCCGACAACCAGGCCGGCGGCGTACGCGATCATCGTCGCGAGCGGGAGCGCCGGTGCGATACCGCCCGCGGCCGCTCCGCGCTGCCACGCGGTGATCGCACGCAGCAACGGTGACGTCGCGCTGCCCGCGATCTCGACGATCAGATAGATGAGGATCCCGATCGCGACCGCGTTGAGCGCGCCGATCGCCGCCGGCGAGAGCTTGCGCGCGCGGGCGATCGGCAATCCAAGGAAGATCGTCAACCCGGCGAACGCGCCCAGCAGCGCGGTCGTCCAGAACGAGAGCGGAGCGCGCGGACTTCCCTGCGCGGCGTCGGGCCCGTGCATGCGCATCGCCATGTTCATCGCGCCGAGCAGCTGCGGCGTCCCGGCGTAATGGATCGTCGTCACGAGGCCGGCCGGCATCCCCATCGCGTCTTCGGTGTGGTCGAGCACGTGGCAATGCACGAGCCAGTTCCCCGGCTGCGCGTCGGCGGTGAAGACCGCATCGGCGCGCTGTCCCGGCCCGAGGAGAATCGTGTCCTCCACGTCGCGCGCGCCGGCCGGTTGCGCGTCGCGCGCGATCACGACCATATCGTGACCGTGCGTGTGCATCGTGTGCACGTTTTCCGAGGAGATGTTGATCCAGCGCAAGCGCACGCGGTCGCCGCGTCGGACTTCGATCGGCGTCGTCGCCGGGTACTCTTTGCCGTTGAGCGTGAAGTGGTTCTCGACCGTGCTCTGGATCGACCACGACGAGAGCATCTCCACGTCGTCACGCTGCACGCGCTCTTCCGGGCGCGGATGCGCGGGCAGGACGACGATCGCACCGTACAGACCGCTGTTGACCAGGCGCTCGCTGTCGTGGCTGTGATAGATGAACGTGCCGGACTGGATCGCGGTGAAGGCGTACCGGAAGCGCTCGCCCGGGGCCACCATCGGCTGCGAGATGCCGGCGACGCCGTCCATCTCCGGCGGCGCGCCGTGAATGCCGTGCAGGTGCACCGTGTCCGGGACCTTCATCGCGTTGCGGAAGTCGATCACGACCCGATCGCCCTGGCGGACCACCAAAGTCGGTCCTGGGACGACGCCGTTGTAGGTCTTGGCGGTGACCGTGAGCCCCGGCTGTAGCGTCCAGGGCGCCTCGCGCGCGGCGAGGTGGAACGTGAGGGTTCGCCCCTGCCGGTCCGGCAGCGCGGCGAACGTCCCGTCCTCCCGCCGCGAGAGCCGCGACTCGCCCGGCAACGGCGTCGTGACCGGCACGGGGCCGGTGAGCGGCTGGAGGCCGACAGTCGTCGGGTCGATTCCGGGTGCCGTGGCATCGGCGTCCGCCGCGGCGATCAGCGGGGCGGACGCCAGAAAGAGGACGGACGAGATGGCGGCCAGCGCGAGCGAGGCACGCCGAAGTCTCCATTTCGGCACGCCTAAGTCTTACGGGCGAGGGCCGCCCGAGCCTCCGTGCGCCGATCGGGCGACGAAGCTCTCGCTCTTCGGCTACCGCTTCGACGCGGCGTAGGCTTCGGCCAACTCCCCGATCGACGCGTCGATCGTCGCGACCGCTTCGTCAATCTGCGCATCGTCGATGATGAGCGGCGGCGCGACGTGCAGGACGTTGTAACGGCCGAAGGCGTACGCGCCGCGTTTGCGCAGCGCCGCGAAGAGCGCCGGCATCGGCCCCATCGCCTTGCCTTGCCAGGGTACCAGCGGCGTGCGCGCGTCGCGATCGCTCACGAATTCGACCGCGAAGAACGCCCCGACTCCGCGCACCTCACCGACGATCTCGTGCCGATCCCGCAGCCGTTCGAGGCCGGCGCGCAGACGCGGTTCGATCCTCGTGCGCACGTCGGCGAACACGCCGCCGTCCGCGTAGGCCTGCAGCGTGGCAACGCCCGCCGCCGCGGCGAGCGGATGACCGGAATACGTGTGCCCCGCGGGGAGCGGTTTCTCATCGAACGTGCGCGCGAACCGCTCGCGCAGCATCACGCCGCCGAGCGGAACGTAGCCCGACGTCACCCCTTTGGCGAACGTGATCATGTCGGGGACGACGCCGAAGCGTTCGCCGGCGAACACGGCGCCGGTGCGCCCGAAGCCGGTCATGACCTCGTCGAAGATCAGCACGATGCCCTGCGCGTCGCACAACTCGCGCAATCCGGCCAAATATCCCGGCGGGTACACGATGACGCCGTTGGAACCGACGACCGGCTCGATAAGAATCGCCGCGACCTGATCGGGATTCTCCGCGGCGACGACGTCGGCGACGTGCTGCAGCGCGCGGCGCGTCTCCTCAACGGGATCGGCGGTGAAGAACGGGCTGCGGTACGGATACGGCGCCCAGAAGTGGATCACGCCGCCCATCACGTTGTTCGGCTCGTTCGCCCAGCGGCGGTTCTCGCCGGTCAGCGTCGCCGATCCGGCACCGGACCCGTGAAACGAACGATAACCGGTCAGCACTTTCGCGCGTCCCGTCACCGCGCGCGCAAACTTGATCGCGTCCTCGTTCGCGCCGGCGCCGCCGGTCGTGAAGAACACGCGGCCGCCTTCGTCCCCCCACGGCGCCAGCCGCACGAGCGCTTCGCCGAGATCGGCGCGCACGTCGTTGAACCAGCTCGGCGGGCTGAAGCACAGCCGATCCGTCTGCTCGTGGATCGCCGCGCGCACCGCCGGATGCCCGTGACCGAGGTTGACCGCGACCAAGCCGGAGGTCAGGTCCGCGTAGCGGTTGCCCTCGTCGTCGTAGAGGTAGATCCCCTCGCCGCGTACGATCACCGGCGGCGCAAGCGCACCCTGCGCGAGCCACGGCGTCAGCACGAAGCGTTGGTGTTTGGTCTTGAGCGCGGCGTCCGAAGCGAGCATGGGGTCCTCCTACCTCGCGGTACGCCGTGGAGTGACGGCGCCCTTCAGCGCGGCGGGTCGATCACCCGGAACAGCGCCGGCAGCGCGAGCGCGAAGCCGGGAAGCGCGCCGTGCTGCAGCACGTCGTCGCCGTGAAGGACACGCACGCCGTTGCGATCGTGCAGGCGCACCGAGCGGTCGTGCGGATCGACGACGATCACGAGTTCCGAACCCGAAGCGAGGTACACGGAGATCTTGTGCGCGACGTGTTGGAGGACGTCGTCGGGAGAGAGCACTTCAATCGCGACATCGGGCGCAAACGGAGGAAGCTCGAGGTCGCGCCCGCGCAGTCCGATCAATCGCGCGTTCGAAACGTACGCGACATCAGGGACGAGCGGACGACGAACTTCGCCCGGGGGCGCCACGCGAAAACGCCACTCGGATCCCACCTGGCCCCGCTCCTCCGCCCAGGCCAGGAGAGCCGCGCCGAGCGTCAGCTGCAGGCGCGCGTGCGTCCGGAACGTGCTCACTTTCTGCACCGCGCGGCCGCGGATCCATTCGGTCTCGGGCTCAGTTTCGGGAAGGACGATCTCGTGCAGCGACATGCTCTCACACGGACCGTATCACGCGCTCGGCGCGCGGGGCAAGGTCAGTGTACGATTCCGCCGAGCAGGTGCTGCACGACGAGCACGATTCGCGCTCCGATCCCCGGCCCGAATTGCACGAACGCGAACATCCCTCTGAGGGTCAGTGAGGTCCCGACAAGCACGAACGGAAGTCCGGCGACGATCAGCACGGCGAGCCAGCCGACGTACGGCGCGAACCGGCCGAGCTTACTTTCGCGGGTGACGACCGTACCGCTGACGAGGTCCCCGAGCCGGCGATGCCCGGGCAGCAGCGCGAGCACCCCGCCGATCACCAAGATGTCGAGCGGCCGCAGCAGCGCGCGAACGAACGCGCGGGCGAACCCGACCTTGCGCTCGCGCAGCGCATACACGTGCAGCCCGAACGCGAGCTTGCCGATCGTCGTCCCGAGCAGCGCTTCGGCAGAGATTATATAGACCGTCGCAAGCACGATCCCCATGGCGAGCGTCGCATCGAACCCTTGCTGCGAGTTGGTCGGCAGGCCGGTGATCGGGTTGATCGCGATCAGCGCATACGCCAACACGGTGAGCACGCCCGCGATCAGGCCGAGATCGATCGCGAACGCCGCGAGACGCGCCAGCGCATAGCCGAACGGGTTGCCGACCGGAAACCGCGGGCCGACCGGTTTGACCACCCGCGGCGGCGCCGGTCCGACGACGACGGCCTCCTCGACCGGGCCGGACTGATAGGTGCCGGGACGCGCCGGCGGAGGCACCTCGATCGGCGGCGGCGCCTCCACGTGGGGCGGCACACCGACCCGGTGCATGGCGACCGTGGGATCATCGTCGTTTGGGTGCACTCGAATCCATCCTCACGAACGACCTACCGCCGCCGCCGGAACGGTGTTTCGTCCACCTGTGGCCAGCCGACAAGGCCTACGAGGCAAGCATGCGAAGCGTTCCATATTCTCACTCGCGACTGACCGGGGGTCGTTTTTATGAAGCTTGTCCATCGTCTCGTCTCGAGCGCATTCTGCGCCGCACTCCTTGCCGGCACGGTTTCGGCCGCGTCCGCGATCCCGCAGGGCGCGACGCTCACCAAGGTCAGATTCCCGTCCGAAAAGTCGGCTGCGTGATCCTCAACCACCACTTCGTCGTCGCATCGGCCCACGCGGCGGCCCCAGCCGTCAACGTCCAGGCGCAGAACGGCAGCTTCCCCGTCAAGTAGCGGCAAGCCGCGGCGAGCGGACTACACGTATCCGCTCGCCGCGGTTGCGCCTTTCTTGCGCAGCTCGGCTTGGCGCAGCTCGACGCGGCGGATCTTGCCGGAGCGCGTTTTGGGCAGTTCGGCGACGAACTCGATTGCGCGCGGGTACTTGTACGGCGCGGTCACGCGCTTGCAGTGATCCTGCAGTTCTTTCACGAGCGCGTCGCTCGGCTCGTAACCGGGGCGCAGCACGATGAACGCTTTCACGATGTTGCCGCGATCGGCGTCGGGCGAACCGACGACCGCGGACTCCTGCACCGCGGGATGTTCGAGCAGGGCGCTCTCGACCTCGAACGGGCCGATGCGGTAGGCGCCGGAGGAGATCACGTCGTCGGCGCGTCCGACGAACCAGAAGTATCCGTCGTCGTCAACCTGCGCGCGATCGCCGGTGAGGTACCATTCGCCGCGCCGCGATGCGGCCGTCTCCGCATCGTTCTTGTAGTAGCCGACGAAGAGCGACGGCGGGCGGCCGCGCAACGCAATGTCGCCGGTCTCGCCCGGTTCGCAGATGGCGCCGTTCTCGTCGACGACCGCGACGTCGTGCCCGGGCGTCGGCTTGCCCATCGAACCGGGCCGCACGGGCACGTCCGGGCGGTTCGCAACGAGCAGCGTGTTTTCGCTCTGTCCGTAGCCGTCGAGAATCGTCAGACCGAACGCCTTCTTCCAGACCTCGATCACTTCGGGATTGAGCGGCTCGCCGGCCGAGACGCAGTGCCGTAATTTCGGCAGCTTCCAGCGCGTCCCCAAATCCGGCAGCTTCACCTCGAGCCGGTATTCGGTCGGCGCTTGGCAGAGCACGCTCACGCCGAGGTCGCGAATCATGTCCATCCGACGTTCGGCGGCGAACGGGCTTTCATCCAACACGATCGCCGCGCCGCACGACCACGGGCCCAGCAGCACGTTCCACAACGACTTCGCCCAGCCGGTGCCGGCCGTGCACCACACCAGATCGTTCGACTTGACGTCGAACCACGTCGCGGCTTGACTCCGGTTCGCGAACGTCCACGCTACGGCGTGCACGACGCCCTTCGGATCCTTCGTCGTCCCGCTCGTGTACACGATGTACGCCATGTCATCCGCAGCCGTCGGCGCGCCGTCCCATGGCTGCGCGTCACGCACGAGCGGATCGGCTGCGGTCCATCCGGCGCGTTCGCCGCCGACGACGAGCCACGCGCGCACCGCCGGTGCGTCGGGCCGGATCGCTTCGATCTCCGCGGCGTTGGAGACGTGGCCGACAACGGCGATCGCGCCGCCGTGCTGCACGCGGTAGAGCAGATCTTTCGCACGCAGCTGCTCCGCGCTCGGAATGGCGACCGCTCCGATGCGCAGCAGCGCGGTCATGCAGAACAGCCAGTCCGGAATCTTCGGGATGACGACGACCACTCGGTCGCCCTTCCCAACCCCCGCGTCGCGCAGCACCGACGCCCAGCGCTTGGTAGTGTCGGCCACCTCGGCGAACGTAAACTCCCGCCGGGCAAGGTTCGCATCAACCGCAAGCAGGCCCAGGCGATCTTCCCGAGCGAGCCGGTCCACGACGTCGCGCGCGAAATTGAACTCTAGGGGGACGTCCCAGGAGAACGCTGCGTCAGCCATAGGCCGAGGATTCGCAGGCCAGCCCGGCGCACCCCGCCCTATGAAGCTCCCCAATTTCGCTCGGATCCTTCGCGCCTCGAACGTGCGCTACGGGGATTTCCGCGCGCGCGGCGTGCCGGCGATACTCATCGGCGTGAGCGCGGTCGTGCTCGCCGCGGGGACGGTGCGGGCCTTGAAGTCAGCGGCGCCGTCGCTGGCCGAAGTCGTTCGCGAGACGACGAAGCTCGTGGAAGCCGCCCGCACCGATCAGCGCCGCCTCAACGCCTGACACAAACACTGTCGACTACAACAGTCGCCGACGTGATGGAGCGCGGCGTCGTGACGCTCTGCGACAGCAAGTACTATCCTGGCCTGCTCCAGTTGCACGCGTCGATCCAGACCAGCGATCCATGTTCCGTGATATGTTATGACGCGGGCATGACCCCGGCACAGCGCCGCGACGCGGACCGACGAGAAAACTTACAGGTCCTCGACCTCCCAAACGATCCTTTGATCGCGGAGTTGATCGCGGCAACGCGCGACGTGGTCCCGTTGGCAAAACCCAACAAACGCATCTGGCCGCTTTGGATCTGTCCGCTTCTCATACGCGCAGCGCCGCTGAGAAATCTGCTTTGGCTTGACTGCGACGTCGTCGTCTTGCGCGGTCTGGGCGAGCTGTTCGCGATGCTGGACGACGGCCCCGTGTTTACCCCGGAAAACAAGGCGCCGGAGTTAACCCCGAACGAGCCGTCACTCTATCGTCTCTTGCCGATTCAGCGGCAATTCGATCCGAACGTTCCCGTCGTCAACGGCGGCGTTTCGGGGTGGCGCCGAGGACGCGACGATGCGGCCCTGGAGGCTTACATCGTTCCCGTGGCGGCTGCGGCGCGCGATCGATCGGTCCGCGATGCCATCTCTTGGCACGACCAAGGGGCATTGATCTGGGCGATTCAGTCGTTGGGTCTCGAGGGCCGCGTGCTGCCGTCCCCGATGTGGAACCTCTCCGTGGATCACGCTCCGGTGCCGGCGGAAACTTTTGCCTGGGACGACGGTCTCGTCGAGCGGCTGCGGGCGGCGCTCCCGGAGGTCAGGATTCTCCATTGGAACGGCCGGAAGACTCCCTGGCCGGATTGACCGAAGCAGAGCGCATCAACAAACGAAACCTACCGCTTTCGATTCGCAGGTGAGGCAAAAAGAGCAGCGCGTACGCCGGAACGAGAAGCAAATAGACGGCGTCCGCTCTCGCGGCGTCCAACGCAAGAACGACGGGACCCCAAGCCTTGTAGAAGCTTTCTTCGAGAAACGGGAGATAGCGTTGGCCTTGCGGACGAAAGGCGGTTACACGGAATCGGCCGTTGACGGTCTTGACGATCTCATAGGCTAGATACAAGCAGACGAAGAGCCAAAGGATGACCCCTCCGCTGCACGAGAGCAGCACGCCGCCGAAAGCGGCAACTTCAAGCGGAAGCAGTGCAGCGAGGACGAACTTTTCGACGCGCTCGTTCCCCAGGTCGTGAACGACGGTCCTCAGGCCCGCTGTGCGATCCTGATCCGCGGTGTGAAGCTGGTGCGATAAAATGCCGCGCAAACCCGCCGCCGTCGACCAGACCGCCACGCAAACCGCAAGCACCGTGGTAACGGGGCGAAGCCCCCAGTGAGTCACCGTGAGGAGTGCTAGCATCGCCGGGTAGACGTGGGCGGAGAGCGCGTCGGCGGAGATGCCGAGCCATCGACGTTCCTTGATGCGGAGCGGCGGCACGGAATACGCAAACGTCACGCAGAGCGCGAGCAGCGTCAGGATTGCGCCGAGCGCGCCTGCGGCCGCTACCGCCAACATTTCCGCGCAAACCGCCGAGGCGCCGATGATCGCCCACATTCGCGGTGAACCCGCGGCGGCTGCGGCGTTGGTCCGGCCTAAGCGGGCGTCTTCGTCGACGTCGAAGAGGTCGTTCAAAGCGTAGCCGTAGTTGCCCACGGCGCAGACCGTCAGGACGATCGTTGCGAGGACCACGAACGCCTGGGCCGAGAACGGCCCTCCGTCAAGCAGCGCCAGCACCAAGGTGACCGAGAGCGGGACCTTGTTGAACCACCAGGCTCTGCGCCGAACGAGGATCATACTCGC
>JAQBPM010000125.1 GCA_028287525.1 Vulcanimicrobiota bacterium | reverse complement strand
GGACGCTCGCGCTCGCGGCGCGTCATCGAGCAGATGATCGCCTCGACGCGCTTGACGTCCCGCTCGTCGATCTCCACGTTCGGCAGCGCCTTGGAAAGCCCCGGGATCATCTTCATGATGTCCGCCATGGAGCCCATCTTGCGGACCTGGCGCAGCTGCTCGAGGAAATCGTCGAGCGTGAACTGCGCCTTGCGCATTTTCTTGGCGAGGTCTTCGGCCTGCTGTTCCGAGTAGACGCTCTGCGTCTTCTCGATCAGCGTGAGGACGTCGCCCATCCCGAGGATGCGCTGCGCGAGGCGGTCCGGGTAGAACGGCTCGAGCGCGGTGACCTTTTCGCCCACGCCGACGAACTTGATCGGCGCGCCGGTCATGCGATGGATCGAGAGCGCCGCGCCGCCGCGGGCGTCGCCGTCCATCTTGGTGAGGATCACGCCCGTGATGCCGAGCCGCTCGTTGAACGTCTTGGCGACGTTGACGGCTTCCTGACCGGTCATCGCGTCGGCGACGAAGAGGATCTCGGTCGGCTTGACCGCGGTCTTGATCCGCTCGAGCTCTTCCATGAGCCGGTCGTCGATCTGCAGGCGGCCGGCCGTGTCGATGATGACGGTCGGGATGCCGAGCCGGCGCGCTTCCGCGACGCCGTCGCGCGCGATCGCGACCGGATCGCCTTGGCCGGCATCGTAGACCGGCAAGTCGATCTGCTTGCCGAGCGTCTTGAGCTGATCGATCGCCGCCGGACGATAGACGTCGGCCGCGACGAGCAGCGTGCGGCGGCCCTGTTCTTTCAGCCGCAGCGCGAGCTTGCCCGCGTGCGTCGTCTTGCCCGAGCCTTGCAGCCCGACCATGAGATACACCGTCGGCGGCGCGTCGCTGTAGGTCAGCCGCGCGGCGGCGCCGCCGAGCAGCTCGACGAGCTCGTCGTAGACGATCTTGACGACCGTCTGCGCCGGCGTCAGAGACGTCAGGACGTCGGAGCCGACCGTCTTCTCTTTGATGCGCGAGACGAACTCTTTGGCAACCGGCAGCGCGACGTCGGCTTCGAGCAGCGCGATGCGGACTTCGCGCAATACTTCGGCGACGTCCGACTCGCTGAGTCGGCCGCGATTTTGCAGCCGGTCGAAGATTGCGCCTAAGCGCTCGCCAAGTGCTTCTAACATAGTAGTGTCTCTATAAACCTACGAATGCCGCCCGAAAGTCACCAACCGTGCCTTGTGGACAGCGCCCAACGGGCGCGGGTTCACGAAGTGAACCCTACCCTTTGGCGGCCTCGACGGCTTCGATCTTCTGGACAGCGTCGCCGACCGTCTTGATCTTCTCGGCTTCTTCGTCGGGGATGTCGATGCCGAACTCGGTCTCGAACGCCATGACGAGTTCGACTTGATCGAGCGAATCCGCGCCCAGGTCGTCCGTGATCGATGCTTCGGGCGTGACCTCGGCATCTTCGACGCCGAGCTGTTCGACGATGATCTTCTTGACGCGTTCGAGTGTATCGGCCATGGTGTTTTGCTTTTAGTCTCCTGAAAGATGCGCGGAAAAGGTGTTGCGCGCGGTGCTACATCAAGAAGCCGCCGTCGACGACCACGGTTTGGCCGGTGACGTAACGCGCGGCGTCGGAGGCGAGGAAGGTGACGACGGGGGCGACGTCCTCGGGGGCACCCGGCCGGCCGAGAGCGATGGTGGAAAGGTAGTGTTCGCGAGCGGCAGCCGGCATCTCGGCGGTCATCGCGGTCTCGATCAGACCAGGGGCGACCGCATTGACCCGGATGTTGCGCGACCCCAGCTCTTTCGCGAGCGACTTTGCCAAGCCCAGCAAGCCGGCTTTGGTTGCACTGTAGGTGCTTTGGCCGGCGTTTCCGGCCACGCCCACGATCGAGGAGACCAGGACGATCGAGCCGGCGCGCTGCTTCATCATCGGCTTGGCGACCGCTGCGCACAGGTAGAACGCCGACTTGAGGTTGACGTCGAGCAAGCGGTCGAGATCGGCGCTTCGGAAGCGCAGGATCAAGCCGTCCTTCGATTGCCCGGCGTTGGCGACGGCGACGTCGACCCGTCCCGTGGCGGCAACCACCTGGTCGATCGCTTCGCCGACCGCCTTCTCGTCGGTGACGTCGACGAGGTGGATCGCGGTCTTGACGTCGGCCCGCGCTTCGCGGCAGGCCGCTGCGGTCTCTTCCAAAGCCGCGGCGTCGCGCCCGAACAGCGCGACGTTCGCCCCGGCACGCGCCAGATCGACCGCGATCGCGCGCCCAATCCCGCGGCTCGCGCCGGTGACGACCGCAACCTTGCCGGTCATGAGACGACGCTCGGAGCGAGCATCGCCCGCAGCTTCTCGACGCCCGCCGCATCGGTGACGGTGATCGCCTTCGGCGCGCCCTCGATCCGCTTGAACATCGGCGCGAGGACTGCGGACGCGCCGAACTCGACGATGAGGTCGAGCTTGAGCGCGACCATCGCGACGGCGGCGTCGTGCCAGAGCACTTCGTGGGTGACCGAGCGGATCAGGTTGTCCTTGATCTGTTCGACGTCGGTATACGGCTTCGCGTCGACGTTCGAGATGACGGTGAAGCGCGGCGGCATGACCGCCGAGGCCATGACGTGCGGCGCGAACTCGTCCTTCGCCGGATCCATCAGTACGCTGTGCCACGCGCCGGCGACGTTGAGCGGAACGACCCGCTTCGCGCCGGCTTCCATCGCAAGCTCGCCCGCGATGCGCACCGCTTCGGCATCGCCGCTGATGACGATTTGTCCCGGCGCGTTGAAGTTCGCCAGCTGCACGCGGCCGGCGCCGCACGCGACCGCCTCGGCGACGACGGCGCACAACGCATCGGGCGCCAAACCCAGCACCGCCGCCATCGCACCGCGCGCGACCGCCGCCGCACGGTGCATCGCGAGGCCGCGTTCCATGACGAGCGTGAGCGCCGTTTCGAACGTCAGCGCGCCGGCGAGCGTCAGCGAACAAAACTCGCCGAACGAATGGCCCGCGCTCACGACGGGATCGAGCACGTCGCCGACGGCGCGCGCGAGCGCGACGTTCGTGACGAAGATGGCCGGCTGCGCGTAGCGCGTCTCGCGCAACGTCTCTTCCGGACCGCGTTCGCACAAGCCGCGCAGATCGTAGCCGAGCACGACTTTCGCAGTGGCGAACGTCGCCGCGGCGCCGGGGAACGCGCGCGCCGCGTCCGCACCCATGCCGACCGTTTGCGAACCTTGTCCCGGGAAGACGACGCCAATCCGCACTACGCGGCCGCCTTTCGCGTCGCCGACCAGCGCCACGCGACGGCACCCCAGCTCAAGCCGGCACCGAAGCCGACGAACAGGATCACGTCACCGTCCTTGAGTTTGCCGGCGGCGACCGCTTCCGAGAGCGCCATCGGAATCGACGCGGCGCTCGTATTCCCGTAGCGGTCGATGTTCACGACGACCCGGTCGCTGGGCATGTTGAGATATTTCGCTGCGGCGTCGATGATGCGTTGGTTCGCCTGATGCGGAATGAGCCAGGTGACGTCGTCGGCGGTGACGCCGGCTCGCTCGAGCGCGACGTTGGTCGCCTCGATCATCTTGGTGACGGCGAAGCGGAAAACTTCGCGGCCGTTCATGTGGATCGTGTTGCGTTTGGCGGCGACGTCTTCCGCCGTCGGCGGCGGCTGCGCCGTGCCGCTGAACGGCAGATACAGATCTTCCGGTCGGGAACCGTCGGCGCCGAGCTCGGCCCCGAGGTACGAATCGATCTCGGCCGCTTCGAGGACCACGGCGCCCGCACCGTCGCCGAAGAGGATCGCCGTCGAGCGATCTTCGTAATTGACCAGGCGCGTCAACTCTTCCGCGCCGACCAGCAGGACGCGCCTGAAGACGCCGGTCCGCACCAGGCTCGACGCGACGGTCAAGCCGTAGATGAAGCCGCTGCAGCCGATCTCCATGTCGAAGGCGGCGATGCCGGAGATGCCGAGCTTGCTGCCCAGCACGCAGGCGGTGGCCGGAAAGGCGTAGTCTGGCGTGACGGTGGCGACGATGATGCAGTTGAGGTCCGCGGCCTCGAGACCCGCTTGAGCGAGCGCGTTGCGCGAAGCGGCGAGCGCGAGATCGCTGGTCGGTTCATCGAGGCGCGCCGCGTGGCGCTCCTTCATTCCGGTACGCGTCGTGATCCACTCGTCCGACGTGTCGAGCATGCGCTCGAGGTCGGCGTTGGTGATCACGCGCTCGGGCACGAAGTGCCCGACGCCGGCGATGCGGACCCCGGTGGCGTTCAATTAACCGTGGTTGTGGCCGGCGTGCTCGTCCTTCGGCGTCACGACCTGACGGCCGTCGTACGTGCCGCAGAACGCGCACACGAAGTGCGGTCGCTTCGGCTGGTGGCATTGCGCGCACTCGACCGTCGTGACGGGGTTGAGCTTCCAGTTCGCAGCGCGCCGGCTACGGGTCTTGGACCGGGGGGTTTTCCATTTGAGATTCGCCATGATCGCCTTCCGTCTGGGCAGGTGGACAGGTGCACCCGCCGCCCGCGTTCTTACTCCGGCCGCAGTCC
>JAQBPM010000271.1 GCA_028287525.1 Vulcanimicrobiota bacterium | reverse complement strand
CCCCGAACCCGAACTGCGCCGTGCCGAAGATCTCTCCTGCGACTTTGAGGTCGCCGACGCTGAACGCGAGGAGCGGGCCGAAGTATGGCGTCAGCGTTGCCCCGCCCATCCCGTTGATCAGCAGCGGTGGGTGGCCTTCCACGTTCATCGCGGTGAAGTTGTGGATGTGTCCGGCGAGCACCGCGTCGAACGGCGCGAGCGCGTCGCCGAGTGCGGCGCGTTCGTCGGCGTCGGCGTACGGCGGCCGGTGTGTCAGGAACCAGCTCGCTCCGGCAGAGGCCGCGAGTTCGCGCGCGCGCGCGAACTGCCGGCGGTAGAGGGTCGTGTGCTCCGGATCGACGCGGCGATCGTCGGCGACCGCGGAATCGAATGCGACGAGCCGCAGATTGCCGAGGTCGACCGCATACGGTTCCGTCATATCGGAGCACTCGCCGGTCGCATGCGGGTCGAGGTAGCGAAACCAGCCGGCACCGCTGCGGCGGCACTCCTCGTGATTGCCGCGGATCAGCACCAGCGGGGCGGCGGCGAACAGCGGCGCTGCCGGCGCGAACCAGTCGGCATTCCAAGCCGCGGCGTCGTCGCCGTGCGGGCTGCCCTTGCAGTCCGCCAAGAGCGGACACGCATGTTCCCGGTAGAGGTAGTCGCCGACGTGGATCACCAGGTCAGGATGCAGCGCCGCGACGGTGCGCGCGATCCCGGCGAACGGCCACTTCACCGGGTCGTCGCAGGCCTGCGCGAACGCCGCTCCGATCGTGCAGCCGGTGTCGCCGAATACGACGATCGTGCGCGGATCGTGCGCCGGCACGGGCAGGCGGCGGCCGGCAACGCGAAGGTGCCGGACACCGGCTGGGATTTCGACATCGCACACGAGATCGGGGAACGCGTCGTTCGCCGCGGCCCGCACGCGCATCGGGAACGTGCCGCGCTCGGTGACGGCGCTCGGGCAGGCAGAGGTCGCGAGCGCGCGGGCGTGCGGCTTCCCGTCGGCCGCGTATTGGAGCCAGGCGGAGAGGACAGCGGCGGCCAGCATCACCGCTGAAGTGCGCAACCGTTGCGCGTTTTCCCCTCTTCCGGCTGCCGCCGGCTCAGTAGTCGGACGGTCCGGGGTCGAGACCGAGCTGGAGGAAGAACGACAACCCGACGTGGAGCGTCGCGACGGATTGATACGCCGGCGGCGTCTGGTTGAAGTCGAAGCAATCGGAGAGATCGTCGGCGCGCACGTCGGTCGTGCCGAGCGACCCGATGCCGATCGTGCGTTCGGTGAACTTCAAAAGCGAGCCGAACTCGTGCTGCACGTGCGAGACGTAGCCGCGCTTCGCCCACTTCGAGACGACGAGCAGCGGGACGCGCAGACCGAGTCCGTCGCCGTCGAGCTGCGGCGGGTTGACGTGGTCGTACCAGCCGCCGTGGTCGTCCCAGGTCACCAGCAGCGCGGTGTCGTCCCAATACTGCGAGCTTGAGAGCTGGTTGGCGAGCACCGCGACGTAGTCGGGACCGAGGTTCGTCGTGGACTGCGCGTGATCGGTTGCGACGATCGGCGGGTTCACCCACGAAACGTCGGGGAGCGTTCCCTGCTGCATGTCGGTGAAGACGCGCCAGCCCGGACCGACGATGCGATTGTTCCAGTCCGGCCCGAACCGCACGTGCCGGATCGCGTCGTACGGCAGCGTCGCGGCGGCGGTCTTCGTCCCGGTCACGCGGTAGTCGAGCAGGAAGGTGTAGTAGAGCCATTGTTTGCCCGCGGTCTCGATCGCGTCGCCGAGCGTCGTCGTGTCGAAGCACGGGAACTCGGATCCCGTGATGTTCGACGGCTTCGCGTCATCGTGGACCGGCACGGTCGTGCCGGCGGGCGCGTCGCAGCCCCAGATCAGCGGGTTGGTCGGATCGTCGGTCTCGTGGTGCGACGTCCCCGCGATCAAGAAGAGATGGCCGGGATAACTGGGGCCGGTTTGCGTCGCGAACATCCGGTCGGCCAGCGTGAAGCGCGAGGCGACGTCCCAGTACGGCTGGGTTTCCGCGCGCGGCACGTAGCCGTACGGATAGAGCGGATCGGGCGGCGCGCCGAAACAGTTGGCGGGCGTCGTGTCGAAACCGTCCATCTTGCCGCCGTCCCAATCCTTGACCCACGCCGCATGGGTGTGATCGGGGTCGCACGGCGCTTCGAACGGCGTCGGGCGCAGCGCGACGGAAGCGCCGAGATGCGTCTGCGCCGTCGCAACCGTGTCGGCACCCGGATAGCCGTTGAACAGGTTGTCGAACGTGCGGTTCTCCATGATCACGATGATCACGTGTTTGATCTTGCCGCCGCCGAGCAGCGCCGCGGGGCTCGCGGCTGCGACGGAGGATTGCGGATTGGAGTTGGTGCCGAGCGGTACGGTCGACGGCACGGAAGATCCACCGCCGCCTCCGCAAGCAGCGAGCAGCGAAGAAGCAACGACAACGGCAATCAGGCGCACGACATCCCTCAACGGCGACAAGGTCGCCGGGTCTGTACCCCGCAGAGATTAACGCAAACCTAAG
>JAQBPM010000103.1 GCA_028287525.1 Vulcanimicrobiota bacterium | reverse complement strand
GCAACGCGCTCGTCCCCGGTATCGAAGGCGGCGTGACGCGCTATCTGCCGGCCAACGAGCAGATGTCGATCTTCGACGCCTCCGAGAAGTACCGCGCCGACGGCACGCCGCTGATGATCCTCGCCGGCAAGGAGTACGGTTCAGGTTCTTCGCGCGACTGGGCGGCGAAAGGCCCGTACCTGCTCGGCATCAAGGCCGTGATCGCGGAGTCGTTTGAACGCATCCACCGCTCGAACCTCATCGGCATGGGCATCCTGCCGCTGCAGTACACGCAAGGCGCCACGCGCGACTCGCTCGGCCTCACCGGCGAAGAGACCTTCGCAATCGAAGGCGTCGCCGCGAAACTCGAACCCGGCATGAACGTGAAGGTCACCGCCACGGACGCGAACGGCAAGTCCAAGACGTTCGACGCACTGCTGCGCATCGACACCCCCGACGAAGCCGAATACTACCGCCACGGCGGCATCCTGCAGTACGTCCTGAGATCGCTCGCAACGGCGTAATCGCCCCCGTCACGCGCTGTCACCCCGAGCGCCTTTACCGGCCAAAGTTTGCGCGGAGCGCAAACTTTGGCCGATAAAGGCTCGAGGGGCCCTCGTCACGCATAATGCCTCGCGCTGCACGTTCGCAGCAGAGCACCATGCGCGCCGAGGGCCCCTCGACAAGCTCGGGGTGACATTCGCTCGTCTCACACGTCTGGAACGATCTCGAGCGGCGCGGCCTCGCGTAGCCGGCGGTCCTCTTCGAGGTAGCGGTCGGGTACGTGTGCGCGCTTCTCGCGCGCCGGATAGTTGCCGTTGGGATGCGTATCCACCCAACGCTTCGATCGGATATAGACGTACTCGAAGTTCTCCCACACCACCGAGCCGGCACGCCGGCGCACGATCGCCGTCAGATCGTGCAGCGTGTCCCACGCCGTCATGATGCGGTAGCACGAGTTATCGAGGAACGTGTGTTCCGGAAGCAGACCGCTCTTGATGAGGTTGCCGATCACATCATACGAGTTTGCGAGCTTGATCCACGGCGCGTTCCGGTCGATCCGGCCCTCGTCGATGTCCCGGCGAAAGGTGGGATCGCTGAGCAGTACGGGGAGCCGTTCCTGGGTTATGGTGAACCAAGTGTTGAAGTCATCGTCTTCCATCCGCGCGCGGTGAGCAGGCCCTGAAGCTGATTGCTGGCGCGCATGTGCCGGAGCTGAATGACTGCGGCGATCGCGGTCGTGGCGATGACGAGGAACGTGCCTACGGCGGCTGCGGTATTGACAAGCTCGAGCGACATTCGTGAATGACCCCGTAGCGAGTGGCGGTGGGTACGAGTTCTCCGCAGGGTCAGCGCCTTCCTAAACCTCCGAAGCGGACGAAGGTGAACTCGTCGCTTGGGCGCAGCGTCGCGCGCTCTTCGTGCGCCTTCAACAGCACCGGTTCGGTGGTGGGAACGGTCGGTTTGGATTCGACGTACATCATCGCGGGGAATGGGTCGGCGGGATCGTGCGCGTTCGGGTTGGGGCGGCCTTCGATGACGCCGAGATCGCCGAACTCGTCGATCATCTTGGTGATCTGCGGCAAGTAGGGGCCGCTGTAGTCGAAGCCGCGCAGCCAGCGGACGCGGTGCGCGAACGCGCGCTGCCGCTCGTCGATCGGGCGCGACGCGTCGGTGACGATGGCGAAGCCGCCTTCGGTGAGAACGTCGTTCGGAACGCGTGAGGGCCAGAAGGTTGGGATGAACGTGTCGTTCGGCGTCGCGTTCCCGGGCCAGCCGTAACCGGACCGGCACGACGCGGTGTCCGTCTGCCATGGGACCGCCATCCAGCGCGAGATGTCGCCGGGCGCGCTCCATACGAGCGGGCCGGCGGCGCCGAGTGCGATCGTCTGCGTCATCACGGGGCCGTAGTCGGATTCGGCGATCTGCGCAGGCCGCTCGCGCAAGCGATACGGCGCCCGATACATCGAGATCTGCCGCATCGGCCACGTCATTTCGCAGCCGGGATGGAACGGACCGCCCATGCACCAGTGCAGCGCCGCGCGATCGAGCGTCTCCGGCTGCTCCGCGAGCGGCACCTCCTCGAGCCATTGCGCTCGCCTCTCGGGCGTCGCGTAGTCGTCGATGAAATCGCCTTCCGACCACTTGCGAAAGAGCGCGTACTTCGTCGCGGTGACGGTGAAGTACACGCGCGGGCTCGTGTAATAGTTGCCGAACGCGTCGCCGTAGATCGGTGGCCACTGGTGCGGCTGCTGCGCCGTTCCGGCCGGGTCGCGCAGCATGTTGAAGATCTGCACGCGCAGCTCGCGGTAGGTGTCGTCACCCTGCGCGGGTTTCGGCTGAGCGAGCTTGCGCAGCAGTTCCTCGCGGGTGAAATCGTAGGCGTTGCCCCAGCCGAAGGTGGTGAAGAAGCCGTCGTTCACCCACTGCGCGTCGGTCATCTGCTGCAAGAGCGGCAGAATGTCGCGGCGGAACGACGGCGTGATCGCCTTCGCGGAGGGAAGCCACGCGCCGGCGAGCGCGTCGTAGATGACGTCGTGCAGCGTCTGCGGCGTGACGAGGTCGGGACCGTAGTTCGGCGGTGCGACGACGACCCACGCACCGTCGGCGTCGAACGTCTTGCCGTCGGTCTTCACCGTGGCGTGCACCGGCCCGTCCGAGACGTCATCGTGCCAGCCGTCGTTGTTGGCGAACGTCGTCGGACTCGTCTCGCCGGTGAAGTTCGCGGAGACGCCGCGCCCGCCGAGAAAGCGCAGCCGGCCGGCATCGTCGGTCTGCAGCTCGCCGAGATAGACCTTCTTGCCGACGAACTCGCCGGACTTGAAGCGCTGCGGCTTCGCGTTCGGCCCCGAGATCGTGCGCGGCCCCGGATCGATCGCGAGCTGCTTGCGGGCATCGCCGGTAAACGTACCGTTGCGCAGCGTCGACGCTTGCGCCGCGGCGTCCGGGATGTCGAGCGCGACGTCGAAGTCGTACCACGCCGCTTTCGTGTTCGCGACGTGGACGGTCCATTCGACCGCCGCGTTCTCGGCGGTCAGCTCCGCGACGACGCGGCCGCCGGCATCGTATCCGTAGACGCGAAACAGCGCCGCTTGGCGCTTGAGACGGCCCTCCGCATCCTTATAGAAGCCAAGCGGCCGCGGCGTCGGATACGGCAGGTCCGGCCCGTCGAACCAATCGGTGGGGCTGTTGCCGATCCGGGCGATCCCGATCGCCGGATGGATGCGCACGCTGACGATCGACTCGATTCCCATAGACACCCTCTGCAATGGAGAGTCCGCGCGGCATTGACGCGAAGGCGGACGGCAATGGGCATTGCGACGGGTGTGCGGCGGAACCCCGCCGTCCGTGAGGTCGTCGTCGTCGGCGGCGGGCCGGCCGGCGCCGCGACCGCACTGCTGCTCGCACAGCGCGGGCGCGACGTCGTGCTCGTGGAGGCATCGAGGTACGGCGAGCCTCGGTTCGGCGAGACGCTGCCGCCGGAGATCAACCCGCTGCTGCGCGAACTCGGCGTGTGGGACGCGTTCGTGCGATCGGGGCCGCTGGCGTCGCCAGGCCTCGTCTCGGCCTGGGGATCGCCGCACCCGCAGGAGACGCACTTCATCGCGAACCTGCACGGCAGCGGCTGGCACGTCGACCGCAACGTCTTCGACCACGTGCTCTCGGACGCCGCGGCCGCCGCCGGCGCGGAGATCGTTGCCGGAGCGAGCGCTCTGCGCTGCACGCCGGACGGCGACGCGTGGCGCGTCGCGCTTTCGGGCGACCGCGAGCGCCCGCTGCGCGCGCGATTCGTGGTCGATGCCGGCGGCCGCAACGGGACGCGCCTCGGCGAGGTCGCGCGCGAGGTCGACGATCGGCTCCTCGCGATCTTCTTGCGGCTCGCTTTCGACGCCGATCCTCCGCGCGACACGCGCACGCTGATCGAGAGCGCACCGGACGGGTGGTGGTACTGCGCGCCGCTGCCGTCCGGCGAGACGGCGGCGGTGCTGTTCGTCGATCCCGGCCAATACGTGCGCGACGGCTTCGAGATCGCCGAGCAGCTCGCGTCCGCACCGCTCACTTGCGAGCGCGTCGGGCGCGCCCGCATCGCCGCCTCACACGTCGTGCACGTGCCGTCGTCGATCCGCCGGCGCGCGGCGGGGAAAGGATGGGCGGCGGTCGGCGACGCCGCAGCGTCGTACGACCCGCTCTCCGGCTTCGGCATCGTCAAGGCACTGCAGAGCGCGCGCGCATTCGCCGACGCGCTCGACGACGACTCGCTCGCCGCATACGACGCGGACGTGCGGCGGCGATTCGACGCGTACGTCGCGCAGCGCCGCGCCTACTACGACCTTGAGCGGCGCTGGCCGGACCGGCCGTTCTGGCGCGTTCGCTTCACGGAAGCAGCCATAGACGGCCGTTCCGATAGTCGAACACGGTGACGTAGTTCCGCAGCGCCGGCGTGCCGAGATTGCCGAGCTGCGTCGGGTCGGCGAGCGCTCCGGTCGTCATCGTGCCGAGCACGATCGGCACGTCATGGAGGACGACGTCGCCGACGCGCAGCGCACGGGCGCGAGCGAGGTACCCGATCGTCCCGCCTCCGATCCCGCCGCCGGTACTGACGAGACCGTGCACCCGATAGCGCCGCGCGAGGCCGTGCTTGCGTACGAACGGCGACATCACGTCGAGCGCAACGCCGCTTCCGGTGTCGAGCGCGATCGCGCCGCGCAGGCCGTCGAGCGCACCGTCGACCTCCGGACCCGACGGCGCGAAACGCAGCGGGATCGCGTGCGCGGTAATGCCGAGCGCGCGCGCGTTTCGCGCCAAGCGCACGCGGCCGTGCGCGAAGTCGAAGCTCGTCACGAACCGCTGCAGCACTTCCTGACCGATCGCTCCGTCGATGCCGGGACCCGGTGCGTCGTCGATGATCCCGAAGGGCTGATCGCGAAGCTCCGCCGCGCCGACTTCGAGCCGGCGCACCGTCGTGTACCGCTGGCGCACGAGGAGCGGACCGACGCCGCCGCTCTTGTCCTCGCCGAAAGCGCGCAAGTGCAGGCGGCGCGCCGCCGCCGGGGTCAGATAGTTCGTCGAGCCGGAATCGAACAGGACGTGGAGAACGGGCCCGCCGTCGATCCGGATCGGCACGACCGGCGCGCCGTCCGCCATACGCATCGGGACGGACGTCACGCCGTCGAGCCGCGCATCGTCGGGCGCCGGCGGCGGCGCGAACGCGTTCGCCGGAATCGTACGCGGAAAGGTGACCGTGCGGACGCGGAAGCGCCAGATCGAGAACGGGCTCCGCTGTTCGATCGCGTACGGCACCTGCGCGCCGCGCTCGCTGCGATAGTTGCCGAAGAACGTCGACACCGGATCGACGCCGGTTTGGTCCAGCACGCTCGTCACGCGGTGCGTCCGCCGGTCGATCGCCACGTCGATCGGTCCGGTAAGTCCGGGATAGCGAAGCCGTACGACCTCCGCTCGCCCCCGTTTGGAGAGCGGCGTTATCCGTGGACGTTCGGGGCCGCTGCGGCCGAAGAGGTGCGCCCATGCGAGCGCGTCGCGGCGGCTCTCCGCGTTCCCGATCACGATCGGCAACCCGGTCGCATCGGCGTGCCAAGCACGCTTGCCGTCGAAGCCGTCGGTCGTCGTCAACGGTCCGGCGTCGACGCGTTCGAAAGTCCGCCCGGTCGCGCGGTCGATCAGCCAGACCGACGTGCCGCGAACGCCCGACCCGGTGACGTCGGCGTACACGCGAACGTAGCGCGGCGCGGCAGGCGCTGCAGCGAACACGTGCGGCTCGCGCGTTTGCGCACCGGCGGGAACGGCGCATGCAAGCAGCAGCGTCGCCGTCACGGCGGCAGCCGCAGCGACCGATCGAATCACCGTCGTTTCGATGCGGTCACCGCTTCACGCACCGTCGCCAACTTCGGGTCGGCGCGAGGGGGTCCTGGGCGAGCAGGAAGCCGCGCGAAGGGAACGGGAGGAAGCGACGATGATTCCCCGCCACGTCGCGCTCCTGTCCTTCGAGGGTCCCGACCGGTACGCGTCGATCGGCGGGCTCGGCACGCGCGTCACCCAGCTTGCACGGGCGCTTGGTTCCGCCGGCCACGACGTGCAACTCTTCTTCGTCGGCGATCCGCACATGGCGCCGGTCGAAGCGAGCGACCCCGGCGTCACGCTGCGGCGCTGGTCGCAGTGGGTCTCCTCGCAATACCCGCGCAACGCGTACGACGGCGAACCCGCAAAGATTCACGACTGGGAAGTGAGCCTACCGCCGTGGATCGTCGATGAGATCGTGGTGCCGGCGGCCGCGGCGGGCGAGCGCGTACTCGTGATCTGCGAGGAGTGGCAGACGGCGAATGTCGCGATCGCGATCGACCGGCTGGCGCGCGAACGCGGCGTGCGCGGCGCGCTGACGCTGATGTGGAACGCGAACAACACGTACGGCTTCGAGAAGATTCACTGGCCGACGCTGACCCGCGCCGCAGCCGTGACGTGCGTGAGCAAGTACATGAAGTTCGAGCTTGCCTTGTGGTACGTTCACGCCCTCGTCGTTCCCAACGGCATCGATGAGGCGCTGCTGGCCGGCGCGGATCCGGAACAGACGAAAGCGTTGCGGGCAGCGTTCGGGACGCGTCCGACGTTCGTGAAAGTCGGCCGCTTCGATCCCGATAAGAATTGGCTGCAGGCGATCGACGCGCTGGCGGAAGTGCGTGCGTCGGGCGTCGACGCGCGGCTCATCGTGCGCGGCGGAAAGGAACCGTACGGCGACGTCGTGATGGGACGGGCGCGCGAGCGGCAGCTTGCCGTCGAGCGGCTCGCCTACGAAGGCACCGACTGGCGCGAATTCGCGCGGCTGCTCTCCTTCGTCGACGCACCGGTCGTGCACGTCCGCGCCTTCTTGGACGAAGCGACGCTGTATGCGCTCTACGCGGCGTCCGAGGCGGTGCTCGCGAACAGCGGCAAAGAGCCGTTCGGTCTGGTCGGCCTCGAAGTGATGGCGGCCGGCGGAATCGCGATCTGCGGCGCAACCGGCGAAGAGTACGCGGAGCCGTTCGTGAACGCGATCGTCTGCGATACGAGCGACGGCCGCGAGCTTGCGGCGTATCTCAAAGCCCTGCTCGACGATCCGGCGCTGGCCGGCGAGCTGCGCGTGAATGGCGCGCAGACCGCGGCGCGGTATACTTGGGACAACGCACTCACCGCGCTCGACCGAAAGATCGCCTATGTCGATGCCGTTGCTCGCTGAAGACTCGCGCGGGACGCTCCTCGTCACCGGAGGCAGCCGCGGCATCGGCGCCGCAGTGGTGCGGCAAGGAAGCGCGGCCGGCTACGACGTCGCGTTCACCTACGTCCGCGAGCGCGCCGCCGCCGATGCGCTCATCGCAGAGATCGCCGCCGCCGGACGCCGCGCGATCGCGATTCGCGCCGACGTCGGCGGCGAAGACGACATCGTCGCGGCGTTCCTCGCGGTTGACGATGCGTTCGGACCGGTGACGGGTCTCGTGAACAACGCCGGCATCGTCGGTGCGACGTGCCGCGTCGAGGCGCTCGAGCACGAGATGCTCGAGCGCGTCTTCGCCGTGAACGTGATCGGCACGATGCTCTGCTGCCGCGAAGCGGTGCGCCGCATGTCGACGGCGCAAGGCGGCAGCGGCGGCGCGATCGTCAACCTCTCATCGCGCGCCGCCGACATCGGCGGCGGCGGCGTCTACGTGCACTACGCTGCGAGCAAAGGTGCCATCGACTCGCTCACGATCGGTCTCGCGACCGAGGTCGCGGGCGAAGGAATCCGCGTGAACGCTGTCGCGCCTGGATTGATTCTCACCGACATCCATGCACCCGGACGGCTCGAAAAACTTGCGCCCACCGTGCCGATGAAGCGCGCCGGCACGGCGGACGAGGTCGCCGAGACGATCCTCTGGCTCCTCTCCCCGGCGTCATCCTACGTGACCGGCGCCGTAGTCGACGTCGGCGGCGGCCGCTAG
>JAQBPM010000078.1 GCA_028287525.1 Vulcanimicrobiota bacterium | reverse complement strand
TGCCCGCTGAGGAGCGACGCTCGTCGTTGCGCATCGGCGTACGCGGGGGCACAATGAGGGCAACGCCGCCCAAGCGAAACGGGGCCGACCAGCACACGAACCGGGAGAATCGCCAGGATGCTTACTTCGATCCGCCGGCCGACGTTTGAGGATCTGAACCTCTCGACCGGCAAACGTGCCCGCCTCTACAACATGATGTACGGCCATGGTCCGGCCAACGGCACGCTGATGCTGCTGCCCATCGATCAGGGGCTCGAGCACGGACCGATCGACTTCTTCGACAACCCGGACGCCCTCGACACCGACTGGGTGCTGCGCCTGGCGGTCGAGGGGAAGTTCTCGGGGATCGCCTACCACATCGGGCTCGCCGAGAAGTACCACAAGCAGTACGCCGGCCGCGTACCGCTGGTGCTGAAGGTCAACGGCAAGACCAACGTTCCGTCCGACGACAACTCGTTCAGCCCGCTGACGTCGAGCGTCGAGGATGCGGTCCGGCTGGGCGCCGACGCGGTGGGATACACCATCTATGTCGGCTCGCCCGCGCAAGACCGCGACATCGAGCAGGCGAACGGCGTCCGCCGCGAGTGCGAAAAGTACGGCATGCCGCTGATCGTCTGGTCGTATCCGCGCGGCTCGGCGATCAAGGCGAAGGGCGGCCAGGATTCGCTCTACGCGGTCGACTACGCCGCCCGCGTCGCGTGCGAGATCGGCGCCGACATCGTGAAGCTCAACGTCCCCCATTCCGACGAGGCGGCCGCGACGGCGCCGAAACCGTACAACACGCTGACCATGAGCGAGCTCGACGGCTTGCGCAAAGTCGTCAAGTCGGCGGGGCGCACGTTGGTGCTCGTCTCCGGCGGCTCGAAGCTCAGCGACGAGGACACGCTGCACAAGGCGCGGCTCGCGATGGAAGCGGGATGCGTCGGCTTGATCTTCGGCCGCAACATGTGGCAGCGCAAATGGGACGACGCCATCGCGATGGCCGGCCGCATGCACGAAGTCATGAAGGAATTCGGCCAGTAACGATGTCCGCGACGCTGACGATCGAGAGCCGCATCGAAGCGGCCCTCGATCGCATTCGCCCGATGATCCGCCGCGACGGCGGTGACGTCTGGCTGATCCGGGTCGATGCCGACGTCGCGTACGTGCAGATGATCGGTGCCTGCGGCGGCTGCCCCGCCTCGAACGCCACCCTCAAAGGCGGAATCGAAGCCGTCGTGCGCGAGGACGTCCCGGAGATCCGCACGGTCGAACAAGTCTAGTTCGCAGCCGTTTGTCCGACCGCGAGGGGCGCCGCGGGTGGACGCGGGGCAAAGAAGGTACGGATTCGGTGGCGCAGGGGCTGCTCGATCCCGTGGTAGAGCACGAAGCTCAGCGCCAGCGTCACGGTCAGCATGAGCGGTGCCGCGAACGGAGAGCCCCAGCCGAGCACGTGCGCGAAGAACGCGATGACGGCGAGGTGCACCAGGTAGAAAGCGTAGCTCACCTCGCCTAAACGGACGAGAACCGGATGTTCGAGGAGCCGAGAGATCGCCCCGCGCCGCCAGGCAAAGACGGAGATCAGGAGCGCCCACGCCGGCATGACGCCGGCCGAGAACCGCAACGAAAACGGAAAGAGCGGCGAGGCATAGATCCCAAGCGCCGTCGCGGCGACCGCGAGGATTTCGACGCTCGTCGCGCGCAGCGGCCACGCGGCGTGGGGATCGCGCCGCAAGAACGCGATGCCGAGCAGCATTCCGACCACGAACTCGACGAGCCGCGCCGGCGGAAAGACGTAGAAGCGCCAGTCGTCGGGCCCGGCGTGCTGCCCTGCCAGCACGAACGTCGCCGCGAGCCAGAGAGCGCCCGCGCCGAGGAGCACGATGCGCGGCGACGACCTGCGAAACAGCCGCAGTAAAGCAAACGCGAGCACAGGAAAGAGCGCGTAGAAGAACGCTTCGACCGAAACGCTCCAGGCCGGTCCGTTACCGCCGAAGTGGATGACGCGATCGGGGAACCAGCTTTGGATCAGGACGGCTCCAGCCGCGATCTCGCCGAGGCGAGTCTGCGCGTCGACGCCCGTCCACACCGAATTCTCGCCGAGGTATGGCAAGCACAGGACCATCAGCAGCAAGGTGACGAGATGCAGCGGGTAGACCCGCGCGATCCGAGCGGCATAAAACGTGCGCAACGCCCCCAGTTCGATGCCGCCGGCGAACGCGCGGTGATAGCCGTAGGTGAGGATGAAGCCCGAGAGCAGAAAAAAGAAGCTGACGCCGGCGTATCCGAGCGAGAACGTCGCGGAGATCTGGCGCGTCGGAACGCAATGCCACGAGAATACCAGCAGCGCCGCCGCGAACCGCAGCGACGTCAGCGGTTTGAGCGCGTCTCGAGATTCCAACGCCGCGTCACGTTCCGGTTTCCGGGGGCGCAGGCGAACGCCAAGCGGCCCGCAGCGCCGTCAGTACGCCCAGGGCGGTGCGGGATAGACGGGCTTCGCGTCCGCCAGGCGGTATGGATAGATCGTCAGGAGCTTCGCGCCCTGGATCTGATTCACGACCATCGGCTTGAAGACGTTGAGGCCGCGCTGATCGAACTTCAACAAACCGAAGAACGTCACCACGTCGAGTTTCGCGAGGGACTCCCGCACCGCTTCGCGATCGACCGTTCCGGCGCGCTGGATCGCGTACTGGAACGCGAGGCAAGCCGCCGATGCTTCCGCGTTGTGATAATCGGGCGAATGTCCGATGTCACGCGTGAACGCAGCCTCATACGCGCGCGCGCTTTGGTAGAAGCCTTCTTCTCCCGCATACGACACCGCGCCCGACCACTGTGCGCTGCCGAGCACGGCCTGCGAGTCTGCGCCGAGCGCGGTTCGAAACTCGGGCGTGTCGGGCCCGACCGAATATCCGTAGATCTTCGCGCTGACGTGCTGCTCCTTGAGCGCGCGGTGGAGCTGCATCGCATCCTGCAGATGCCCGGCAGCGAGGATGACGTCCGGATGCACGGCTTTGACCGCGGCAGCCGCGGCCGCGACGGAGTTCGGATCGTCGGCGTAGCGGTCGGCATAGACGACGCGCAGACCGTGATCGTTCGCCGACTGCACCGCACCCTGCTGGACTTCCAGCGAGAAAGGATCGCTCGCCGACGTGATCGCGATGGTGCGCGGCGCCGGGCTGCGCTTGACCGCGTACTCGATGATGCCTACGAGGTATTTGCGCGCCGGCGAGAGCACGCCGAACGTGTAGCGATAGCCCTGATTGAAGATTCGCTCCGCTGCGCCGCTGCTGTCGACCATCGGCACCGCGTGACGCTCGGCGATGGTCGCGGCCGCGAACGTGGGCCCGGAGGCATACGGCCCCAGGATGAAGTCGACCTTGTCCTCGGAGATCAATCCCTCTACGAGCTTCGCCGTCGTCTGCGCGTTCGACTGATCGTCGGCGTAATGGATCGCGACGGCGTAGCGCTGGGTTCCGACCCGCAAGCCGCCGTGTGCGTTGACGTAGCGCATCCAGAAGTCGTAGCCCTCTTTGGTGAGCACGCCTTCCTTCTGCAGCGAGCCGCTAAGCGAAACCGCCGCACCGAAAACGACGGTGCGCTTCGGTGCGGCGGCGGCGGGTGCGATCGCTAGGGCGAATGTGGCCAGCGCGAGGATGACGTGAGCTCGGCGCATGCTAGAATCCTTTCTTGGGAACGAATCCGTCCTGCGAGACGATCGACTGCGCGCTCTCGGAGCGCGCGTAGCGGACCAATCCGGCCGCAGCGGGCAGCCGCGCCGGGCCGTCGGCGTCGACCGTTACGGCGACCGCGAGCGGATAGCGCTGGTCGCCGATCGACATCACGCTCGGAGCCGGCGCCCCGTCGAGCTTGACGACCTTTGCGGGCACCGCCGCGCTGAACGCGACCATTCCGATCGCACCGCGTCCGATCGCGCTCGTGACGGCCCGGACGATCTCCGCGCCCGAAGGCATACGCCGCACGTTCGCCCCGACGCTGGAGCCCAACAGGAACCTCTGGGCGAGCGTCTGCGCTTCGTCCGTCCCGTCGTCCGGCAAGATCGCCGTGATCGGGCCCGGTGCTCTGCCGAGTTCCGACCAATCGGTCACGTCCCCGCGGAAGATCTTCCGCAGGTCCGAGTTGCTGAGGTGCGAGAGCGGATTCTGCGGGTTCACCACCACGACGATGCCGTCGTACCCCACGACCCCTTCGCCGGTACCGGGTGCCGCAGCGAAGTGCACGTCGCAGGCGGCCCGGCTCGACAATTCGAAGCGCGACGCCGGCAGCCGGCTCTTCGCCGCGTACGCACGCACGATGTCGCTGGCGAACCGCTCGGTCATGGCCGACCGGCAGATGCGCACGACGTCTTTCGGCGTCGCGCGGCCCATCGCGGTCGGGCGCAGCAAGAAGATCGCCGCGAGCGCCGCCAGAACGACGGCAGCCGACGCGATGCCGAAGCGTTTGCGCGAACGTTTCGGCGCCTCCGGCGCGACGGCCGGCGACGCCGCTTCGAATTGCTGCAGGGCTTGCAGCGCGGTCAAACCGCCGAACGGCAGAGCGTTCGACGGCGGCGCGTTCGACGGCGGGGCCTTCGACGGCGGGGCGTCGTTCTCGACCGGCGGCGCGAGGGCATCGAGCAGCTCCCCGCATTCCGGACAGTACTCGCCGGGCCCAGGATAGCGCTCGACCGGCGTCGCGCTTGCGGCGTTCGGACAGGTCGGGTTACGGCATATCCCTTGCGTCATCGCCGCTTCAGCTCGCCGCGCTGCGTTCCGCGTCCGCGACGTGCCGTTCGCCGAGCCGCCGTGCGGCGTCGGCTGCACGCCGCTCGGCGACGCGTTTGGCCGCTTCGCTCGGCGCGAAGCTGCGCGCTTCGAGGGCGCGCAATTCCTCGACCGACGCCAGCGACGGCAGGTTCCCCTTGAACGTTGCGGCGCGCTCTTGGACAGCGCGCAATTCGACTTCGAGCTTCTCGCGTTCGGCGCGCTGCTCTTGGGCGAGTCGAACGGCCTTCTCGGCTTCCGCGCGCGCCGCTTCTTCCACCGAGCACACGTCGTTGTAGCGCTGACTGCTTTCGGTGCACGCGACGGTGGCGATCTCGAGCCGCCGCCGGCTCTCGGCCAGCCGCCCTTGCGCGGCGATCACCTCGGCCGCCGCTGCCTGCTGAGCGGCGTGGTCGTCGATGCGCAGCGCCTCGGCCTGTGCCTTTTGGGTTGCGATCCGTTCGATCTTTTTTGCGCACGCCTCGGCCTGCTCTGCCGCATGCCGCTCGAGCACGAGCGCCTCATCGGCGGCCCGCGCAAGCTGTTGCGCGAGGACGTGTTCGCTCGCCGCGCGGGCCTGTTCCGCTTCTTCGGCGAGACGTTCCTCGAGCTGGACCGTTTCTTTCAAAAATCGCTCGGCCGCGACACGCTGTTCCGCGGCACGCCGCTGCGCGTCGGTGAGCGCCTGCATGACGTCGGCGTGGGCGGCGTTCGAGGCGGAACTCGCTGCCGGCGACGCAGCCGCATCCGGCGGCGCCGTTGACGCGGCCGGCGACGGCGACGGCGGGGCGGCGGGCACTGCGGGCCCCGTGTCGTGTTTGACCGATGGAACGAGTGCTAACGCCGGTGGCGCGACGGGTTCCGTCGCAACTGCGGCAGCGTCTACCGACGACTGCTGTTTGCGTTCGAGGAACCCGAGGTCCGCGACGATGTCGAGGACGTTGCGGCGGCGGTCGGCTCCGTTGTGATTTTCCACGATCGTGTTACCTCTGACCTCGATGAACGCAGCGTGCGCGGAATGTCGATCGGCGAGATAGCAAAACACCAGCGACGCCGAACTGCACCGGACTCTCTTCCATTATCGGCCTCGCAGCCGCGCATATACACGTGTCGCGCATCACGTCATGCACCGCGCGGAACTGCACGTTCGCGTGCGATCAGGGCCGGTCGAACGTATAGGCGCGCATGCGCGTTGGCGGCGATGCTGCGCCAGATGCCGCTGCGCTCGGCCAGCAGACTGTCGAGGGCGCCGTCCCGGCGCACCAGCACCGCATCGACGCGCCGGCGGTCGAGAATAGCCGCCCAGCGGCGACCTCCGTCCACGACCTGCCGGTAGTCGTCCCACACCGCCGGTGGATACGGGTCGCAGCGACCATCCAAAAAGACCTGCGCCGCGACGGCGTCGGCCAGAAACAGACTGCACCAGGCGAAATCCTCGCAGAAGACGCGCGGCGGCGTGCGCGCCTGGTCCACCAGCGTTCGGGCGGGACCGAAGGGCAGTGCCCCCTCCAGCGCCGGCGCGGCGCGCCACGCGAACGCCGTGAGCGCGCCCGCGCATACGATCATGGTGCCGAACGCCGTCCACGCCAAGCGCATCGCCGAACGCGCCGAAAGCGCGCGCAAAGCGCGCTCGCGCGGCAGCGCCGCGAAGGCGATCGGAGCCGTGGCCAGCACGAACACCGGGACGTTGCGAACCGCCGTGAAGAGCAGGACGACGAACGCCGTCGCGACGAGTCGATCGCGCAACGACGTGCGAACGCCGAATGCAGCCAGCACGAGGAGCACCGGTAGGCCCGCCACGATGAACGCGAAGCTAGCCATGCTCGTCGCACCCCACTCGCTGATCGAATGGCGAATCGGACTGGTCATGAGCGCGAATGCGTAGCGGGGCAGATCCCAGCCGAGCGGCGTCGCGAGCGTCGCCGCACCGCAGGCCGCGGCAAGCGCCGCACGACGGCGCACCTCGGGCGACCACCGGCGCTCACGCAACGCTGCCGCGACGGCGACGAGCACGGCTGCGGCGGGGGCCACGAAGACGCTCGCGTGCAGGTTTGCCCACACGACCGTGACCGGAACCGCGGCCCACACCCATGGCCCTTCCAGTTCGAACAGCCAAAGCACGCACGCCAAGCCGGCCCATCCCAACACCTGCGCGCGCACGCCGAACGATTGGATCATCGCGAGCACGCAGACCAGCACGGCGCCCGACGAAAGCACGGAGGAGACGCCGCGTTTCCGGCAGCGCAGGACCACGAACGCAAGCGCCGCCACGGCCGCGAGCGCACAGACGAGCGCGACGATCCAAGCGTTGCCGTGGTCGGCCGTCGCGGCGATAGCGGTCGAAAACAGCCACTCCTGCGGCGTCCACGGAGCGCCCGAAGCGGCGAACGTCTCCGCGCCCAGCGCGCGCGGCAACGCGTGCTCGCGAAGGATGCGCTCGCCGAGCCAGCGCTGCCACAACAGATCGCCGTCGCCCGCCGGCATACGCAGCGCGATCGCGCCCAGCCAGCCGGCCCCCGCGACGACACACATCCACGGCAGCAGCCGCTCCGGATCCAGCCGCACGAACCGCCGCTTCGCGATCATGCCGCAACCCCGGCGCCGGCGCGAGGCGGATACGCGACGCGGACGAGCGCCCACAAACCGCACCCCAGACCGATCAACGTCGGCATGCGCAACCACTGCATCAAGAACGATGGGCGCATCATCGTCGCGCGCGAGAAATCGCCCCACCCCGCCTCAGCCAGCGCATCCGGCGGATACGGGTGCGCGACGAAATGCACGAGCGGCGGCCCGAGGCCGACTGACGCGAGCACGAGCAACGACAGACCGAGCCCCGCGGCGACGCCGGCAAGCAGCAGGCCGCGGCGGCGGCCCAGCGTGATTCCCGAGAACGCACCGACCAGCAGCGGCGAGACACCGGCCAAGACCGACGAGCTCATCACGTTCCACGGAATCATTGCCAGCGCCAGACCCGTCGCAGCGAGCACCCGGACCTGCGGATGGCGCGCGCACACGTAGAGGAAGGCGGGGAACGCGATCGCGAGCTGCTGGAAATGAACGTGCACGCCGCCGAAGACGGCGAAGGCCGGCGGGACGAACACGAGGACTGCCGGATCGCCGCTCGCGCGCCACAGACGATAGGCGACAGCCACGCCGAGCGTCACCATGCCGGCGAACATCAGCTCGCCGCTGCGGATCGCCAGCGGCGCCGCAACGCCCGCCGACGTCAGGATCGACGTAAGGCTGAACTGCCACTCGTACGCGTTGGCGAGCGCGTGCGCGGGGATGACGTCGCGCACGTACGCGAGCGTGACCGGGAGCCCCACCAGCGCTACGCTCGCCGCACACAAACCCAGACCGCACACGGCGAGCGGGATGCGCGTGCGCGGCAGCGCTACGAGCAGCGCGACGATCGCGGCCGCCGCGACGTGCGGCTCGATGCACGCGGCGGCGACGCACAGCGAGGCCGCCCACCATCGTTCGCGGCGCACGAGCAGCGCGGCGCCGGCGAGCGCAAGCATCACCAGCGGCACCGGCTGCCCGACGTAAAGCGTGACCGTCGCCGTGATCGCGGCGAAAGCCAGGTTGAGCAGAACACTGGATGCGCCGGTGACGCGGGCGTACAGCCCGACCGCGAGCGCCATCGCAGCCACCAGCAGAGCGCCGTAGAGCACGGCGGCAATCCCGAACGGAAAGCGCGAGAACGGCACGAACAATGCGAGCGCAAACGGCGGCAAGGGTGCGGGAAGTACCACGCCGCGCATGAACGACGGCTCCGCCGGCGGACCGGCTGCCCGCTCGCAGCCGTGCAGCGGCTCCTCGAGATACGGGTTCGCGTGCTGCGCGATCGCGGAGCCCGCGCAGTAGAAGGCGCGGAAATCACCCATCAAATAGGTGTCCTTGCCGAGGCCGACCAGCGCGATCGTCGCAGCGAGGACCGCCGGAACGATGAACCACGCCGACAGCCGCGCTAGCACTTCGGCGCGAACGGCGCAGAAGCGCCCGCAACACCGGCAAACGGCGCGCTGCGGGCGCAGTAAAACGCGCGGACGTCGGCGACGTACGAGGTCGTACCGCGCGACCCGCCGTTGGACGCGATCGCCTCTACGATCAGCAACGGTGAAAAGAGCCAAAAGACGTACGTCGCAAGCGCCCTCATTGCGAGATCGCCATGACGGACGCGCTCGTCATCGGGAGCGTGAAGTTCGGCATCAGCGGCACGATGAAGCTGAACGGGTACGTAACTTGGACCGTCACCAGACAGTGCTGGTCGTGGTTCGCTGCGCTGACGCAGCCGTAAGCGGAGCTCCAGGTCGTCGTGACGGCGAGGGCGCTCGGCTCGACCCCGGGCGAGAGACTCCGCACGTAGTTCTGGATTTGAGTTGCATCGGCCGGGCACCCCGATGCTGCGCACGCGGAGCCGCGTACCATCGCGTATCGGCTCCCCAAGCGCGCGGCGTTCGAGACCAGATGATAGGTGTACAACGCGCGTCCGAAATCGATGATGCCGAAGATCAGCGTCAACGCAACCGTGCTGGCGATCGCGAACTCCACCATCGCGCTGCCGCGTTCGGCCTCGCCGTTCCCGATCCACGCCCGGAGCATCATGGAGAGACTCGCATGGTCGCCGTGGCGCTGACCGTGACCGACCGCAACGACGCGGGCAGGCCCGGATAGTTCAGCAGCGAGGGGAACGCGCCGGTGGCCGCAACTTGCACGTACACGATCCGATGGCTGTTGGGGCAGGGGGCAGCCTGAAGACAGTCCGCCGCGGTGCCGTCCGCGCACGTGCACGAGTACGACGGCTGCGCCGTCAGGCCGGGGACGTTCTGGCCGTCGTTGAGCGCGCTGCTCTGCATGCCGGCACGGTCGCGCGCGGTGTCGACGTTTTGTGCGCCGTACTGCACGCCGGCGCGCGCCGCATTGCCGACCAGAATGCTGTAGTACCCGAATCGACCGACCTCGATGAGGCCGACGAGAAGCAGGCACAGCATCGGGAGGACGATCGCCAGCTCGGCCAGCGCCGAGCCTTTTTCCGCAGCCGCGAGTCCGCGCGCAAAGCGCCCGATCCTTGTGCGCTGCATCGTCATTCCCCCAGCACGACGTGCCCGACGCCGGCCAAGCCGTTCGCGTGCGCACCGATGCCGCCGCCGTTCATGGTAAGCGATCCGACCACCAGCAGCGAGAGGTCCGGAACGTTGCCGTTGAGCGTCATGTTGGCGCTCGGCAGATACATCGCGCCGGAGAAATTGTCCGTCCCGGATTTCCCGTTCACCGTCACGCTGCTCGTGTTGTTGGGAGGCTGATAGTACACCATCCCGGCATAGTTTCCGGTGGTCGGCGCGGTGAGGTCGAAAGAGATGTTGCCGTTGACAACCGTCACCCCGCCACGGTTGTAGATCGTGACGTTCGTACCCGAAATCGTACCGTTCCCGCTGGCCGTCAACCCCTGGTCGAGCACGTAGAGACCACCGGCGAGCACCGCTCCGCCGCTGAGATTGAGCGGCTGACAATACTCTCCGGGCAGGAGCGGTGAGCTTAGGGTACTCTGGTCCTGGCACGTCAAGACAGGAGGCGGGTTCGCTGCGAGATAGGCGCAGCTGGGAATCGTCGGGCACGGATCGGTCGCCGCGAGCGCCAGCTGCGGCGACGCCTGCGGGTACGTTCCGCCGGAAGGTCCGTTGCCGACGTAGCCGACGAAGGTCGCGTTGACCTGCGCGCCTCCCGTCACGTTCAGGTTGAAGTCGGTGATGAGGCCGCACGTCGGCGCGCTGATACCGCCGCCGCCGCCGCCCTTCATGGTGATGTCACCGCTCAAGGCGTAGATGCATTCGCGTCCGGCGGAGTTCGGCACCGCCACCGCGCGTGCGCTCACCCACTGGTAGTTCTTGCCGAGGACGAAGGCAAAAAATGCGGGCTGCTTCTTCGACACGACGACTTGCACCGCGGCGTCGTTGCCTACGTACGGGCCCGTCGTCGGATGGTCCACGTCGACTCGGACATCATCGCCGTTGTCGGTGTAGCCGTTCGCCGTCGCATCGTTTTGCGCGGCCGCCTTCCACGCGGCGCCGGCGTGCGTATATAGGAGTTCGACCGCACCGGCGATCGCGGCGCTGTCCGCCGCCGATTGTTCGATCCGCTGCTGATATCGCCAGTAGCCGACGTCGACCGCCAGCGACGCCGCGCCGAGGAGCCCCACGAGCGCAACGGCAACAAGCGGAATGACCTGGCCTCGTTCATGCATCGCGTCCTCCTTCACGGGCGATCGCCCCGTTCAGCGCGTCAGGATCTGCGGCGTCATCACGAAGACGACGTCGGTCTGCTGGTTCTGATAGCGAGTCGAGCGGAACAGCTTGCCGAGGATCGGCAGATCGCCGAGGAGCGGGATCTTGTCGACCGTGCGCTGTTCGATGCGGCGCAGCAGGCCGCCCATCACGATCGACTCGCCCGACTTGGTGACGACGTCCGTCGAAAGGCGGCTCGTCTTCAGCGCAGGGATGACGAATCCGTTGAGCGAGACGCCGTCCGCAAAGTCGAGATCGGAAACCTCGGGCGCGATGATGGTCTCCACGCCGCCGTTGCCGAGAATCGTCGGCGTCACCTGGAGCTTCACGCCGAAGTCCTTGTACTGGATCGCGATCTGCTGCGGGCCGCTGGCGTACGGAATCGGAATCTGCCCGCCCACGAGAAAGTCGGCCTGGCGGCCCGGCATCGTCACGAGGTCGGGTGATGACAGCAGCCGGGCATGCCCGCTGGTCAGGATGAGGTTGAGCGTCGGCGCGAGGGTGACGTTGCGGAAGAACGAGCCGATGTTCAACGCCTTGCCCACCCCCAGCGGAGACTCGACGGCCGGGAATTGCGGGGTGCTCAGCGTGTACGTGCCGTCCGGGTGGAAGATCGCCGACTGCAGGTTCACACCCAATTGGCGCAGCGCCGTCTCGTCGACTTCGAGGATGTAGACCTTGATGTCGACCTGGCTGACCGTCGCCGTTTCGATGCGGTCGACGACCTTGCCGTCGATGGCGAGATACGGACCGGCCAGTGCGCGCACGCGCCCCAGCACGTGTTCCGCCGTCGTGCGATCGTGCACCTGACCGCTCACGATGAGGTTGCCCTTCACGTCGCGGTCGACGCGCACGTCGGCTGTTTCCGGCGCGCCGGCGAGCTCGGTTTGCAGCGGTCCGAGCGGTCGCGCGACCGACACCGCGTTGACCACCGTGAACTTCCCGGCCGCCGCGACGGCGTCGAAATGCGAGACGACTTCGCCCACGTGCACGAGCCGCTCGCCGTTGAGAACGTTTCCGGTGATCACGAGGGACCGGTCGAACTCGTCGACGTGAATGTCGGGATCGGCGATCGCTCCCAACAGCATCTGCCGCAGGTTCCCGAGGCTCTGCTCGGTCACCGTAACGTCGTACGTGCGGCGTCCCGAGCTCGTCCACACCAGCAGCGACGTGCGTCCCGCCGTTCGTCCGCTCACGACGATCTCGCTGTTCCCGACCGGCGTCACGCCCGCGATCTTGCCGTCGCCGATCGCGACGCGGCTGAGCTGCGGCGTCGCGACGATCAGCGATTGTCCAGTGCGCATCGTCATAGGAATCGAGGCTTCGGCGGAGGCGGAGACGGGCGCGGCGGCCACGGCGACGGCGGCGAGAACGGTAAGCGCCGGACGAAAGAGATGATACAAAGCGAATCCTCTGCTCGAATGAGCTCGGGGTCGAGGGTTGCCCCGAGTATGCCAGAGCGATCCGTGGACCGTGTGTGGACAGGGCGTGGACGCACCGTCAATTTTGCCGGAATGGCCTTTCCATCGCCCGGTTCCGATGTGTACGATGCGGCCACGATGCGACTGTGCAGCCCGCCCTTGACCGCTCTTTTCAGCACCGCGCTGGTGCTATTCGTGCCCCTCGGAGCGCAGAGTGCGGACGGCCCCGCCGCCTCGCCAGTCATGACCCTCGTCGCCACCCCCGCAGTAGGAGCCGAAGCGGTGAACATCACCGGCAACGCTCCCGCCGCATACCCCGTGGAAGCGAAGCTCTACGCGAAGTTCTCGCGGGATCTTCCCACGGTGTACTTGAGCCGCCGCAGCGTCCCGACGGACGCGAACGGCCACTACAACGTCACGCTCCCGATCGCTTCGGCCTTCTTCCGCAATGCGATCGTGACGGTCGTCGTCCAGTCCCTTCCGGCGGGCCCGAGCGCCCGCGCCAGCATTATCGTCAGCGCTCCCAACTTCCCGGCACCGCCGGATGACATCCCCCCTTCCGTCCGATAGCACTTTCGAAGGAGATCTTCCATGACCGCAACGCTCCGTTCCATCATGATCGACGAACAAGGTCAGGGCCTGGCCGAGTACGGCCTGATCCTCGGCCTCGTCGCCGTCCTCTGCATCGGCGCCGTCGTCTTCCTCAGCGGCAACATCAAGACCGTCCTGAGCAACGTCGGCAGCAGCATCTAAGGACACGCACGTGATCGCCGTACTCTGCGCGCCGGCAGTGATTCGCAACATTGCCTTCCCGACATCGCTCATCCAGGACGACTCCGGTCAAGGGCTCGCAGAGTACGGCATCGTCCTCGGCTTCATCGCCGTCCTGTGCGTCGCCGCGGTCGTCTTCATCGGCGACCAGGTCAAAAGCAACTTGAACGGCATCGGCTCGAGCGTCTGATGTGACGACGACGACCGCCGTCCTCGTCCTGGCGACGCTGATCGCGGCGGCGATCGACATCCGCACGCGGCGGATTCCCAACCTGCTCACCGGCGCGCTCGCGTTCGCCGCGCTCGCCGTACACGTTCCCCAGGGGCTCGCGCCGGCGCTTACTGCGGTCGCATCGATGTGCGCCGCGTTCGCGCTCGGCTCGTTCGCCTTTTCAGCGGGCTGGTTCGGCGGCGGCGACGTCAAGCTGATCGCCGCGTGCTGCGGCCTGGTGAGCTTTCCGGGGAGCGTGTCCCTCGTGCTCTTCGTGCTCATCGCCGGCGGCTTTCTCGCTCTCGTCACGGCGGCGCTCCGCGGCCGCCTCTTCGCGCTCGTGCGCAGTACCGCCGCCGTCGCCGTGCACGGTGCGCCGGTCGAAAAGAACGCTCTTCCCTACGGCGTCGCCATCGCGGCCGGCAGCATCACCTACGCGGTGTCGACGTTCGTTCCAGCTCTGAGGTTGCCCATATGAAGAACGCCCGCCGTGTCCCGCTCATCGTCGGCCTCCTGCTGGCGTTGGGAACGGGTGTCCTGCTGCTGAATTACCTCGGCTCGCTCCGCTCGTCCGGGACCGTCGCCGAAAGCCGCAAAGTCTTTATCGCCGCGCACGACGTGCCGGCGCGCGCGCTGATGACCGACGCCTTCGTGACGCAGGCCGCGCGGCCCGCGAGCGAGGTCGACCCCGACGCTGTCTCCGATCGCAAGGACATCGCCGGGAAGTATTCGCTCATCACGATCCCGGCCGGCAGCGTCATCACGAAGTCGAAGATCGGCGCCGGCGGTGCGAACGCGCTCCCGGCCCGGCTGCCGATCGGCATGCGCGCCGTCAGCATCTCGATCGACAAGGTCAAAGGCGTCGCCGGTCTCATTCAGCCGGGCGACCGCGTCGACGTGATCGCCGTTCCGCCGCGCGTCGGCAACGAGACGCCGCGCGCTTCGGCGATCCTGCGTGGCGCGCTCGTGCTCGCGATGGGCAACGAGGTTGAGACGACCAGCGCGACGCCGAGCCCCGACAACCAGAACCTCACCACCGTCACGCTCGCGCTCACGCCCAATCAAGTCAACCTGCTCGCCGCAGCAGATCTCAACACGACGCTGCGCCTCGCGCTGCGGCCGCCGAAGGAACCCATCCGCGCGTTTCCGGCCGAGCCCCTCCAGCTCGGAAACCCGGGGCGCGGATCGGTCCCGCAAACCGCCGCCGTGCCGGCCTCAGCGCCCGTCGCCGCACCGGCGACGGCACCGATCGTGGCTGCGGTCAAACCCGCAACAAAGCGGACGAGCGGCGTGACGGTCATCGATCTGGGGCGCCCCGAGGGCGGTTCGACGAACCCATGAGCCTGCGCGTCTTCGTCGTCGTCGGCGCGAAGGGCGGAGTCGGCGCGTCGAGCATCGCGATGCAGTTGGCCGAGCGGCTGCCGTCGTCCGGTCCGCGCTACGTCGTCGATGCGGATCTCGCCGGACGCCGATCGCTAGCGATCTCTTACGACGTCGCGAAGGAGTTGGACCTCGGGCGCGTCCCCGGTTCGCCCGCGACGGTCGCGAAAGGCCAGTTGTCCATCGTCGAGCTGGCGCGCTCGTACGAAGATGGTTTCATCATAAGCCCGGAAGCGGTCGAAGAGTACGTGGCGGAGCTGCCGGAAAACGCGCTCGTCGTCGTGGACGCTCCGCAGCCCTTCGCTGCGACCGTGCGCCCGTTCATCATGAACGCCGCGAAGGTCGTCGTCATCAGCGAGCCGACGCTCCTCGGGGTCGGGTCGGCGCACGCGATGCTCTCGGCGCTGGATCGCTTCGGCGTCACGCCCGCGCGCATCGCGTTCACGCTCTACGACCTGCGAAATTCCTCCGAATTGCGCGCCCGCGAAATCCAAGAATCGCTGAAGTTCACGGTCGCAGCGGAGTTGCCGCCGTATCGCGATCGCAACTGGCCGCGCGCCTTCGGCCGCTTCGCCGAAACGCTGTCCGCCACACCCGAGCTCGACGCGATCGTCACGCTTCGCCCCTCCGCCACCAATCCGATCGGCGACCGTCGCCAAGCGCGGCGGCCCGACCCGATCCGTCCCGAACCGGCAAACTTCCCGGGCGCATCGCCGGCGAGCGGGAAGGCGGCGATCTTCGCGATGCGCGGATCGGGCGCGAACGTCACCGCCGAGGAGCGACTCAAGACCGAGCTGCACGCGGCGATGCTCACGAAGATCGATTTCCTGGCGGCCGCGCGCGCGCACACCGACGCGCAGAAGCTGGCCGACCTGCGCCAGCAGGTCGACGCGATCGCCGACGAGTTCCTCGCCTCGCGCAAGGACATCACGTCCGCCGAGCACGCGTCGCGCATCCGTCACGAGGTCATCGAAGAGGCGCTGGGGCTCGGGCCGCTGGAGAGCCTGCTTCACGAACCGGACATCACCGAGATCATGGTCAACGGCTACGCCAACATCTTCGTCGAGCGCCGCGGCCGCATCGAACGCACCGCCAAGCAGTTCGTCGACGACCGGCAGGTGCGGCTCGTGATCGAACGCATCATCGCGCCCCTGGGACGGCGCCTCGACGAGTCGAGCCCGATGGTCGACGCACGCCTACCGGACGGCTCGCGTGTCAACGCAATCGTCGCGCCGCTCGCGATCGACGGCCCGACGCTTACGATCCGGCGTTTCGGCACCAAGCGTTTCGGCGTCGACGATTTGATCAAGAGCAATTCGGTTACGCCGCCGGTGATGGACTTTCTACGGGCAGCCGTCGAAGCGCGCCTCAACATCCTCGTCAGCGGCGGTACCGGCTCCGGGAAAACGACGCTGCTCAACGCACTCTCGAGCTACATCCCCAAATCGGACCGCATCGTCACGATCGAAGACGCCGCCGAGCTCAAGCTCGAGCAGCCGCACGTCGTCCGCTTGGAATCGCGGCCGGCGAATATCGAAGGGAAAGGGCAGATCACCATCCGCGACCTCGTTCGCAACTCGCTGCGCATGCGGCCCGACCGGATCGTCGTCGGCGAGTGCCGCGGCGGCGAGGCGCTCGACATGCTGCAGGCGATGAACACCGGTCACGACGGCTCCCTCACGACCGTTCACGCGAACACCGCGCGCGACGCGCTGTCCCGCGTCGAGACGATGGTCCTGATGGCGGGCTTCGAGCTGCCGGTGCGCGCCATCCGCGAGCAAGTCGCGGGCGCGATCGACCTGATCGTGCAAGTCTCGCGCATGCGCGACGGCTCGCGCCGGGTGATCGGCGTGAGCGAGATCGTCGGGATGGAAGGCGACGTCGTGACGATGCAGGAGCTGGTCCGCTTCAATCAGCGCGGCGTCGACGCGCAAGGGAAGGTCCTGGGCGAGTTCGAGCCGTGCGGAGTGCAGCCCGTCTGCCTGGCCCGCTTCGAAGAGCTCGGCGTGGCCTACGATCCCATTACGTTCCAGCAAGTCGCCCCGATCCGTCGTGCGGAGGCAGCATGGCTGCGGTAGCTCCATTCGCGATCCTGCTCGGCGCGCTCGCCGCGATCGCGCTCGTGTTCGCTTCGTTCTGGGAGCCGATCTTCGCTCGGCTGGGCACGTTCGGAACGCGCTTCACGAGAGATCTCGAAGGCGCCGGGATGAAGGTCGAACCGCAGCAGTTCGTCTTCATCCTAGCCGGCGTCGCCGTCGCGACGTGGGTGCTGCTGCTCGTCGTGTTCCGGCCGGGAATCCCGCTGTCGATGGCACTGCTGGCGGTGTGCGCCGGCCTCGGTGCGTTCGGCGGGCGCTTCTATCTGCGCCGTCGCCGCACGCAGCGCATCGCCGCGTTCCAGGATCAGCTCGAGGGCGCGCTGCGCACGCTCGCGGGCGGCGTGCGCGTGGGCTTGGGGATACGTCAAGCGCTGGTGCTCACCAGCGAGCAGAGCCGCGAGCCCTCGAAGACGGAGTTCATGCGCGTCGTCGGGTTGAGCAACCTCGGCCTGAGCGTGCTCGACGCGTTCGATCAATTGGCGGCGCGCATGACCAACACGGAGACTGCGGTGCTCGCGCGGGTCGTGCGCGTGCAGTCGCAGACCGGCGGCGACCTCGGCCAGGTGCTCGAGGGATTGGCCGGTACGATCCGCGACCGCCGCCGGTTGCGGCGCCGGATCAGCGCCGTCACCGCGCAAGGCCGCGCGACCGCGTGGCTGCTCGGCCTCCTGCCGATCGGCGTCGGCGGGTTCGTCATGACGCAAGTCGAGCTGCGCGACGCGATGCTCTTCACGCTGATCGGGCAACTCTTTCTCGCGGCCTCGCTCGGCCTCGACGCGCTCGCCATTTTCGCCCTCTTCCGCATCACGAAGATCGATCCATGATCGTCATCTCTCCGGCCCTCATCGTCATCTGCGGCGCGGTCTCGGTCTTCCTGATCGTGCTCTCCGCGTTCCCCGCCAACAGCCCGATGGCGGCGCGGATCAAGAAGCTCGAGCGCGTCAGCGAGAAATCGGTGTCGGCGCGCGTCACCATCATCGAGCAGATCGTCAGCAAGGAGCGCAAGTCGCGCGTACAGCACCGGCTGATCGAAGCCGGCTGGTACGGCGTCACGCCGCTCGCGATGACGATGCGCGGCACCGGGGCGCTGGGGATCGGCATCGTCGCCGGGCTGTCGATCCTGCTGGTCTTCCGGAGCAGCGCGTTCGGGATCGTGATCGGCGTCTTCACGGCGCTGGTCGGCTGGCGGATCCCGAGCATCATGCTCGCGCGCGCAGTCAAAGCGCGCAAGGAAGAGATTCAGCGCGAGCTGCCGGATTTTCTCGACTTGCTCGCGACGACGGTACAAGCCGGACTCGCGCTGAACGCCGCGCTCGTGCAGGCGGTCGACGCGGTGCACGGTGCCCTCAAGGAAGAGCTCACCTCGATGCTCGCCGAGATTCGCCTGGGCCGCCCGCGCGCCGATGCGTTCAACGCGCTGGCGGAACGCGTGAACGAGGATTCGACCTCGACGATGGTCACTGCGATCGTGCAGGCGGAACGCCTCGGTGCGAACTTGAGCGAGGTGCTGCAAGAGCTGGCCAAGGAAGTGCGCGACCGGCGCTGGATGCACGCGGAGGAGCGCGCCGCGCAGCTCCCGATCAAGATGATTATCCCGATGGCGCTGTTCATGATCCCGTCGCTCTATCTGATGATCTTCGGTCCCGTCATCGCGCGCCTGGTCACGAACCGATGATCGCGAATCTCACGGTCCCGCTCACCGCGGCGCTGTTCGCGGCGGCGGGCTGGATCGGCACGATTGCCGCCGGCGCGTTGTGCGCCGGCCGCACGCCGTTCGACGACGGGCCGCAGCCGGTTGCCTTCCGCCGCTGGCCGTTCGCGCTCGCCGGCTGCTGCATCGGTGCGGTGCTCGCCGCGCACGGCGCGCCGCCGGCGCAGCTTGCGGTGCTGGTGCTCGTCATGTTCGCGCTCGCCGGCGGCACCGCCGCCGACCTCGCTTGCGGCGTGCTGCCCGACGTCTTCACGCTCGGGCCGCTCGCGCTCATCGTCGGCCTCGGCTTTGCCGCGCGCGACGTGACGCCGGCGCTCGGCGCGGCCTTCGCGTTCGCACCATTCGCCGCTGCCGCGATCTTCTCGCGCGGTCGCGGCATGGGTTGGGGTGACGTCAAGCTCGCCGCCCTCGGCGGCGCGCTGCTCGGCGCGCGCGATGCGACGCTCGCCTTCGCGCTGGCCGCCATCGCCGCGTACGTCATCGCCCGCCGGACCGGCGGCGCGCGGCGCCCGATCGCTTTCGGTCCCTACCTCGCGGCGTCGATCGTCGCAACACTCGCCGTCGTGAAAGTCTTCTAGTG
>JAQBPM010000047.1 GCA_028287525.1 Vulcanimicrobiota bacterium | reverse complement strand
CGCGCTCGACCGTCTCGCGCGTGATGTCGATCGGCACGAGGTCGGGGTCGGGGAAATAGCGGTAGTCGTGGGCTTCTTCTTTCGAGCGCTGGCTGTGCGTCACGCCGGCGGCCTCGTCCCAGCCGCGCGTCTCCTGGATCACGCGCCCGCCGCTCTCGACGACCGCGATCTGGCGCGCGATCTCGCTCTCGATCGCGCGGCGCACGCTGCGGAACGAGTTCATGTTCTTGATTTCGGCTTTGGTGCCGTACTCGGCGGCGCCGCGCAGACGGATCGAGACGTTGGCATCGCAGCGGAGCGAGCCTTCTTCCATCTTCACGTCGCTCACGCCGAGCTCGCGGAACGTGCGCGCCAGCGTCTCGAGAAAGCCGACCGCTTCGTCCGCGCTGCGCAGGTCCGGCTCGCCGACGCACTCCATCAGCGGCACGCCCGCGCGGTTGAAGTCGATCAGCGACGACGTCGCGCCGGCGAGGCGCCCGTCGGCGCTGGCGTGGGTCGATTTGCCGGTGTCTTCTTCGAGGTGGATGCGCGTGAGGCGGCACTCGCCGCGCGTGCCGTCCTCGAGCCAGTAGCGCACCACGCCGCCCTGCGTGAGCGGCATGTCGTACTGGGTGATCTGATAGTTCTTCGGCATGTCCGGATAGAAGTAGTTCTTCCGGTCGAACTTCGAGTGCTCGGGGATCGTCGCTTCGAACGCGAGCCCCGCCCGCAGCATGTGTTCGATCGCCTTCGCATTCGGCACCGGCAGCGCGCCCGGCAACGCCAGACACACCGGGCACACTTTGGTGTTCGGCTCGCCGCCGAACTCGTTCGGACACCCGCAAAACATCTTGCTCGTGGTCTTGAGCTCAACGTGGCATTCGATCCCGATCACGGCTTCGTACTTGGCCCGCAATTCGGGCGTAACGACGACGGCGTCGGCGGAGACGGCGCTCATGCGGTGGCAACCTCGATCGGGCTGAGCTTTTCGGCGTGCATCGTGGCACGTTCGTAGGCGTGGGCGTAGCCGAGCAGCGCGCGCTCGGTGAAGAGCGGCGAGGCGAGCTGGAGGCCCATCGGCATCGGACGCGTCCCGCCTTCGGGGACGACGGCGCCGCATGGGACCGAGAGCGACGGCAGGCCCGCGAGCGAAACCGGGATCGTGTAGTAGTCCATGAGATACATCGAGACGGGATCGCTCTTCGCGTTGAATCCGAAGGCGGGCGTCGAGGCGGCCGGCGACGCGATCACGTCGCAGCGTTCGAACGCGCGCGCGAAATCCTCGGCGATGCGGGTGCGCGCCTTCTGCGCCTTCACGTAGTACGCGTCGTAGTAGCCCGACGAGAGCGCGTACGTACCGATCAGGATGCGGCGCTTCACCTCGGGGCCGAAACCGGCCGCGCGGGTGCGTTCGTACATCTCGTTTACGTCGGCGCCGTCGACGCGCAGGCCGTAGCGCACACCGTCGAAGCGCGCGAGGTTCGAGGAGCACTCGGCCGGCGCGATCAGATAGTACGTGGCCAGACCGTACTTGGCGGTCGGCAGTTCCACCTCGACCAGTTCGGCGCCGAGCGCTTCGAGGTCGGCGTACGCCTTGCGATAGCACGCGTCGATCTCGCTTCCGAGTTCGCTCGTGGCGAACTCTTTGACGATCCCGACCCGCACGCCGCGCAAGTCTTCGCGCAGGAAACCGGCCGTCGGCTCGTGCTCGCGGTCGACGCTGGTCGCATCGAGCGGATCGTGTCCGCCGATCGCATCGTAGGTGAGCGCGGCGTCCTCGACGGTGCGCGCGAACGGTCCGATCTGATCGAGCGACGACGCGAAGGCAATGAGCCCGTAACGCGAGACCCGGCCGTACGTCGGCTTGAACCCGACGACGTTGCAGAACGCAGCCGGCTCGCGAATGGAGCCGCCGGTGTCGCTGCCGAGCGAGAGCGTCGCCTCGAAGCCGCCGACCGACGCCGCGCTGCCGGCCGACGAGCCGCCCGGGACGCGCTCGAGATCGTATGGATTGCGTGTCTTCTTCAGCGCCGAGTTCTCGCCGGAGCTGCCCATCGCGAACTCGTCGAGGTTCGTCTTGCCGATCGGCAGCGCGCCCGCGTCGAGCAGCCGCTGCACGGCCGTGGCCGTATATGGCGCGACGAAGTTCTCCAGAATCCGAGAGCCCGCGGTCGTGTGCGTGCCGGTGAGGCACATGTTGTCCTTGATCGCGACGGGCACGCCGGCCAGCGGCAGCGTCTCGCCGGCCGCCACCCGAGCGTCGACTTTCCGGGCGTGCTCGCGCATCAGCTCCGGGGTGAGTTCGAGGTACGCGTCCAGGCTGGCGTCGACGCGCGCGACGTGCGGGATCATCGCCTCGGCGATCTCTACGGCGCTGGCCTCACGGGAGTTCACCGCGCGGGCGATCGCCCGGGCGGAATCTCGAACGGGGTCCACGCTAGCCCTCCTCAGCGATGATGCGCGGCACGGCGAAGAACCCGTGCTGCGCGCGGGGGGCGTTGCGCAGCGCGTCCTCGCGGGAGAGCATCGTCTCGGGGCGGATCGCATCCTCGCGCTGGACGTTGCGCGACGGAATGACCTGCGCGGTCGCCGCCACGTTCGCCGTGTCGAGCTCGCCGAGCGCGTCGACGAACGTGAGGAGATTGCCGAGCTGCGGCCCGAAGGTCGCAATCTCGGCGTCGGTAAGTGCCAGCCGCGCCAGGCGCGCGACGTGGCGGATATCGATCCGATCCGAAGCCATGACCCGGTATGATTCGCTTTGCCGGGGCCTTGCTCCGTCCCGGATTCGCGGGCTAGGCCGGCGGCGTGCGGTCGAGAACGGCGACGACCTGCCCGCGGCGGCGCAAGTGCGGCAGCATGATCGGACCCATGCGGGCCATCTCGCGGAAGCCGAGCCGCTGCAGGAGCCGTTCGCTGCGCGCGTTGGCGGGGTCGTAGTGCGCCGTGACCGTCTGCAGGCCGAACGCGGGGAAGGCGTAGTCGACGACGGCGCGGACGGCTTCACTCGCGAAGCCGGCACCCTCGTATGCTCCGTCGACCGAGTAGCTGAGCATCGTGCTCGCCGGCTCGAGCGAAAATCCGCTCAGCACGACGACGGCAACGGTTGCACCGGTATCCCGGTCGAGCGCCAGAAATGCCGCCGGCGCGCCGTTCCGCCGTTCGGCGTGCCGTGCAACGATCCACGCGCGGTGCTCCTCCTCGACGTCGCGGCGGCCCTCGCCCCATTCATCGAAGCGAGCGGCGTTGCGCCGGTAGTACTCGCGCAGCAGTTCGACGTCGCCGTCGTGGGGCTCGCGTAGGTGGAGGCGCGCGGTCTCGATGGTCACCGGATGCCCTTCTCGACCGTTCCGCAAGGTTCTTGGGCCGTATCGCCGAGGGGCGTCTCGGAGCGGCAGGCACGACGGCCCGGGCGGACCAACGTTGCCGCATGCATCGTTCCGTGCTCGCCGTCATGGCGGCCGCAGTCCTCACGCTCGGTACGGCCGCGCAAGCGGCGCTGCTGCCGGCGCCGGCCGCCAAGAAGATCCCGGTCACCGACACCTATTTCGGAACTCCGGTGGTCGACCCGTACCGCTGGATGGAGGCGAAAGGTCCGGACCTTCTCGACTACCTCAAAGCGCAGAACGATCGCACGCACGCGGCGCTCGATGCGCTCCCGGGCCGCGCAACGCTCGAAGCGCGCCTGAAGCAGCTGCTCGACACGACGAACGTCTCGTCGGGCGTCGTCGTGCATCACGGTGCGTACGTCTACCAGAAGACCCCGCCCGGAGCGAACTCGGCGAAGCTCTTCGCGCGCGTGAACGGAACCGAACGCCTCCTGGTCGATCCCGATGCGATCGCCGGTCCGCGCCAAGCGATTTCGTACTTCGTCCCCTCGGACGACGGGACGCTGGTCGCGGTGGGTCTCTCTGCGGGCGGCTCGGAACAGGCGAACATCCACGTCGTCGACGTCGCAACCGCGAAGATGCTGCCCGACGTCGCGACGCGGGCGGACTTCGGCGTGACGTCGTGGAGCGACGACGGCAAAGCCTTCTACTACTTCAAGCGCCAAGTCGTCGGCCCGAGCGATCCGCCGACCGCGAAGTATCTGAACATCCGCACCTACCGGCACGTGCTCGGCCGGCCGGAATCGACCGACGTCGCCATGTTCGGAGCCGGGGTCAGCCCCGCGCTCACCGTCGTGCCGACGGCCTTCGCGGCGCTCGGCGTGACGCCGGAATCGCCGTTCGTCGCGGGCGCGCTGATCAACGGGGTCGACCGCTTTATGACGGTGTACGTCGCGCCGAAATCGTCGCTGCGCGGTTCGCCCGCGGCGATCCCGTGGAAGCTCGTCATCAAACCCGAAGACAAGGTCACCAGCGCCGTCGTGCACGGGTCGACCGTCTACGCGCTCACCGCAAAGGATGCGCCGCGTTTCCGCGTCGTGAAGTTTGCGACCACCGGGACCTTCGCCGGCGCGACCGACGTCATCCCAACCGGCACGCGCGTGATCGACAACATCGCGACGGCCAGCGATGCGCTCTACGTTCAGTCGCGTGAAGACGGTCTCGGCCGCATCACGCGCGTCGGATACGACGGCAGCCGCACCGAGATTCCGCTGCCGGTCAACGGCACCATCAGCGGCTTGGCGACCGAGTACGATCGCCCGGGATTCCTCGCGCAGCTCGAGTCGTGGACGAGCTCGCCGCTCTGGTACGCCTACGATCCGGCCGCGAAGACGCTGGCCGACACGAAGCTGGACGCGCCCTCACCGGTCGACTACTCGGCCGTCACCTCGGACGAGGTAAAGGTGCCCGCGACGGACGGCACGCTGATCCCGCTTTCGATCGTGCACCGCCGCGACATCAAGCTCGACGGGACGAATCCGACCCTGCTCTACGCGTACGGTTCGTACGGGATCTCGACGGATCCGGGATTCTCCGCGGGGCGGATGGCGTTTCTCGAGCGCGGCGGCGTATTCGCCTACGCGCACGTCCGCGGCGGCGGCGAGTACGGTGAGGAATGGCATCTCGCCGGCAAGGACGCGAAGAAGGTCAACACGATCACCGACTTCATCGACTGTGCGAAGTGGCTCGTCGCGCAGAAATACACCACGCCCGCCAAGCTCGGCGCGCGCGGCGGCAGCGCCGGCGGGATCACGATGGGCGGCGCGATCGACCGCGCGCCGCAGCTCTTCGCGGCGGTGCTCGACGAGATTCCGGTCTCCGATCAGCTGCGCATCGAGACGACGCCGAACGGGCCGCCCAACGTTCCGGAGTTCGGCAGCGTCAAGACCGAGGCCGGCTTCAAGAACCTCTACGCGACCAGCGCCGTGCACCACGTCGTGAAAGGCACGAAGTACCCGGCGGTGATGCTGACGACCGGGATCAACGATCCGCGCGTCGACTCGTGGCAGGCCGCCAAGATGGCCGCCGCCCTGCAGGATGCGACCGCGAGCGACCGTCCTATCTTCGTTCGCGTCGACTACGACGGCGGCCACGGACTGATCGGCGGCTCACGCACGCAGGCCGTCGCGCTGAGCACCGACGAGTACTCGTTCCTGTTGTGGCAGTTCGGAGACCCGGCTTTTCAGCCGAAGAAGTGACGGTTGCGCTAGTCGGCGTTAGCGAGCGTCTCTAAGAAGAGCCGCAGCGCGATAAGCCGGCGCGGCGGATTGTCTCCCGACCAAGAGAAATCCACCGCGGTCGGTCGCTCGAAGAGCACGCCGCCCGGCATAACCGCAACGCCGTTCCGCTCTTTCACTCGAAACGCGACGTCTGCCAAGTGCTCCGTGAAGCGAAACGAGCCCGTCGCGAACCACTCTTCGCGGAGCACCTCCAGGAACGCATCGCGCCGCGCAGCCAGATCCGCGTAGCGTAATATCTCGCGGCTGAGTGCGAGCGCCGTCCCGACGTCGTCGTTCTGCCCGTCAGCCATGGCGAATCGCAGCCCATGCTCGATTGCGATGATCGAGGTAAGCGAACCCGTCCCCGTACCGAGCGGCCGAATCTCGAGCGTCACCCATCGCCGCGAATCGTTCTCGGCTGCGCGGACGAGCCGGCTGACGCTCCGCCCGCTCTCGAGGGCCGGCCATATACTCTCGATCCAGTCGCGCTGCGACGGGTCGAGCAGCACGTTCTCGAACAACAGCCGATCGAACGCCGTAGCGCGCTCGTTCATGTGCTGCATCTCCAACTCGTGCGGTTTGATCACGCCGTAGATGGCGATCGGCTCTTCCGCCAGATCGAGTGCCGTCATGAGCTGCACGGTCTGCGCATAGCTCTGCTTGCGCACGCTGATGTCTTTTCCGATGAGGAACCACGAGACGGGTCGTCCGCCTTCACCGCGAACGTGATGCCCGATCAGTTCGATCCACACGTCGTTGCCGTCGTCGACGCGACGCAGCAGCAATTCGTTCGCGATGCTCTGATGCCGCTCGAATCGTGAGATGACGCCGGCGACCAGCTTCTCATCGTTGCGCGGGCTAAAAAACCCCGTGAGCCCTCGACCGACAACCCGGTCGGGTCTGAGGCCGACGAGTCCCGCGAAGGCGGGGTTGGCATACGTGACCTTGGGACCGCCCTCGACGGGTCCAGTCGCGTCGGCGATCACGATAAAGTCCGACGTCTCCGAAAGGATGGATTGCAAGAGGGTGAGTTGTGCCTCGTTGCGGCGGCGCTCCGTGATGTCTCGCAACACCGCGACGTACTGCGTTACTTCACCCGCGCCGTATCGCAGCGGCGACCAGCGGATATCCATCCAGGTCGAACGATCCTTTCCTCCCAGTTCGACCTCGAACCGCACTGGCCGTCCCGCTCGAATTTCGACAAAATGGGCTTCGTAGACCGCGCGATTCTGCGGTTGGACCTGGAGAAAGGGGTTCGAAGGATCCAAGAGCTCTTCGCGCGAGTAGCCGCTGAGCCGTTCGATGGCCTCGTTGGCGTACACGATGCGAATCGGCACGTTCACGTCTCCGGTGAATCGCATGATCGCGATGCCGTCGTTGGCCTGCTCGATCGCGAATTCCAGCAAATCGACCAGCGGCACGCCGCTGGGATCACCCGAAGAGTGTGACTGCTTTGTCATCCCATGGTGAATATCGGTTAAGGCCTTCCTTTCTCCGCCAGCGCCATGGGGGCTCGCAGGCGTAGCCTCGCCGATTATGCTTGTCTTGCTTTATTAGCCGACCGCTCGAGATGCACGGCGCGAGACTCGAGGTAGCGTTGCTCGGGGACGCTGAGCGTGCGGTGTGCGGCGAGGCGATAGCAATCTCGCGCCGCCTCATGTTCACCCGCGAGCTCGAGCAAGTGTGCTCGGACCGCGTGGACGCGGTGGTGGTCGGCAAGCGCGGGATCGTCCGCCGCCGCGGCAAGCTGCTGCAGACCGATGTGCGGGCCGTCGACCATCGCGACCGCGACGATGCGATTGAGGGTCACCATCGGTCCGGGCGCGACGACATGCAGCAGCTCGTAGAGGCCGAGGATTTGGCGCCAGTCGGTATCCTCGTGGCGCGCCGCCTCGTCGTGCACGGCGGCGATCGCCGCCTGCAGCTGGTACGGGCCGACCGGCGCGACGGCCAGCGTCTGCGTGATCAAGTTGACGCCCTCGGCGATCGCCTCGGCATCCCACCGGCGTCGGTCTTGCTCCGCGAGCGGAATCAGCGCGCCGTCGTGACCCGTCCGCGCCGGGCGACGCGCATCGGTGAGCAGCATGAGCGCGAGGAGCCCCGCGATCTCGCCGTTCTCGGGCACACGATCGCGAAGCTGCCGTGTCAAACGAATCGCCTCGGTGGTGAGCTCGACACGATGCAGCGCTGACCCCGAGCTCGCCGTGTATCCCTCGTTGAAGATGAGGTAGAGTACGTGCAGTACCGCGCCGATGCGCGCGGATCGCTCCGCCTGCGGCGGCAACCGGAGCTGCGCTCCGCTCGCCTTGATGCGCTGTTTCGCTCGGCTGATGCGCTGCGCCACCGTCGATTCGGGCACCAGGAACGCACGCGCGATCTCCGCGGTGCTCAACCCGCCGACTGCGCGCAATGTGAGCGCGACCTGCGAGGCGGGCGTGAGCGAGGGGTGAGCGCACAACACCAGCAGCGTGAGCGTGTCGTCGACCTCCTCGATGGGCTCGACGTGCGGCGGTTCCAGTGAGGCCGCGCCTTCCTCCCGTCGACGGCGGGCCGAGTCGTTGCGCCACAACTCCGTGCGGCGCCGCGACGCGACCGTGATCAGCCACCCCTTCGGGTTGCGCGGCACACCTTCGGCGGGCCAATGAAGAGCCGCGGCCAGCAGAGCTTCCTGCACCGCGTCCTCGCAGGTGTCGAAGCCGCCGTAGCGCCGTACGAGGCTGCCGAGAACCTGCGGCGCGAGCTCGCGCAGTCGGTCCTCGACCTTCGTCGCCGCGGTCAAAGCTCGAGCCCGCGGAGGTCTAAGACCGGCCGCACCTCGACCGCGCCCGTTGCGGCGTCGGGCATGCGGGCCGCGTGCTCGATCGCACGCTCGATGCTCTCGCATTCGACGAGGTAGAACCCGGCCAAATGTTCCTTGACCTCGGCGAATGGCCCGTCGGTCGTCATCGTCCGGCCTGCGCGCACCGAGACGCGTTTCGCGAGCGACGGATCGGCTAATCCCTCCGAGACGATGAGCTCGCCCGACGCGGCGAGCTCATCCGTGAGAGCGAAGTGGGCGCGCCCCAATTCGACGCGCTGGGCGTCGGAGAGCCCCTCCCACACTTTCAGGCTCGCGGCGTTGCTGTGGATGAGGATCAGGTACTTCACGGTTGCCTCCACGGGTCAGCGAAAAATTCTCTCGCCCATGTGTCGAGACCGGCTGCTCAGATTCGACATGTCTTACGAAAGGCGCCCGTTGGGTGCCCGATCACGCAGACACAATTTTGGGAGATAAAACGATGACGAGCACCACCATAGCGCGCCGGGACGAAGCGGAGATTCGCGAGTTGATCGGCGAGCAAGCGATCGCGATGCAGGCGAGGGACGCCGAGCGGCTTCTCACCGCCCGCTACGCGCCGGAGATCGTGAAATTCGACCTCGCCCCGCCGCTGCAGCACACGGGTCCGGAGTTGCTCGACGTGTCTCGCTTGCAGAGCTGGTTCGCCGGGTTCGACGGACCGATCGACTACGAGATCCGCGACCTAACGGTGACCGCCGGCGAGGACGTCGCCTTCGCTCACAGCCTGAACCGGCTCTCCACGACGCCGCACGGCGCCACGGAAAAGTTCGACCTGTGGTTCCGTGCGACCGTCTGCCTGCGCAAAATTGAGGGCACGTGGCAGATCACGCACGAGCACAACTCCACGCCGTTCTACATGGACGGATCGTTCAAGGCCGCCCTCGACCTCCGCCCGTAGGGCCTGCAGTCCGGCGCCTGCGCCGTCCATACGATAGCGGCGCCCAACCGAAGTGATGCATCCCCGCTTCGACGAAGCGTCGATGGCCGATGTGGGTCGTCCTTTTCTTGCTCGGGTGCTATCACGGCGTCAACCCGGCAATGGGATGGCTGTTTGCCGTCGCGCTCGGCTTGCAAGAGCGAAGCACGCGCGCGGTGGCGGCAGCGATCGTTCCCATCGCGATCGGTCACGTTGCCTCTGTTGCCGTCATCGTCTTCGTCGCGCTCTCCGCAGCGAGGACACTGCCCCACCCAGCGGTACGCCTCGCGGCATCGCTGCTGCTGATCGGGTTCGGCGTCTATCGGCTGGCGCGAACGCGGCATCCGCGCTGGGTGGGCATGCGGGTGGGATTCGGCGGGCTCATCGTGTGGGGATTCCTGATGGCGAGCGCCCATGGCGCCGGATTGATGCTGCTTCCGTTCGTCGTGCCGGCGTCCCCGATGGCGATGGACGCGTCGATGTCGATGTCGATGCCGATGGCGATGCCGCCGGCTTCAGCCAGCCTCGGGATGGGGGTGTCGATCGTCGCCGTCCATTCGCTCGGTTATCTCCTCGTCACGACGGTCGTCGCACTGGTCGTGTACCGCTGGTTCGGGTTGAAGCTTCTGCGCACCGCGTGGTTCAATGTAGATCTGGTGTGGTCGGTCGCCCTGATCGCCGCCGGACTGTTCGCCTTGGCGACGTGAACCAAGCGGCGGCAGAAAGCAGCGTTGCACATGTTGATGATGCCCGACCCGACATTGTATCCTTCCGCGAAGCTCGCGATGCAGGCGCCGCCGGAACGATTGGCCTACGTGGCGCTCCTGAATGCGGACGCCGGCGGCCGAGACGCGCTCGCCGTCGTTGACGTCGATGCCGCATCGGCGACGTACGGCTCGGTGACCGGACGCGTCGACATGCCGAACGCGGGCGACGAATTGCACCATTTCGGCTGGAACGCGTGCAGCGCCGCGCTCTGCCCCTACGCACCGCATCCTCACATCGAACGCCGCTACTTGATCGTCCCGGGCCTTCGCTCGTCGCGCATCCACATCATCGACACCAAGCCCGATCCGGCGCAGCCTCGCATCGTCCGCGTGATCGAACCTGCGGATCTCATCAACCGCACCGGGTACACGCGGCCGCACACCACCCACTGCGGGCCGAATGACATCTACATGAGCGCGCTCGGTTCGGCGAACGGCGACGGCCCCGGCGGCATCTTCCTCATGGACCACGACACGTTCGACGTCCTGGGTCGTTGGGAGGTCGATCGCGGCCCGCAATTCTTCGCGTACGACTTCTGGTGGCATCTGGGATACGACGTGCTGGTGTCGAGCGAGTGGGGGACACCGAACATGATCGAGGCGGGGCTCGATCCCAAGCTGCTCCTCGACGGAAAATACGGACATCACATGCATTTTTGGGACTTGCGACGGCGCAAACATCTTCAGAGCGTCGATCTCGGTGCCGAGCAGCAGATGGTGCTCGAACTGCGTCCGTCGCATGACCCGACCAAAGCCTACGGGTTCGTCGGCGTCGTCATCTCGCTGAAGGATCTCTCGAGCTCGATTTGGGTCTGGTACCGCGAGGACGGCACGTGGAACGTGCGCAAGGTCATCGAGATCCCGGCGGAGCCGGCCGATCCGGAGCAGCTGCCCGACTTGCTGAAGTCGTTTTCGGCAGTTCCGCCGTTGGTGACCGATATCGACCTCTCGCTCGACGACCGGTTCTTGTACGTGTCCTGCTGGGGAACCGGCGAGATGCGCCAGTATGACGTCAGCGATCCCTTCAGCCCGCTCCTGGTGGGGTCGGTACGAATCGGCGGCATCGCGCAAAGCACGCCGCACCCCAAACAACCATCGACACCACTCACCGGTGGACCGCAGATGGTCGAAGTGAGCCGGGACGGCCGTCGCGTGTACTTCACGAATTCGCTCTATCGCGCATGGGATGACCAGTTCTACCATCGGGGCCTTTCAAGCTGGATGGTGAAGCTCGACGTCGATCCGAACGGCGGCATCGCATTCGATTCGAAGTTCTTCGTTGAATTCGACGGCCATCGCGCTCACCAAGTCCGGCTCCAGGGCGGAGACGCGTCCTCCGACTCATACTGCTATCCATGACGGCATGATCGGCGCCGTCGCGCTTGCGTTCGCGCTCGCGATGCTTCCCGCGACGTTCGCGCAGCTTGCGGCCGACGCGACCGCGACGCTGACGAGCCGCTTCTGGGCCGGCGACGGTCGCTGGCGGGCGTGTGACGACCCGCGCTGTCCGGTCGGCAACGCCGATTGGGGCAACGACAGCCTCACAGCCGTCTTGTGGCTGCGGTGGACGACGACCCACGATGCGGCGCTCGTGCCGTACTTCCGCGCGTTGGCCCGCAGCGCGCCCCGCTACGAGCCGTGCAACGGTAGAGATTGTCGCGGGTGGAGCGACGTTCCGGCCTGGGACGCCGTCGCGGCCTTGCGCGTCTACGACGTCACGCACGACGACGCCGCGCTGCGCGACGCACGCGCCGCCTACGAACGCGTCGTGAGCTCGGACCGCTACGCGCGCGGCGCGTGTCCCGAGATCGACTACCAACGCCCGGATGCCGCGAGCGGCGGCCTGAAAACTCTCGAGACCGACGCGAACCTCGCGCTCGCCGGCGTCCTTCTCGCCGCACGCACAGGCGAGCCGCGCTATCTGGCCGATGCACGGCGCCGCTACGACGCGGTGCGCCGCCGGTTTTTCGATGCGCGGCGCGGGCTCTACACCGTGTACGTCTTCGATGACGGGAACGCGTGCCGCGCGCTTCCAGGCCGCTTCTTCGCTTCGGTCAACGGAACGATGATCGACGCCGGTCGCGCGCTCGCGCGCGCAACGCACGCCCACCGCTTCGCCGACGACGCGCGACTGACGACGCGCGCGATCGCGCAGCTCGACGACGCGCACGGCGTCTTCGCAAACCTACAGGCAGAGAACGACGTCGTCGCACCGCTGGTCATCGCGATGCTGCACGAAGCACGAGACGATCCCTTCGCGCGGGCGTGGATTCTGCGTAACGCGGCAGCAGCTGCCGCCGCGCGCAACGCCGCCGGCAGCTACGGACGCTTTTTCGACGGCCCGCCGCCGCACGGCACCGTCACAGCGTGGCAGACGAACGGCGGTCTCGCGCTCGCGGTGGCCGCGGCGGCGCTCGCGCCGCAAGAGCGGGTTGCCGTGGGCGACGCGTGGTCGCGCGCGGAGAAGCGCGACGTCGCGATCGGCGTCCCCG
>JAQBPM010000042.1 GCA_028287525.1 Vulcanimicrobiota bacterium | reverse complement strand
CAGTGTCCGCAAGTGACGTGGAGACAAAGCTTCGCGACGCTCGGACGGTACGACGCGCTCGACCTCGTCGAAAGCGAAGATCTCAAGCAGCTCGAACGTGCTGCGATGATCATCCGCGGATACGGGCACGCGGCCACCGAGACGCTCGTATGCACGCCTTGGAATGAATTTATCGCGGGACTGTAGCCGCTCCGGCGTTGGAGAGAGCCCGGGCGTGTCCTCAGCAGGTGACATGCAGGATCGCGTTCGTGCGCTTGGGGTGCTTGTGCAGCGCTTCGATCGCCTGCGCCGTCGGCGCGGTAACGAGTTCGACGTTGCGCCGCTTCGCCTCCCGTTTCACGTCGTCCATGACGGGAAGCGCACCGTGTGCCCCGGTACCGACGACTAGGCGCTTGCATGCCCAAGGGATCGCCTCGTCGACGGAGAGCGGTGTATGGCCGAACCGCTCCCGGTATCTCCGTGACGGCTTCTTCTTCCGCTTACGAACCGCTCCGCGATCGATCACGACATCGCGCTCCCACCGCACGCCGTCGATCGTGATCTCGCCGAACGAAAAGCCCTCGATTTCCATGTCGTATGCTCCCCCGAGCGCTCATGATGGCGTCCGCGACACTCCCTTCTGCAACCGTGTCGACCGGACTTCCCTGCGCCGGATCGCCCCATGAGCGCTGAACGCCACCCCACTTCGGCGCAGCATTGATGGTACGAGAGGGCGCTCGGGAACGGCTGCGCCGCAGCTTTCTGCCGGCGGATGTACGAGTCTTCTTCATTGGTGAATCGCCGCCGGCGGCCGGTACGTTCTTTTACGCCGCCGATTCGGGACTCTACCGCGCGACGCGGGACGCGTTCGGGGCCGCGCTCCCAAGTTGCCACGGCTCCGATTCCTTTTTGACCTGCTTCGCTGCATTCGGCTGCTATCTCTACGATTTGTGCCATGAGCCGGTCAACCACCTTACCGATCGCCGTGACGGCAGCTGGCAGAAGCGACTGAAAGCGCGGCGCGGCGGCGAACCGCGCCTCGCCCAAACCCTTGCAGAGCTGCAACCTCAGGTCGTCGTCATACTCCTCAGGGGGATTGCGAAGAACGTTGCTCGCGCTGCAAGCCTTGCTGGTTATGCCGAAGTCGAACGCTACACGTTAACGTATCCTAGTCGCTGGCATATTCATCGTCTTGCGTACCGCCGCGAACTGACCGCCATCGTGCGCGATCTCGCCCGACGGGGCATCCTGTTTCTTCCATGCACATCCCGACGAGCGATCATGCGATGTGCTAGATTTAGATCGGCGGTTAGCGTGCTTAGGCAGGGTCAGGTGTTAGGATGACGCATCCGCGAAAGTCAAGATTATCGGTAACGGTTCTCGGTAGCGGCGGCCCAATTGCCAACGCGCGTCGTGCCTCAGCTGGATACTTCTTGTCCATCGACGGAACGCCACGGATTCTCGTAGATGTCGGCGGTGGAACATTCGAGCGCATCGGCCGAAGTGGCCTGGATGTTTCTTCCCTCGAGCAAATTCTTCTGACGCACATGCATATTGACCACACGGGCGACCTACCAGCAGTCATCATGCACGTATATATGTGCGACCGGAAGAGACAGATCGCCATAACTGGTCCAACCGGACGCCCCGGAAACGACGATGCGCCTGAAAATGCCTCGGCGCAGCCCGGGGCGATCGAATTCGTTCGATTGCTCTTCGGACCCGATGGTGCTTGGCGCTATATGAATACCTTTGAAGGTTTCGGCATTGCTGTGCGCGAGGCCCCGAGCGCTCTATCAGATCTAGCGATTCACACGATTCCAGTCGATCAAATACTCGAAGATCTTGGTGTATCGATCTACGCAGTTGCTGTTCCGCATGGAATGATGCCTGCGGTAGCGTTTCGTATAGAATGCGGCGAGGAGTCAGTCGTGTTTTCGGGTGACATCTCAGGATCGAGCGCGGCGCTTATCGCACTCGCCAAGAATTGTTCCATGCTCATTCACGATTTTGCACTGCCCGAGCGGGACGTACCGCATGGAAAGCTGCACGCAAAGCCATCCGCGGTCGGCCAAACCGCGCAGCAAAGTGCTGCTAAGATACTTCTCCTGTCCCATTTTATGCCGGCGATCGAGGGTGAACTTGGAGAAGCGATCGAGATCGTACGACGCGAGTACACCGGTAGAATTGAAGTCGCAAATGATCTTGAGACCTACGAATTGATTTGACTACTCACGATAAGCAACCGCTAAAAACAACAAACCGACGGCTTGGGCGCGTTTCAAGACACCGGGCGGCACGGCACGCGCGACAAAATGAATCTGGGGTCCGACCACTTGTTCCCAACGATATTCTACGCGGCCGACGCAACCCCGACGCGAACGAGAGCTCCGACGAAAGCGCCTACGCTGACGCCAACGTGCGCAGCCGTGGCGCTGCTGAGCGAATTTGACTTCAATCGCAGGTACGCAAACCAGGCGAATAGCACGGCGTACCAGCTGTGTTTGCGCCGAGGATGAAGCCGGCTTCGGCGGTGGCGCTCTAGCCGGAGAGGACGTCGTTTGTCGTTCCCTTATTACGAACCACCTCCATCATCGTCTAAGAGTGCAATAACAAACCTCGAACTTGTTTCCGAGCGCGTCCTCGAACGAGACTCCGTAGTACGACGGATCGTAAGCCACGATGGCTTCCGGTCCTTCGATATTGATAGCATGATCGCGGATGTGCGCGCGGACTTCATCGACGTGCGCCGGACTCCGCGCCCGGAACGCTACGCGTGCATTTGACACCTGGGACGATGCGTCTTCGTACACGTTGAACCAGTCAATCCGAACTCCGTCGCTGCTCCATCGAGCGTAGGTTGCCGCGGCGGAACGTACCGGCGCCCGCGTAAGCCCCAGCGCTCCAAAGAGCGCGTCGTACAGGGGCAGCACCACATTTACATCACGAACGTAGTAGTTGATGTGGTTTACGAAGCCAAGAGAAAACCTCTCGAGTTCATCCACGGCTTCTCCCTTTCCCTCGGAGCCTTGAGCTGCGACGAGGTCGTCATTCTTGCGCATTGCTTCTCGTCCCCGCCGGCAGACCAACCCGGAACGCACAGGGCGACGAACGCAAAGAGATGGCGACGGCATGTGGCGCGTTGGGTGACACCCAGCCCCTGGAGACGACCCACCGCGGCTTTTCGTTGCCAGGCCCCACGAGTTTTCGCGGTCAGCTCCTTCATCGCGTCGTTTTTCGAGCGAGAGATTCGCAACGATTCGTTCATGCGCACGTTCTTGTCTTCGAGCACTCAGCCCGAGTTTCGACGTATGCCACTGCGCGCGATCTCACTGGTCTCCCTGCCGCCGTAGTTGGCCTTCCAGGCCGCGATCATTTTCGGGTGCACACCCTGACCGCGGCCAGTTCAGCGAACGATGCCCAACCGGCGCCTCTTTGCGTAGAGAACGGCGACGTGGTCCAGCGGCGTTATAGCGGGATGCTCGGGCTCCTCGAAGCTCTCGGATCTTTGAGAGCGCACCGTGCAAAGCCGACCGCGAGCACAGCGAGGGATCGAACCGAGACAGCGTCGCTTCGCAGGTGTGCACATGAACAAATTTCGGCTCGCCGTGCGGCTGCGTACGCACCGCGTGCTCCAGTCTGCGGCTCGGAAACCTCGAGGCCCATATGCTCGACGGCGATTGCCAGTGACTTCAGGTCTCCGCGTGGCCCGAGACAATGCTTGCGCCATGGTCGCCGGCGGCATGCGCTGGGGTTCAGACAGGCGCGTCCCTCCGCACGGTTTTGGCCCACGCTTTGGCCCACCAACGCCTTCAGACAGGACGTCACTGAACGGCACTAGACAGACCGTTTTCCTCGTGCGACCATACCCCGTACCACCAGACGGACGGGACGATACGGTTCTCGGCGGGTTCGAATCCAGTTGGGGCTAAATCGAGAACCGCGCTACGGCGCGGTTTTTTTCTCTGAACCGGGTTCACCCGACACCAATCCGTCACACGCGACGTTCCGCAGCCTCGATCTGGCCGCGCTGTCACAATTCGCTTGTCCGCATCTGCGGTAGCTGGAGCGTAAAGGAAATCCCTGACCCAAGCCGCGTGCGCGCGCCGGCTGCACCGTTGGCGGCGGCGTCCAGCGTCGAACTGCGAGCCGAATTCCCAAGCGCAGTGCAGACGGCTAAGCAGATGTCCGAGAGGGTCGATTCAGGACCAAGCCCCCACCCGCCACGACCTTCTTCCTCGCACGTCGTGGGCCGCGCCGCTCACGCTCGACGAGTTTCGTCAACTCGGCCTCGCCGAACCGATGCGCGTGAACAGCCGCGGCGTGCGGGCGGTCCACGTACGGCCGTTATCGTGCGACACCGTCTGCACCGTTTGGAACGAGTGCTGCGTGACGTGCGAATAGACGATTCGGATCAGCACCGGACGGCCGTCGACGGTATCGTGCCCGATAAACGTTCCGATACCGTCGTGAAAGGATCCCGCGAGCGGAGGTGAGAGCGTTCCGTCGTTCGCATCGACCCAATAGACGTTCCATTCCCGGCTGCTGGCGTTATAGAGGCTCAGCAGCGACCCGCGAACGTGCGGCGCCGGCTTCGGTATGACGAGCTGAGCGATCGTCGCACCGTCCCAGAGCTTGCGCACGACGTGGCCGTACCCCGACGGTGCGATCGTCCAGCTTCCGATCTCGAAATCAAAATCGTGGCGGCCGTCGCGGAGATCCGCCGCGGACATGAGGCCGGCCGCCAGCAACGTGGCAAGCGCGAAGTGTATCACGCGCCCTTACAAACCGGGTCCGATGCGTGTAAGTGCGGCAACAAAAACAGGCTTCCACGTTAGGCCGCTGTCTTGGGAAACATCCACTTCGAAGTTATTGGCGTTCGCCGTGATGTTCGACCAGACTCCGCGCTGCAGCACCATTTTGCCGCCGTACAATCCTTCGGAAATGAGTTCGCCACGTCCACTGTGGAACGTTCCGGTCATCGAAGGTTCGAACGTGCCGACGCTCGAGTCCGCGTACGTTTGATTCCATCGTCGCGTGAGGGGATCGTACAGAAATAACGTAAGGCCGCGAAATCCATCCTTCCCGCCGACGTTGATTTCTTCCATCAGCGCGCGGCCGCTCCAGATCTTCCGAACCGCTACCGTGCCGGATTGTTCGCCCCACGTGGGAGTGTCGCTAGACGATTGCCGCAGGTACTTGATGTGCGTCTCCCAGGTTCCGTAGTGGAAATCGAAGTCATGCGAGCTATCTGCAACGGAGGTCGAAGCTTCAGAAGCGGCGCCCGAGCTCGTCCGATCCAGGTGCGCGACGAAGTTCGGCTCCCACGTTCGCGCGCCGTCGTCGGAGAACGCCTGCTCGAACGAATACGACACGGGCGTGATGTCGAAGAACGTCTGGCGCACGAGAATCATTCTTCCTTCGAACGCCTCTTGATCGTAGAAAACGCCGCGGCCGTTTGCAAAGGATCCAAACCCCGGGACCTCAAGCGTTCCGATGCGGCTATTGGAACCGTTTACGATCCATTGATGCGACTGCGGATCGTAGATGCGCACGTCAAGGAGCTCGAGGTGGCTCGGTCCGTCGACCTCGATCTCTTCGACGTTCGCCGATCCGCCGAACGCGGGCCGTACCGTGACGACGCCCTCGTATGCAACCCAGTCGTTCGAACCAGTCAGCGGATGGGCCAAGCGTTTGATATGCGTCTTCCACGTGCCGAAGTTCCAATCGAAATCGTGGCGTTCGTCGCCGGTCGAGCCGAGGGTTGCCGCCGCCGTCGCGACCGGAAGGAAGAGGACGAGCAGAACAACGATGCCGATCTTTTTTGCCATGTGGTGACATTGTACGGCAGGAGTGGCACCCAGTAACGTGCCACTTGATTCAAATATGGAGGAGCCACTCGATCTCGAACCGCTCTTTCCGGATCGCGCCGCGGGCGAAAACCTCGCGGTGCAGTTAGCGCGCCGCCTACGCGAGGCAATCGACGCGGGAGCGCTACCGGCCGGAGCGAGGCTGCTCGGAACGCGTCAGCTCGCCAAACGCCTTGGACTTGGCCGGAACACGGTGGCGCTGGCTTTCGAGCAGTTGGCGGCGGAAGGGTATCTCCAGCCGCACCGGGGTTCCGGAACTCTCGTCGGCGTTTCCGGACGCAAGCCCGCGCGCCTCGGCAAGTCCGTTCGGCAAGCACCGCCCGCGCGAGCTCAGCTCGTCGCTTCGCTGCGCTCCACGTTCGAGGTCGCGCGCGGTTTGGGTCCGCTGCGCCCGGGGATGCCCGATCTGGCGAAGTTCCCGACGACGCCGTGGAGCCGATCGGCGCGAAAGACGCTCAACGCGTACGACGGCGATCTGGGTTACGGGCCATCTTCGGGGCTGCGCGCGCTCCGCGACGCAATCGCAACGCACCTCCGGCAGTTCCGGGGCGTCACCGCGCGGGCGGACCAAATCATCGTCGTAGAAGGCGCTCAGGCTGCGATGCACCTCGTCGCCTTCGTCCTGACCCGACCCGGTGAGCCCGTCGTCGTCGAAGATCCGTGCTACGCCCTCGCCCGCGCCGCGTTCGAAGCGCACGAGCTGCGCTTGTGCCCCGTTCCCGTCGACGGCGACGGTCTTCTTGTCGATGCGCTTCCCCGCGAGGCACGGCTAGCGTTCGTTACGCCGACGCATCAGTTTCCGCTGGGTGGCACGCTACCGATCGCGCGGCGCACCGCCTTGCTGCAATGGGCCGGCAGAAAAGCGGCAACGTACATCGTCGAGGACGACTACGACAGCGAGTTCACGTCGCGGGCGCGGCCGCTTCCGCCGCTGCAATGCCTCGATCGTGACGAGCGCGTGATTTACATCGGAAGCTTTAGTAAGACGCTGGCGCCGGTGGTGCGGTTGGGATACATCGTAGCTCCGCCGCATCTCATTGGTGCCTTTAGCACGGCGCGGGCCATCGCCGGACTCGGCTGCGGCGTTCACGTTCAGGCGACGCTCGCGGATTTTATCGAGCAAGGTCACTATGCGCGACATATCCGGCGCATGAATGCAATCTACGATCGCCGCCGCGCGATCCTGGTCAACGCTCTTCGCCCGGCGCTGCGTTTGGGATTTCGGCTTGGACCCGCGCAAACCGGGCTGCACCTCGCGCTGCTCGGTGAGCGAGGCTTCAACGATGTCGCACTGTCGTCGGCTCTCAACGGGCAGAGCCTCGTAGCGCTGTCGCGCCTCTGCATTCGCAGGCGCGACTGCCGCGGGTTCGTGCTGGGCTTTACGAACGGGAGCGATGCGGAGATCGAGGCCGCCGCTACGCAACTCGTCGAACGAGCTCGCGTGTGTTGAGCGTCTGTATCTCTGCCGCCCTGCTTTCAACCCACCCCTAGCCGCTTTCAACTCGTACGAAACGTGCGTCTCGTGCAATGTACGGAATGTAGCGGAAATCGCGAAGGAGCGAGACTCGGCCGCCGCTCGATTCGAGTAGGATGAAATATGCAGGCGCCGGGCTTGAGGCCGGGCGGTACATTGCGATGACCAAAACGCCGTCAACGAAGCCGACATCTGCGCGAAGATCTTCGGTCTTGATGATTTCCGCGTACCGGTCGTAATACCCGGCATCGATGGTACGCTGTTGAACGCGAGATACGATGTCAAGCTGCGACTCCTCGCTAAGTAAGGCGCGAAGCCCGTCCCAATTACGATCGTTGAAGAGATTCACGTAACGGCGGAGCGTTTCTTGATCTTCCGCAGATGCAGCACGTCTCGTGCGCAAAGCGTCGGCGCGTGATGTTCGCGCGAGGTGCCCACGCGCTCTGAATAGCGCGGCCTTGACGGCGCCGATCGTCGTCCCCATGGTCTCCGCCGTTTCCTCGAGAGAATGTCCAAGGACATCCTTTAGGATGATTGCGCTGCGCTGTATCGGGACAAGTTCTGCGAAAACCGTTAGCGCTGCCTCGACAAGCTCCGGATCGACGCTGGTCTCCTCCGGCTCAGCGGGCTCCGGCATGTCCGGAACGAGTTCCACGTTCTTTCGATCGTATCGTTTGAGAAGATCCATAGCCGTGTTGTGCGCGATGCGGAAGAGCCAGGGTCGCAGGTTTGGCGGTTGTGTCATTTGGCCAAGGGCGTAATAGGCTTTTGCAAGCGTGTCCTGGAGGACGTCCTCACCGTCAAAGACCGAGCCGGTCATGCGAGCGCAATAGCGGTGCAACTCTGGGCGTAGTTCATCTACGAGTTCCATGAAGCGGTCGCGCGCTTCCATCATCGCGGGCAACAGCGCACGCGCCTCTTCTTGCATCGTTTTACCGCCGCTTCGTTCGCGAGGTGAGCGCGATTACGAAAAAGGCAAACGCGCCCGCCGTCATCCCGCTGGCCATGATGAGTTCCTCAAGGGGCATGCCGAGGATGTGCGCCAGGACGAGCACGGTAATTCACTCTCCCTATCGTTGAGTGCTCAGCACCTCTAGTGCATTATCGACGACGTTGCTCCATTTCCCATCTGTCGACTCGGCGCCGTACTCGTCGTGCCAGTTCCACCATTTGTAGGGCTCCGACTGCGGATATCCCTCCGGTGAATCCTCCCAGTCTTCCTGGCGCCCCAGCGCCGTGATATCGAGGTAGCTCCACGTGCCGCCAAGTGCTTCGTCGCCGCGATTGTTGATGAGGTATGTGCGGTAGATGCGCTCGTCGTCGCGGAAGAAGACGTTTGTGCCGTGCCACTCGTCGACACCGTAATCCGCGTCAAAGCTGTCCGTCAGCGTGTACCACGGCATCTTCCAATCCATCCGCGCCTTTAACCGCGCAATGTCGGGTTGGGAAGCGCGAGAGACAAAAGCGAGCGTTGTGTCGCGGGCGTTCAGATGGGCGGGATGAGCGACTTGATCGGCAATCATCGAGCAGCCGCGGCAGGCATGGTCGGGCCATCCGTATACGTCGGGCTCGAAGAACGCGCGGTAGACGATCAATTGACGGCGTCCTTCAAACAAGTCGCGCAGCCTCATGCGGCCATTCGGTGAGTCGAACTCGTAGTTCTTTTCGACTGCAAGCCAGGGCATCCGCCGACGCTCGGCGGCCAGCGCATCACCTGCGCGCGTCAGTGCCTTCTCTTTCACGAGCAACTGCTGATGCGCTGCCTCCCACTCTTGCGCCGACACGATCGGCGGCGTCTTCATTATGCGGTCGGTCATCATCGGGTCTCCTTGATGCAGACAGTAGTCTGTTATGAAGACGATTCGGAATCGCGCAAAGATACGGGTCGGATACCCTACCCGGGTCCAGCGGCGAGAGGTCGAAGCTAGGAGCGATGGCCTGTGAACCGCGCGACTTACGCAATTGCCGGCGGCGGCGTCGCCGCCGCCACGGCGGCAGATGCCTATCCGCCGGGAACGTACCCGGCATAAACGGGCATCTCGTCTAATCCTCGCTGTCCGACGCGCAGAGGCTGCTCAGTTCGTTTTGCCCGACCGGGGATGAGATAGGCGCGCTGCCGCGCCATCACGCGCCGGAGGCCGCGGCTGGTCCGGTGCGTCCCTTCATCGACGGTGCGCTCCCACACCGTCGCCTCGTCGCCGACGCCGGCAGGTTGCTCGCTGAGCTAGCGCACGTTGCTCGGTGCGACAGTCACCGCACGCCCGGCCGCGACTTCCGTAAACTCCGCCAAAACCAACACCGCCGGGGCCGTTCTTCAATGCCATACAGGTGGCATAACGCACTGCTACAGGTAGGTCATGGCGCTTCCCCCGGAAAGGCGGCGTGTATGCCTGGGATCGTCCTGTTTCACTCCTTGCGTGACGCGTTAAATGCGGGATACCACGTCTACGATCGCACGGAACGTGCAATTCTCGTACGGACCCGCACACGACAGGGCTGGGCGATGGCGATGGTGGTCTGCAGAAGCGTTCACTGACCGGTCTTGAGAATCGTCTCGATCTCGCTCTCGGTAAATGCCCGCAGCGAGGTGCTGCGCACGTTGCCGGCCGCGGCGATGTTGAGCAACCCGGCAAGCATCGCTTGCTCGTCAGGTGCTTCGACGACCGAGATCAGATCGTACGGCCCTTGCGTCCAGTACACGCCCAGCGTCTTGAAACCGCGCCGTTCGTTTTCCGTGCGAGCCGCGCGGACATGCTCGACGGTTCCCTTGACGTTCTTCGCGCCTTGGTCCGTGAAGTTGTAGAGAACCACGTACGTAAGCATGTCCTACCTCGCTGTTCGCGTGTGACTCGAGCGACAAGCAGACCGTAACGACCATCGTTCACATGCGCTCTTCGGCGAACCTCCGAGCGCCGGAGAGCATAGGCAGCGTACAAGCGAGCGCCTCATCATTGGCGCGAGGACGACCACAACCGATGGTCGTGAAGATCGCGGCCTTCGTGTTGTCCGCTCGGGCTCGAACACGTTCGCGGTCGCCAGATCGGCTCGTCGACTGACTGCTATCCGTCGTCAGCAAGCAGCCAGTGCAAGACCGCGTTCTGCGCATGTAGCAAGTGCGCTTTCGCGGCGTACACCACGCATTGCTCGGATAGCATTGCGTTCTGAGATACCTCGGCGCCGCGCGTCACCGGAGGGCACGGAATGAAGAGCGCTCCCGGTGCCGCAAGCCGCAACGCCTCTTGAGTAGCGCCCCGTTACCGCGCGGGCTGAACCACGTCGGCGTCGCGTCGATGGGCGATAAGATCTACGCGTTCGGCGGTTTTGCGGCGCAGAACCGCGACCCGGTTGCCGATGCGAACGTCTACGATCCTATCGCGGACCGTTGGACTCCGTTGCCGCCGCTCGCCCACGCGCTCGGCTCGATCGCGGTCACGCCGCTCGCCGGAAAACTGCATCTCGTCGGAGGCCGCGACGTCCACAGTGTCGGTACGCATCTCGTCTTCGATCCGGAGACGAACAAGTACACCGCGGCTGCAACGCTGCCGGTCGGCCGCGACCACCTCGGGCTCGTCGCGTACGACGGCAAGCTCTATGCGATCGCCGGCCGGATCGACGATTTCAACCACAACGCGTCGTACGTCGACATCTACGACCCCAAGACGGATCGTTGGGCTGCGGGAGCGGCGATGCCCTCGCAGCGCAGCGGCATGGCGGTCGCGCCTCTACCACGGCCGCATCCTCGCGATCGGCGGCGAGCGCGGCGGCGGAACCTTCACCAACAACGAAGCGTACGACCCGCGCACGAACCGTTGGGAAACCCTAGCTCCGCGCCCCGAAGGACGACACGGCACCGGCCGCCGTGATCGGCGAGGCGCTCTATCTGCCTGCGGGTGGCCCGGTGAACGGCGGCAGCAAGCAATCCGATTCGCTCTTCATCTTCACCGATCGCGCGGGCTCCTGAAGATCGGATGGGACGAGTGAACCCGACCGGAGATCGGACCCCATAACGCCAGGCGTTTCGCGCAGTTTCGTGCGTGGCGTGACACAACTACCTCGCACAAGTAGAAATCGCTCTTGAAACGGGGGCGCCGGCGAGGCACGATGCAGGCTGTACCCGCCGTCAAGGAGTGCCCGTGCGTATGCTGCGATTCGTTTTGACCCTGCTGGGACGCTGGCCGCTGCTCGCCGCGCTCGTCGTCGCGACGCAGGGCCAGACGCATCCGCCGGCGCCCATCGTCGACCTCGCGTTCGATAAC
>JAQBPM010000037.1 GCA_028287525.1 Vulcanimicrobiota bacterium | reverse complement strand
GTCCGTCGAGAGATTGTTCATGACGATGAAATGATCGACACCGGAACGCAAATGAAAATCGAGATTGGACGATATAAGGTCGTCCGCATCTCGCACGAGCAGCGTCATCACGAGCTTCACGCGTCAGCGCTCCCGACATCGAAAACGCCGCGTCTGCTGCAGCATGTTCTCGCGCTCGTCTCTGATACCGGGCTCGCCAGCCCGAGCATCATGAGATATCTAGAACGACGAGAACGGGCTTGCCTCACGGTCATGGCTTTATTTCACGGTCACTGTTACCGTCCTGTATTGACGGCAAGTTGTTACGCTTTGCGGCTCGCTCGCATCGGCGGGCCTGTTCGCCCAGGTTTGTGCGAACCCTCGCATTACGGCGAGCCATTGGTCGAGGTCTTGTCGCGCAGCATAAACCTTGATCGAGGTCCATAGACCATCTCAGATTTCGTGGACTTCTCAAAAAAGACCCCGCCGCTTGGCGGGAGTCCCTTCGGTTAGCGCTCGAGAGGTGCGATGCGGCGTTCAAAGTCTCCACGAAAATAATCGCAGCTCTGTCTCTACGGTCTCCACGCGAACTTCGATGTTTCCCAATCGACAGACCGAGTTAGTGTGACAATCGGCAGGGCCCTTCGCGGAAAGTTGCTGTGCAAAAAACAACCTTCGCCAAGACCCACGATGGCCGCCCTCTATCCGAAGCGACCGGCCTCATACACCACGCCCGGTGACACGATCGCCGCCTCCGCTTCCTGGATCGGCGCGAAGATCGTCGCCAAGCAAGAAAACGCTCAGAAAGGATCAGGAAACCCAGCGGAAGCGCATTTCCAGCTCGTTTCCAAAAGACCCCACCGCACGGCTCACGGCATGTACCAGCCGCGCGCCGACGCTGAGGCGCGGGGCACCGCGCCCCCCGCGTGATGCATGTGATCGACAACCTCGGGCGGCATCACGACGAACGGCCGCATCATCTCGTGGTCTTCGTGCTCGAGGATGTGGCAGTGGTACATGTAGCGTCCCGTCACGTACAAACGCGTGCCCTGTTCCGGCCCGACGTCGGATGGCGCGTAGGCGCGAAACGGGACCGCAATCGTCGCCATCTGCGCCGGATCGACGCGGATCGTGTCCTTCCACCCCAGTTCAGCGGGGTCGAGCCCTACCGCATCTCCCGTCGTGTGCATCTCGTATCCGCCGGCACGGGCCCCAGTGAGATCGGGGAGCCGGCGCACCGGAGCGTACGCGTCCCGGGCGACGAGCTTGAACTGGACGAGATGGATGTGGAACGGGTGCGTGTCGGGCGAGAGGTTGATCGCTTTCCAGAGCTCTACGTCGCCGTCGCGCGCCAGGTATCGCACCGCGTCGCTGAACATCGACGGCAACAGCGCGTACAGTCGATGCCGCGCGTCACCGGGTTGCCGAAGCGCGAGCTGCGCGGCCGGGACAGGGGACGTGCCGTCCCAGTAGCGCTCGCCCGCGTCGTCGCGGAGCGGCGCGCACTCAACCAGCTGCAGCATGCCGTCGTCCCCCTCGACGAGGGCGATGAGGCGCTCGACCGGATCGAGCCGGCGCACGTCGGCGAGCGACCACGGCGCGGCCGACGGCAGCAGCTCCTGGTCCCACGAGAGCAGCTCGTGCCGCGTGCCCGGCGGGCCGACGTCGAAGCACATCACATACGGATAGGCGAGAAAGTCCGCCGCCGGATTCTTGGGGTCCGCATCTCGGCCGACCGCATCGTGCTCGACCTCTCAGGCGTCAGCTTCGTGGGCACGTTCATCGGCGAGCGTCAGCGCATCGTGAATTTCACGGTGCACCACCCTGGAATGCGCGCGCGGGGCAACCGGTAATTTGGACCGTGAGCGCCCCGTCTGTTGCGATGTGAAGCGCGGCGCGGCAATCAATCCGCGCGCGCTGCGGATTGATGGTTACCGACGCGATGTTGGTCGCGGAGATGTCGAGAGCATCAGCCGTGCGGGCCGACGCGGGATTGGCCCACGTTCGCGTGAAGCCTTGATAGCTGGTCCCCGCGGCAGGGACGGTCCCGGCGACCGGCGTTTCGGCCGACGCAAGTGGATCGGCCTGGCCGAACGCTTCCGAGCGCACGTCGATCGTCCCCAGCGGCGCGGACCCGGAGCCGTCGCGTAGCTTGATCTCGGAGAGCCAGTAGGCGTGGTCGTTCATCAAACCGTGCTGCGGGTCGTTCCAGACGGGGTTGTAGACAAACGTCACGTGGGCGGGGTTAGGATCGACCCGTGCCTCGCCGAGGAAGGCCGCGTCGCGGTCGAAGATCGGCAGCGTGAAGATCGTGAGGTGCTCGGCCGGGTTGAACACGTCCCACTCGTAGCGGTAATGAAGCGCGTCGATCGATTGCTGCAGCTCGGTACTGCCTCCGATCGGGACGAGCTCGTCTTGGCCGGCGTAGAACATCATGATCGGCACGTTGCGTAGCGAGGGCAGCATGCGTGGAATCTCGGTCATGACGCCGGTCACCGGCGGGCCACCGTTGTAGTCCGTTTGCGCGGCGACGGTCCCGACCAAGGTGTGTGCACGTGCGAACAGATCGGGGTACGACGTGCTGAGCTTGAACGAGCCGTAGCCGCCCATCGAGTAGCCGTCGATCGCGGTATAGTGCGGATCGAGCTTGTAACGCGCCGCGACATCGGCCCACACTTCGAACACGTCCGCGCCACCGAGGTTATAGTACCAATTGTCAGGCCCGCGGCCTTCCGGCGTGATCACAATCGAACCGGTGCCTCGTTCGCCGAGCTGCATCTGCCAAGTCTGATTCGCGAGCTGGTTGTACGTGCCGGTCAGTGCATGCAGCTGCAACGTGAGACCGTATCCGGTCGCCGGAGGCTGCTTCGCCGGGATGTAGATCTCGTACGGTTGCAGGTTTCCGAGGTATTCCGGGCCGCAGATCGCGACGAACCCATTGCAGCTCGAGAACTTCACGCCCTGTCCGAGCGCGTAGTGGCTCGCCAGGACCCGGTCCATCGGTCCGGTTCGCGTGACGCCTTGCGGCTGGCCCACCATGTCGTCGTCCGCGCCGTTCGCGAGCTTGTTCATGTCGACGACGTCGGCAAAGGTCGAGATGTCGCCGTTCGCGAGCGCGGCGGACTGACCCGTATCGCGAATCTGGGAGAGGCCGGCGGCTTGGAACGGTTCGTTGTACGCGTGCCGGAAACCGAGGTTGAAGAATGCGGGCGGCGCCGTCGCCGTCCCGGCGCCCCCTGGGGTGGCCGCCGTCGATGCAGCTTGCGGCAAAAGATAGGCGTTCGTCGCGGAGTTCCACAGCCCGCTGGCGACCGAGACGCGGAGCGCGGCGCTACCGCGCGGATCGAACACGGTAAACGGCATCCGAACGTCGACTTGCCGCGCCGTCGTCGACGGCGTCGTGGTCAGACCGCTGGTGCAGGCGCTGTTTGCGAGAAGCGCTCCCGAAGCAGAGCTGACGACGTCGACGCTGTTGCCGTGCACCGTGACGAAGACCTGTGCGATCTGCTTCGTGTTCGCGCCGTGCGGCATCGGACTCGATGCCGCAGCACTGCCCAAACCGATCGTAAACGCGATGAGTGAGGGGTCGGTCATCGAGTTGAACGTCATGCGGAACGCTGTCGCCGTCGACGTCAGCTTCATGCGAAAGTCCACGATGTTCGCCGCGTTCCCGACATATGCTGGATCGGTAGGATACGTGTACGTGCCGCTCGGATACGCGATGTAGTCCGGCGAAGCCGCCGTCTGCGCCGGATCGCGAACTTCCTTCGCGCCGGTGTCGTCGTAGAGGAACCCCTGATAAACATACTCGTGACTGCGATACGAGCTCGTGCCGCTGATCAAGATCGGAGGCGCCGCCCAGATCCCGGAGTTTTGGAACTGCGGCGCCGTCGCGAGCGGCGCGTACAAGATGTCCGGTCCAGGGCGCGGGCTCAGCCCGCCGGCGAGCGAAGATTGGGGTCCGCTCGCCGTCATCGGTTCGATCTGCCGTCCCGCAGTTGCCGATGTCGTGCTGCGATACCACCCGAATGACTCCGCGGAGACGGCGCGCATCGTAACAGGCGACTGCGGGCACGCCGTCGTTGAGAGCGCGATCGATTGTGGTATCGTCCTCGCCCCGGGAATCGTCGTTCCGGCGTGCGATCCGCCACAGCCTGTAACGGCGACGAGCAGCAGCACGACGTGAGCCCGACGTGTAGCCTGCATCACGCTCCTCCGGAGGGTCCGCTCGGCCAGTCGTACCCCGGCGGAAGGGGAAGGGCACCTCGAACGACTCAACTGCGTCACGTCCCCGGGGACGGCTCCGTGTGCCGCTCGACCTCGAGGATGAACGACTTCACCGCCGCGAATGTGGCAGGGTCTTCCGGATATTGAAAATGTGTCGGTGCGGTCAGTCCGGTGAGCCGGTCGTTGACGTTCGCACCGGCGAGCGTCGCTGAGTCTTCGGGCGCCACGTTGATGTCGTTGTCCGACCGTACGGTCATGTAAGCAATGCGAGGCGATCCGGGCACTTCCGTGCCAGCATTGAGCGCTGTGAGAAACGGAGTGTTCGGCGACATGAACTCGCGGCACGACTCGTACGCTTGGCAGTCGTTGAACGTCGTGCCGTGCTGCGGGCCCGCCATGCCGACGTATACGGATACCTTGCTGCGGTCGATGTTCTTGATGTAATACCGAGCCGCGAGCGCGGCCGCCGACCAGGTGACAAGCACGACGTGCTGCGCTCCGGCCTGTGCCAGCACTGTTTTGACCTCGCCCTGAAGCTGGACGGCAGCCGCGGCAAGGTCACCTTCCATGTTCGTGCTATCCGTCCACATGAATAGCCGATTCGCTGGCCATCCAGCATTCTGGAATTCCAGTCGCATCGGCGCCATCTCGTCGGCCGGGGAGGTCATTCCCGGGATCAGGATGACGGGATCATGCCCCGTGAATGGCAGAACGGCTGCCTCCTCCGTCGCCGACGCCGCTGCACGTGCCGTGGCGCCCGGTACGGCGACGCCTGCGGCGGGCCTCTGAGGAACCGCTGGGGTGCTCCCGCCTCCGCCAGAGCATCCGGCGAGCGTAGCGGCGAGAATTATTGTCAGGAGGCGTGGTTGACGTTGCACGGCGTCCACCTCAAGAAAAGGGCTTGTTGAGTACTCTACCCCTCGCGGAGGAAAGTTCATCCACGTGAATGAAAGTTCATGTATATGAACACCAGCGGCGCCGGTACGGCCCCACCGGTGCGCTCCGTCCGTCGTGTGCTCCAGATCCTGGACCTATTCGCGGCGACGCAAAGGCCAGCCAGGCTCACCGAAATCGCGCTCGCTCTCCGCCTGCCGAAATCGAGTTGCCACGCCCTGCTCAGCACACTGAAAGCGAGCGGCTATCTGTACGAGGTCGCCAGCGCCGTCGGGTACTATCCAACGCGGCGCTGGCTCGATCGTGCGAGCGCGATTAGCGCTGCCGACCCGATTGCTCGCCGGCTACGCCCGATGATGGAATCGGTGCACGCAGACACGGGGGAGACGGTCGTCGTCGCTCAGCGCGCGGACACCTCGTCGTGCTATATCGAAGTAGTCGAGTCCAGCCAGAACATCCGCTATTCTGCTCAGGTCGGGGAGTGCAAGCCTTTGCATGCAACCGCATCCGGAAAGGCGCTGCTGGCAACCATGCCGGCGGCGGAGCGGCGATCGCTGTTGACTCGTGCGACGTTGCGATCCTTGACCCCGCTCACGATCGTTGAGCCCGACGTGCTGGAAGCGGACCTCGATCGAGGCCGCGCGCGCGGCTGGTACGTCACGGAAGGCGAAACCGAAAGCGACGTGGCGGGTGTAGCGGTCGCACTGCGGATCGATGACGAGCCATACGCGGTGGTCGTCGCAGGGCCGTTGTACCGAATGAGTACTCGCCTCGAAACGATTGCTGCGACGCTACGATCGGCAGCGCATGACGTAGGCGCGCTTTGAACGTGTTGTTCGCGCGGTGTCGATCGTAGGCACCGAGTACGTCGGCGGCGGCGGCACGATATCGAGGGTAGCGTTTCCCCAAGGAAGAGCGCTTGACAAGACCAAAAGAACCCGGCGTTATTTCGCCGAGGCCTTTGTGTTGGCGCGGCGACGAGCGTGTGGTGTGCGACGAGCCCACAACTCGACGGCAAAGGCGGAGTCTACTGCGAAAACGTAGACGTCGCGCCGCTCATGACTCACGCCGTAGAACGCGCGGAGATGAGCGACGCGATGCGCCTGACCGGCGTGATGCCGTACGCTATCGATCAGACCGCGGCCGAGTGCCTCTGGTCGTTGGGCAACGATCTCGTCGGCTTCTGATCGAAACGCGCGCCGATCACGCGGCGGCGCGCTCGGCGCTTGGTCGACGGCGCAGGCCCGCGTTCGCAATCGCGGGCGGCAGGTAGGCCGCGTCAAGCGGTCCGACATCGGTGCCGGGCGGAACGATCTCGTCGATCCGGTCGAGGACCTGGTCCTCAAGGATGACCTCGGAGCCGGCGAGCAGATCGTCGAGGTGCTCCATCGTGCGCGGACCGATGATCGCCGATGTCACGGCGGGATGAGCCACCACGAACGCCATCGCCATATGCGTCAGCGACAGCCCGGCTTCCGCCGCTACGGGGATGAGCAATTCAACCACGTCCAGCTTGCGCTCATCGGTGAGGTCCTTGGATCCAAGCTTGAGGCGTGCGCTGTCGGGTCGCTGGCCCTTCCGATATCGGCCGGTGAGCATGCCCTGCGCCAGCGGACTCCACACCATTGCGCCCATCCCGTACGACTGGCAAACCGGTAGCACTTCGCGCTCGATGCCGCGGTTAAGGATCGAGTACGGCGGTTGCTCGGTGCGAAAACGCGCAAGGCCGCGCCGCTCCGCAATCCATTGCGCTTCGACGATTTCGGAGGCGGGGAACGTCGAAGAGCCGATCGCGCGCACTTTCCCGGCACGCATCAGGTCGGTAAGTGCGGAGAGCGTTTCCTCGACGTCGGTATCCGGCGACGGCCGGTGAATCTGGTAGAGGTCGACATGATCCGTCTGCAGGCGGCGCAACGAGTCTTCGAGCGCGCGGACCAGCCAGCGGCGTGAGTTACCGCGCTGGTTCGGATCGTCGCCCATCGGGAAATGCGCCTTGGTAGCCAGCACGATGGTGTCGCGGCGACCCTTGAGCGCCTTTCCAACGATTTCTTCGGACTCGCCTCGACTATATGCGTCGGCGGTGTCGACGAAATTGATGCCGGCATCGAGAGCTTTGTGAATGATCCGAATGCAATCGTCATGGTCGGTATTGCCGAAGGCACCGAACATCATTGCACCGAGGCAATAAGGGCTCACCTTGATGCCGGTCCGGCCCAGCGTCCGATACTGCATGTCTTTGCTCCTACGAACATTGAAGATGTGATCGTGCCGCCATCACCGAATCAGCGAAACGGAACAATGCTCCGATTATACGGAACAACGTTCCGCTTCGCAAGTAGAGATTGGAAATGAGCAAAGAGGCGGCTTGGGAAGGTGGAGCAGACGGGCGCAGTGCTGGCAGCTCGCGGCCCATGCGTGCCGACGCAAAGCGTAATACCGACGCCTTGCTTGAGGCGGCCTTGGCGGTGTTTGCTACCTCAGGGGTGGACGCTCCGGTGCGGGAGATCGCGGTCAAGGCCGGCGTCGGCGTCGGAACGGTGTACCGCCACTTTCCGCTTCGCTCCGACCTTATTGCAGCCGTCTTTCGTCACGAAGTCGACGCCTGCGCAGACGCCGCATCGGCCCTGGCAACTGAACATGCGTCGGGCGAGGCGCTGGCTCGATGGATGCAGCGATACGCGGCCTTTATCGCGACGAAACGCGGCCTTGCGACAGCGCTGCACTCCGGAACCCCGGCATTCGACGCGTTGGCCGCCTATTTCGAAAAACGACTTCGGCCGGCGCTTCAAACATTGCTTGAGGCCGCGGCCGCAGCGGGCGACGTGCGCGCCGATGTCGAGCCAGACGACCTGTTGCGAGCAGTCGCGAGCCTCTGTATGTCGACAAACGACGGACCGGCCCATGCAGAACGCATTGTTGCTCTACTTGTTGACGGGTTACGCTACGGCGCGACCCATCGGTGAACACCCTCATATCTTCGGACACCTCATCTCCTGCGTTTCGTCGGCTAAGCACGTCCAACTCGCGAGAACGGTCGGCCTGGACCGCCGCGCACGAACTCTGCTATATGTACTAGGGACATGACGATCAAGAGATTGGACCACGTCAGCGTCGTCGTCGACGACCTTTCAGCCGCTATCGCTTTTTTCACCGCGCTCGGCATGACGCTCGAAGGCGAGATGCCGGTCGAGGGCCCGTGGGTGGACCGC
>JAQBPM010000459.1 GCA_028287525.1 Vulcanimicrobiota bacterium | reverse complement strand
TCCGCGAAGGGACGATCCACGCGCTGATCGGTCCCAACGGCGCCGGCAAGACGACGTTCTTCAACGCCATCTCCGGCTACGCGTTCCCGGAGAGCGGGCGCGTGACGTTCAAGGGCCAGGACGTCACGCGCGCACTGAATTGGAAGCGCATCGTGATGGGCATGGGGCGCACGTTCCAGACGCCCAGCGTCTTCCCCGAATTGACGGTCGACGAGAACGTCCGGCTCGGCGTGCGCGCGCACGCGAAACAAGCCTTCCGCCTGCGCACCCCGCGCGGCCAGGCGGCGGATGCCGTCGATGCGCGCGTCGACGAGCTGCTGGGTTTCGTCAACCTGACCGCGGCGCGGGACCGGCAGGTATCCGAGCTCGCGCACGGCTCGCAACGCCTGGTCGAGATCGCGATGAGCCTCTCGACCGATCCGGTGCTGGTGCTGCTCGACGAGCCGATGGCCGGACTCGCCGAGGCGGAGACCGATCGCATCATCGGCGTGATTCGCGATCTGCGCACGCGGCTCGGACTCACCGTGCTGTTCGTGGAGCACAACATGCGCGTCGTCCTCTCCCTCGCCGATTTCATCACCGTGCTCGACCGCGGCAAGATGCTGGCCGAAGGGACGCCGGCACAGATCGCCGCCGACGAAGCCGTGCGCAACGCGTATCTCGGCAAGGAAGTCCTCGATCATGTCTGAGCTCCTTGCCGTCGAGGGCCTATGCACCAATTACGGCAAGATCCGCATCCTGCGCGACGTTTCGCTGACCGTCGGCGAAGGTGAGTGCGTCGCGCTGCTCGGGCTCAACGGCGCCGGGAAGACGACGACGATGCGCAGCATCCTGGGCCTGACGCCGCCCCGCGCCGGCACCGTCCGGTACGCCGGACACACGATCACCGGCTGGCCGGCGTACAAAGTCGCCCGGCTCGGCGTCGGCTACGTCCCCGAAGGCCGGCGCATGTTCAAGGACTTGAGCACGCTCGAGAACCTGCAGCTCGCCGAGAATTCGCGCGGCGGCGATTGGACGATCGCGCGGGTCTTCGAACATTTGCCGAAACTCGCCGAGCTGCGCGGACGGAAGGCCGGGCGTCTGTCCGGTGGGGAGCAGGAGATGCTCGCAATCGGGCGCGCACTCGTCGCCAACCCGCGTCTGATCCTCGTCGACGAACCATCGCAGGGTTTGGCCCCGCTCGTGGTCGAGGAAGTCTACCGCATCCTGGCGGAATTGAAAAACTCACGCGTCGCGATTTTGCTGGTTGAGCAGAACGCGCTGCTCGCGCTGAAGATGGCCGAGCGCGCGTACGTTCTCGACAGCGGCCGCGTCGTCCACGACGGACCGGCGGCCGAACTCGCCGGCGACCGCGACCGCATCCGCTCCCTGATGGGCATGGACGTCGCGCCCGCGAACTGAAGAAGCGTCGCGATGAACAAGAGTCGATTCGAGGCGTTCACCGACGGCGTCTTCGCCTTCGCGATCACCGTGCTGATCCTCGGCATCGCGCTGCCCGCATTTCACGCGCCGCCGTCCGAACGCGAATTCACCCGGGCATTGCTCGACCTGTGGCCGAACGTGCTTGCGTATCTGCTGAGCTTCGCCGTGATCGGGATCATGTGGCAGAACCATCACGCGCTGTTCCGGCTCGTGGCGCACGTTGACCGCAGGACCGTCTTTCTCAACCTCACGCTGCTGGCCGGGACCGTCTTCATCCCCTTCGCGACCTCGACCCTGGGCGCGTACCCGGCGATGCGGCCGGCCGCGTTCCTCTACGGCCTCACGCTCACGGAGACCGCGGTTGCGTACAACCTTCTGCTCGCGCATCTTTCCCGCAGCGGCGCGTTCGCCCAGCACGTCGACGCCAAGACGATCCGCGAGACAACGATCGCCTACCGCGTGGGCTTGGCAATCTACGTCGTCGCGACGCTGACCTCGCTGCTCGCGCCCGCAGTCAGTTTCGCGCTCTACGTCGTCGTTGCCGCGTACTATCTGATCCCGCGCGGTGCAGATGCCGATTTGCCGCGCATACGCTAGGGGCGAAGCGCATACGTTACCGTCACGACTGCACGCGCCCGGAGCGTTGTCGGTGCTTCCGGGACAACCGGGGTCGAATTGCACGAAACGTTCACGCCGAGTACCTGCCCTGACGCATGCTGTCGATATGCTGTGGCTTCGAACCTTATTCGTTCGCCGAGCGCGAGTGATGACGCCGTAGCGCTGCGGTGCGCCCAGACGTCGGGGCGGGGAAGCCGAGCGTCTGCGCGTCGGTGACGGCGGAGCCTGCGAGGCCGATCGCGCGCTGCCTTTTCACGAAATCGGCGTATGCAGCACGGTCTCTAGCGAGCGCAGCGCCTGAGTTGGCGCCAGTGCTGATGAACGCAAGGCGCACGATCGCGACGTCCGGCGCGCGCGACGCGATCCCGGTATCGACGACCCTCAGTGTCGGAGCGTCCACGGTACCGCCGACGACGGCGGACGGCTCCGGAAGCTCCTGTTCGAAAGCGCGCGCCTGCGCGGCGGCGAATTCCCGCTAGCGCGAGCACCGCGACGGCAGCGCACCCGGCGGTCAAGAAGCGTAGCCAGCGGTCCATCGGCAGGTCACTCCACCGCGCCGCAGCGCACTACCTATCGTCAGGCTGGGATCGAGGAGGATGGGATGGCCACGCTGGGGTGGATCGGACTGGGAGACATTGGGGCGCCGATGGCGCTGCGGCTGATCGGTGCCGGGCACGACGTGATCGTCTGGGGCCGAACGCATTCGCGCCTGCAGCCCGCCCTCGACGCCGGCGCGAAGGCCGCCGGCACGCCGGCCGAACTCGCGGCGCAGTGCGAAGCGGTCATTCTCTGCGTGACCGACGGCAATGCGGTCGAAGAGGTCGTGTTCGGCGACCACGGTCTCGCGGAAGGGGCGACGCAAGGCAGTCTGATCGTCGACCACTCGACGATCCATCCAGAAGAGACGCGCAGTTTCGCCGCGCAGCTGCGCGACATCTCGGTAGGCTGGGTCGACGCACCGGTCTCGGGCGGTTCGGCCGGAGCCGCCGCCGGCACGCTGTCGATCTTTCTCGGCGGTGAGGTCGCCGACGTCACCCGCGTGCGGCCGTGGATCGCTGCGTACGGCGCGAACGTCACGCACATGGGCTCGGTCGGCAACGGGCAGATCACGAAGTCGTGCAATCAGGCCGTGGTCGCGTCGACCGCCGCACTTTGGGCCGAAGTGATCGCCTACGCGCGGAACTGCGGGATCGACCCGGCGCAGATGGTCGACGCGCTCGCCGGCGGCTGGGCGGATTCCGCCGTGCGCGCGGCACACGCCCAGAACATGGTCCAGGGCAAGTTCCGTCCGTCGACCACGAACCTGCTGTTGAAGGACCTCGAGATCGTCGGCGACATGGCGAGCGTCACGACGTCGCCGATGCCCGTCACCGGCGCGGTGACGTCGGTCTACCGCATGCTCAGCGCGCAAGGCCGCAAGGCAGGCGGGCCCGGAGCCCTCATGCAGCTCTACGACGAGAACGCAACCTCGGCGCCCAAGGCATAGTTGGTACGAGATGGCAATTCCGCAAACGGGGATCTTCGCGCTCGGCGACGCCTCGCACACCTACCTCGAATTCTCGGTCGGCGCCGGAATTGATCCGGCGCGCTTCGTGCAGGCGGTCGTCGACATCCACGAACCGCACACGACCGTCGGCGGCGTGAACCTGGTGATCGGATTCCGACCGGAACTCTGGCGCACGGTCGCGCCCGACGATGCGCCGGCAGAACTCATCGGATTCAACGAGCCGCTGCGCGGCGCTCGGGGCTACGCGATGCCCGCGACGCAGTCCGATGCGTGGCTTTGGATCGCTGGCGCTTCGTACGACGTCGTCTTCGACTTGGCGCGCGCCGCGATCGTTACGCTGCGGCCGGTCGCGAAGGTCGAACGCGAGATCGTCGGCTGGTCGTATCGCCACAGCCGCGATCTCACCGGGTTCGAGGACG
>JAQBPM010000443.1 GCA_028287525.1 Vulcanimicrobiota bacterium | reverse complement strand
GGAGGAAGTCTATCGTGAAGAGGCATGCCGCGCTCGCGGCTCTGCTCCTGGGTGTCTCGGCAGTCGCATCGGCGTCGCCGGCATTCGCCGACACCAACATTACGATCGCTGGATCGACGGCGCTCCTGCCGCTGATCAAGGACGCCGCGGGCGTCTATCAGCAGGGCCACGCCGACGTGAAAATCAGCGTCTCAGGCGGCGGCTCGGGCACCGGCATCAACCAAGTGGCACAGAAGGCCATCGACATCGGGGACTCCGACATCACCGCGCCGACGCATCCGGAACTGCACGACAGTCGCGTCGCCGTGATCGGATTCGCCGTCGTCACGCATCCCGGCGTCGGCGTCAAGGGGCTGACCAAAGCGCAGATTCGTGACATCTTCACCGGCAAGACGACGAACTGGAAACAGGTCGGCGGACCGGACCTCAAGGTCGTCGTGATCAACCGTCCGCGCAGCTCCGGGACGCGCGCCGTCTTCGCCAAGACCGTCATGGGCTCCGAGGCGATCAGCGAGAGCGGCATCGTCGAAGAAGCCACCGGTACGGTCGTCAGCGTCGTGAAGCAGACGCCGGGCGCGATCTCGTACGCCGCGTTCAGCGGAACCCGTGGTTCGGGGCTGACGGAACTCGGGGTCGACGGGGGCGCCGCGACGGACGAGAACATCATCTCCGGCAAGTACCCGGTGTGGTCGTACGAGCACATGTTCACCAACGGCCCGCCCGCCGGTGAGATCTCGCGCTTCATCGCGTTCGTGCAGAGCTCGTCGGACCTGGTCCGCAAAAACGGCTTCATCATGATCCGCGACATGAAGGTCACCGAGACCGACCGCTAAGCGGAAGCGCCCCCGAACATTAAGGCGACTTAATCAAAGGTTAAACTGCGCTTACGATTCGGTTGTAACCATGGCAACGGCGGTCCGGGTGGCCGCCGTTGCTTTGCGATGCCGTTCGAACGAAGGAGTTTCCCGGTGAAACGGTGGCCCGGCCCCCCCGTTCTTTCCGTCGCGCTTTGCCTCATCGGCCTCGCCCTCGCGGGGTGTTCCTCGCCGAGCAGCACGACGACGACGGCCAGCGGGAGCAGCACGCTGACGGTCGCCGGGTCGACCGCGATGCTGCCCCTCGTGCTCGAAGCCAGCGGCGAATACCAGCGGATGCACCCAACGGTCAAGATCAGCGTCTCCGGCGGCGGATCGGCCGCCGGGATCGCGCAGGTTGCCGCCAGGGCGATCGACATCGGCGACTCCGACATCCTCGCGGTCGCGCATCCTGAACTCGTCGACAGTCGCGTCGCGGTGGTGGGTTTCGCGGTGATCGCCAACCCCTCGGTCCACGTGAAGAGCCTCTCGCGGGCGCAACTGCGTGAGGTGTTCTCCGGCAAGATCACCAATTGGCGCGCGGTCGGCGGCGCCGATCAGAAGATCGTGGTCGTGAACCGGGCGCGCAGCTCGGGGACGCGCGCCGTGTTCGCCAAGGTCATCATGGGGACGACGCCGCTCTACGAGGGCGGCCTGGTCGAAGACTCGACCGGGACGGCGGTCAGCGTCGTGCGTTCCACCCCCGGTGCGGTTTCCTACGTGGCGCTGAGCGGGATCAACGGTCCTGGCGTCACGATCGTGGCGGTCGACGGTGTGGCTCCGAGCAAGGCAACGATCGTGACCGGCCGCTACCCGATCTGGTCGTACGAGCACATGTACACGTATGGTCCGCCGAAGGGCGAAGCCGCGCGCTTCATCGCGTTCGTCCGCGGCGCGACCGATCTCGTGAAGAAGAACAAGTTCATCACGATCTCCGAGATGCACGTCACCGAGAACGACCGCTGAATGATCGCGCTCCAAGCCCGGCGCTCGCATCGCGTCGAGCGCATCGCGCTCGTCGGCTTGCGCTTCGCCGCGTTCTTCGTGATCCTCGCGATGGCGGCGCTGTTGGGCTACCTCGCCTACGAGGGAACCAAAACGTTCTCGGCCGATCACGTCTCGCTGGGCGAGTTCCTGTTCTCGCCGAACTTCGCGGTCGATGCGGGACACCCGGGCTCGGCCGTGTTCATCGCGGGATCGCTTGCCGTAACGGTCTTCGCGATCACGGTCGGCGGACCGATCGGGATCGCCGTCGGGATCTTTCTTGCGGAGATCGCGCCGGCCCGGATGACGCAGCTGCTCAAACCGGCGATCGAGGTGATGGTCGGTATTCCGTCGGTCGTCTACGGCTGGCTGGGTCTCACGCTGCTCGTGCCGCTGATCCGCACGCACACGAGTTCGCCGACCGGCTTCGGTCTGGCCGCCGCCGGCATCGTCCTCTCGATCATGATTTTGCCGACCGTGATCACCTTGAGCGAGGACGCGTTCCGGTCGCTTCCGCCGGCGCTCAAAGAAGGGTCGCTGGCGCTCGGTGCCACGCGTTGGCAAACCATCACGCGCGTTCTGCTGCCGAGCGCGTCGAGCGGGCTCGCCGTGGCGCTGATTCTCGGCATCGCGCGAGCGATCGGCGAGACGCTCGCCATTCAGATGGTCATCGGCAACGCAACGCAATTTCCACAAGGCCTCTTCGCGCCGACCGCCGCGCTCACGACCGAGATCGTGACCGACATGCCGGGCGCGACGCAGGGCTCGCTGCTCGAGCACTCGCTCTTTTCGATGGCGCTGCTGCTGCTGCTCATCGCCATGGTGCTGATCCTGCTCGTGCGGTTCGTCCTGCGGCGGCGGACCTAGGCCATGGCCGTCAGGGAAAAATCGGCGAGCAGCGTCGCCGCGACGGGCAGCGTCCGCGCGCGAAAATCGGCCGACGCGCTCGCGACCGCGATCCTGTGGATCCTCGCGTCCAGCATCGTCGTGATCCTCGCCGCGTTCGTCCTGTACATGGTCTACCTCGGGTGGCAGGCGCTGACGCCGGCGTTCATCTTCGGGACGCCGAAGGAGACCGAGGCCGGCGGCGGTATCGGCCCCGAGATCTACAACTCGTTCTACATCCTGATCCTCACGCTGATCTTCACCATCCCGATCGCCGTCAGCGCCGGCATCTATCTGCAGGAGTACGCGCGGCCAGGCACGTTCCGCAACATCGTGCAGTTCAGCGCGGAGTCGCTCGCGACGGTGCCGTCCATCGTGATGGGCTTGTTCGGCTTGCTCGTCTTCGTCTATCTCTTCAAGTGGAAATTCAGCGCGCTGGGCGGCGCGCTCACGCTGACGCTGCTCAACCTGCCGGCGCTGATGCGGGTGACGCAGGAGGCGCTCTCCAGCGTTCCCGACACGCTGCGCGAAGCGTCGATGGGGCTGGGTGGGACGAAGTGGCAGACGATCACGCGGGTCGTGCTGCCGAGCGCGATCGGCCGCCTCACCACGGGCGTCGTGCTGGTCGCAGGCCGCATCTTCGGTGAGACCGCGGCGCTGATCTTTACCGCGGGCCTGAGCGTTTCGGTGAACCAGCCCTACGACCTCAGCCCGTTCCATACCGCGGAGACGCTGGCCGTGCATCTCTGGTACACGCACTCGGAATCGATCGTGAAAGACGTCGACCGGATCGGCAACGGTTCGGCGCTCGTGCTGCTGATCATGGTCCTCGTTTTCAACGTGGCGGCGCGCGTCGCCGGCCGCGCCCTCACCAAACACTTTACCGGGAGAACCTCGTGATCGAAGCGACGACGCAAACCGGCGGCCCGCATTCACCGCAGAACGTCGAGAAGCTCGTCGCGCACGACGTCGACGTCTTCTACGGCTCCTTTCAAGCGATCAAGCATGCGTCGCTCGTCATGCGGGGGCAAAACGTCACCGCGCTGATCGGTCCGTCGGGCTGCGGCAAGACCACGTTCCTGCGCGCGCTCAATCGGATGCACGACCTCACCCCCGGCGCTCGCGTCGAGGGAACGATCCTGCTCGACGGGGAGAACATCTACGGACCCGACGCCGATCCGGTGGTGATCCGGCATCGCATCGGCATGGTGTTCCAGCGTCCGAATCCGTTTCCCAAGACGATCTACGAAAACGTCGTGTACGGACCGCGTATCCACGGCGAACGCAACCGCACCGCGCTCGACGAGATCGCCGAGCGCGCGTTGCGCCAAGCGGCGTTGTGGGACGAAGTGAAAGACCGGCTCGGCCGTTCGGCGCTCGACCTCTCCGGCGGCCAGCAGCAGCGCCTGTGTATCGCGCGGGCGATCGCGCTCGGTCCGGAGGTGATTCTGATGGACGAGCCGGCCTCCGCGCTCGATCCGATCGCTACATCCAAGATCGAGGACCTGATCGGGCACCTCACCGAGCAGTTCACCGTGGTGATCGTCACGCACTCGATGCAGCAGGCTGCGCGCATCTCCGATTTCACGGCGTTCTTCCATCTCGGCGAGATCGTCGAGGTCGGCCCGACCAACCAGATCTTCACGCATCCGAAAGAGAAGCGTACCGAGGATTACATCACCGGCCGCTTCGGCTGAACCG
>JAQBPM010000411.1 GCA_028287525.1 Vulcanimicrobiota bacterium | reverse complement strand
CGTGAAGGAACATGCAGAAGAAGCGCGCGTACAGCAAGTGCAGCACCGCGTGTTCCGCACCGCCGATGTACTGATCGACCGGCATCCACGCCGACGCCTTCGCTTTGTCGAACGGCGCATTCGCATTCTGCGGGTCGAGGTAGCGCACGTAGTACCAGGAAGAATCGACGAAGGTGTCCATCGTGTCGGGATCGCGGGCCGCCGGGCCGCCGCACTTCGGGCAGGTCGTGTTGATGAACGCCGGGTCGTTCGCGAGCGGCGAACCCTGACCGGTGAACTGCACGTCCTTCGGCAGCAGCACCGGCAGCTGATCTTCCGGCACGCCGACCATCCCGTCCGCCGGGCAGTAGACGATCGGGATCGGCGTTCCCCAATACCGCTGGCGCGAGACCAGCCAATCGCGGATGCGATAGTTGACGGTGAGCTTGCCGCGGCCCATCGCTTCGAGCCGCAGCGCGATCGCGCGCCGCGCCGCCGCGGATTTCATCCCCGTATAGTCGGCCGAGGCCATCAGCTTGCCGTCGTCTTCGTACGCCGCCTCGAGCGGCGCGTGGAGCGAGCCGTCCAGCGTCGTGATCACTTGCGCGATCGGCAGCGCGTGCTTCTTGGCGAACTCGAAGTCGCGCTGGTCGTGCGCGGGAACGCCCATCACGGCGCCGGTGCCGTACTCGGCGAGGACGTAGTTTGTTACCCAGATCGGGATGTGCTCGCGCGAGAGCGGGTTGATCGCGTACGCGCCGGTCGGGACGCCGGTCTTCTCCATCAGCTGCGTGCGTTCGAGCTCGCTCTTGCTGCGCAGGCTCGCGGCGAACTCCTCGACCCGCTTGCGCGCTTTCGGAAAACGCTCGAGGATGCGCGCGACGACCGGGTGCTCCGGCGCGACCGCGACGAACGTGGCGCCGAACAGCGTGTCGACGCGCGTGGTGAAGACGTCGATGTGCGCGTCGAGGTTTTCGATCTCGAACGAGAACGTCGCGCCTTCGCTGCGGCCGATCCAATTGCGCTGCATCGTGCGGATGCGCTCCGGCCAGCCGGTCAAGCGATCGAGTCCGGCCAGCAGACGGTCGACATAGTCGGTGATCTTGAAGAACCACTGCGCGAGGTTGCGCCGCTCGACGGCCGCGCCGCAGCGCCAGCATTTCCCGTCCTCGACCTGTTCGTTGGCGAGCACCGTCTGATCGACGGGACACCAGTTCACCGGCGCTTCGCGCTTGTACGCGAGCCCGAGCTCGAACATGCGCAAGAAGAACCACTGGTTCCAGTGGTAATACTCCGGATCGCAGGTTGCGAACTCGCGCGTCCAATCGTACCCCGTGCCCATCAGCTTGATCTGACGGCGCATGTTCGCGATGTTCGAGCGGGTCCACGTATCGGGATCGATGCCGCGCTGGATCGCGGCGTTCTCGGCCGGAAGTCCGAACGCGTCCCAGCCCATCGGGTGGAGCACGTTGTAGCCGCGCATGCGCTGCAGGCGCGCGATCGCGTCGCCGAGCGTGTAGTTCTTGGCGTGTCCGACGTGAAGATCGCCCGACGGATACGGCAGCATCTCGAGCACGTAGTACTTTTCGCGCGGATCGTCGTCGTGGGCGACGTAGATCCCGTCGCGCTCCCAGCGCTCCTGCCAGCCGCGCTCCACCGCGCGGAAATCGTAACTCCTCTCGTCGGACATCCGGCGTTGGTGCGTCGGGGCGGCCGTCCGGCCCTCCGCGCGGCCTTGCCGCGCGCCGCCTCCGGCGTGAAGGAGCGGCGTGCGACTTCTCGTGTTCGCCGGCGCAGCGCTCGCGCTCGGCGCCTTCCTCTGGTTTCGTCCGTCCGCCGCGCCGAGCGCCCCGGCGACCGCCCCCGGCGGCTGGACGACCTCGTCGCCCGCGCCACGCGCCGGCCGCCGGACGCCGGAGGCGGCCCTGGTCTACGTCGCAGGCGAGGTGCGGCGGCCCGGTGTCTACCGGGTGCGCCCGCAGGACCGCGTTGGAGACGCCGTGACGTTAGCCGGCGGATTGCGGCCCGACGCCGACCCGGTGGCCGTGAACTTGGCCGCGCACGTCGCCGACGGCGACGAAATCGTCGTGACGGCCCGCGGTGCCGCCCCCGCGCACGCGCACGGCCGCCGACCCGGCGGGCCGCGGCGCCGAACGAAGAACGGGCACGCCCGCCACGGAGCGGCTCCGCCCGCCGGCGTGGTCGATCTGAACCGGGCCGACGCGGAAACGCTCGCGACGCTTCCCGGCGTCGGCCCGGGCCTGGCCGAACGGATCGTCGCGTTCCGATCCGCGAACGGCCCGTTCGCCTCGCCGGACGAGCTGCTCGACGTCGCCGGGTTCACCGACCGCAGGCTCGACGCTGTTCTCCCGTACGTTGCCGCGCGCTGAGGCGCGAAGTCACCGCGCCGAACGGGTAGTGAAGTCGCGTGAGACGAGCGTGCGGAGCGATTCTTGCCCTGACGGCAACCATGACGATCGCCGTCGCCGCGAGCTCGAGCGCGCCGGCCGACGAGTCGTTCGGACCGTTCAAGTACACGGCGGTGTCGGTACGCACCAAGATCGATGCGCTCGGACGCGCCTATCGAGAGCGCTGGGCGGACGACGCGTCGCTGGCTCACGACGCGGGTCTGGTGGAGAGCAGCTATCGGGTGTGGGCCGAGCGCTATCCGCAAGACCCGTGGCTGGCGCCGACGGCATTGCATCTCGCGCAGCTGTACGCCGAGATCCAGACCCCGCAAGCGCGCGCCAAAGCGCTCGAGATGTTCCGCTTCATCGCCCGAACGTTCCCGGCGACGCGCGAAGGTCACCTCGCGCGTCTGCGCCTGCAGCGAGGGCTGCCGCCGCCGCATCGCGAGTCGCCGGTGCGGCCGACGCCGAATCCGTACGCGCGTTCCGCGTCGCCGCCGGCGTCGTCGTCGCCCGCCGCCTCCCCATCTCCGCTTCCGTCTTCGTCAGCAACGGTGCCGCCTTCGGGGGCGTAGCAAGTGGAGTGAGGAATCAGGCGGGGATGTCGACCATCACCGTCCAGGCGAACGGCCTCGAATTCGAGGTCGAGGAATGGGGCTCGGGCGATCGCCTCGCCTTGTGCCTGCACGGGTTTCCGGAGCACGCTCATTCGTGGCGCTTGCAGGGTCCGATGCTGGCCGAACTCGGCTACCGCGTATGGGCACCGAACCAGCGGGGCTACGGCAAGTCGAGCCGCCCGCGCGAGATGATGGCGTATTCGCTCAAGCACTTGCTCGCCGACGTCGCCGCGCTGATCGACGCGTCCGGCGCGAAATCGGTGACGCTGATCGCGCACGACTGGGGCGCGATCGTCGCCTGGTGGTTCGCCATTCGCAACGTGCGGCCGCTCGAGAAACTCGTGATAATGAACGTCCCGCACCCGGCGCTCTTTCGCGACGTTGCGAAAAATCTGCCGGCGCAGCGCAAGAAATCCCGGTACGTGTGGTTCTTCCAATTTCCGTGGCTGCCCGAATTCGTGCTGGGCCGCAAGCGCGCCGCGCCGATCGCGGGCCTGATCCGCGGCAGCGCGGTAGACAAATCGCGCTTTCCGCGCGACGTGCTCAACGTGTACCGCGAGAACGCCGCGCAGCCCGGCGCGCTGACGGCAATGATCAATTGGTATCGCGCAAACTTCCGCGGCGGCGGAATTCGAGAGCAGATGAAGCTCGGCATCCCGGTGATCGGCGTCCCGACGTTGATGGTGTGGGGTGAAGAAGACGTTGCGCTTTGTAAGGAGACCACCTACGGTACCGAGCGCTATGTCCGCGATCTGACGCTGCGCTATCTTCCGGGCGTCTCGCACTGGGTGCAGCAAGAGGCGCCGGAGACGGTCAACGCGATGCTGAGCGCGTTCCTTCGCGGCGAGCGGGTTCCCGAGGCCGCCGAACTGCAACGAAGCGTCGCGGCGTCCGGGTCCGAGAGGCCATGAGCGTGTCCGATTCCGCGCGGCCGTCGATTCCGATCGGCGGCCCGGCGGTCGAAACCCTGTGGGCGACCCTCAAGGCCGACGCCGAACGGATCGTCGCGGTCGAGCCCATCCTTGGCGCGATGCTGCACCGGACCGTCCTCAACCGCAAGTCGTTTTCCGACGGGCTCGCGCATCTGCTCGGCGCAAAGCTGGCGTGCGAGGATGCCGGCGAAGGCGAGCTCGTCGCGCTGGTCGTCGGCGTGCTGCGCGATCATCCCGACATCGCCGAGAGTGCCGCGATTGACCTGATCGCAAGCGTCGCGCGCGATCCCGCGTATCACGATCACGTCACGCCGTTCGCCTACGCGAAGGGCTTTCAAGCACTGCAATGGCATCGCGTCGCGCACGCGCTTTGGATCGGCGCGCGTCAGGAGCTCGCGACGTTCCTCGAGGGCCGCGCGAACGATGTGTTCGCCATCGACATCCACCCGGGTGCGCGGTTCGGGCGCGGCGTGTTCATCGATCACGGCACGGGTGTCGTGATCGGCGAGACCGCGGTGGTCGGCGACGACGTCTCGATCCTGCACGGCGTCACGCTCGGAGGCACCGGCAAAGAAAGCGGCGATCGTCACCCGAAGGTCGCGCGCGGCGTGCTGCTCGGCGCCGGCGCAACCGTGCTCGGCAACGTCACCATCGGCGAGGGCGCGAACATCGCGGCCGGCAGCGTCGTCCTCCGTCCGGTACCGCCCTGGACCACGGTCGCCGGCATCCCCGCCCGCATCGTCCGCCAATCGCACGGCGAGCCCCCCGCCCAAACGATGGACCAAGACTTCTTCGTACCCGACTTCCAGATCTAACGCCGCTCTGTCAATTGCGAGCGACGCGTGTCATTGCGAGCTTGTCGAGCAACCCTCGTCGTCGCGCCGAGCGCAGTCGAGGTGCGGCGCCTCATCGTGGCCGCCGTGATGCGGGGTCAGCCTTCGACTTCGCTCATGCTGACGACGAGGGTTGCTCGACAAGCTCGCAATGACGGGGTCGACAAGCTCGCAATGACGGGGTCGACAAGCTCGCAATGACGGGGCTCGACAAAGAAAAAGAGCGCTCGGGTTCCCCCGGGCGCTCTTTCCTTTTCTCGTAGGTGTGGGTCGCGGTTACCAGCCGCCGCCGGAGTCTCCCCCGCCGCCGCCTGAGTCTCCGCCGCCGCCCCAGCCGCCGCCGCCTGAGTCTCCGCCGCCGGAGTCGCCCCAGCCGCCGCCTGCGGCGTTCGAGGTGTCGGCTTGACCGGCGTCGTTCTGCCAGCCGCTGGCGTCAGGGTTGCTGCCGGGATCCATGCCGGCCGCTCCGTACCCGCCGCCGTCGCCGAAATTGTTCCGGTTGCCGCCGAAGAGCTCGTTGCCGAGCCACGCGCCGCCGAGGCCGCCGAGCAATCCGCTCCAGAAGCCGCCGCCGCCCATGCCCATACCGCCGCCCATGCCGCCGCCGTAGCCGGGGCCGCCGCCATAGCCGGGGCCGCCGTAACCGGGACCGCCGTAGCCCGGAGGCATCATGCGCGGGCCGGACATCGCGCGGAAGATTCCACGGATGATGAAAAAGATGAGCGCTAGGGCAATGATCCACCAGATCCATGCCATGCTGAAACCGCCTCCGGTGTTGCTGCGATGCGTCGCCCCGCCGTATGCGCCGACAGGCTGACGGCGAAGCGAGGATTCGTGACCGCGATAGGTATTGATGATCAGGTCGACGCCGGTTTCGACGCCTTGATCGATGTTGCCGGTTTTGAAGTCCGCCGCCATCGCCTGAACGATCGGCTGGAACGAGCCGCTCGGGAAGAACTGCCGTGAGGCCCGATCGGGAATGATCTCGATCTTCTTCTCGGCCTTCGCGATGAAGATTTCGACGCCGTTGACCTGCTGCTGCGCGAACGCGCGCTCCGCCGCCGCCAGCGGCGTTTCGCCGTTCAGCGACGGGGTCGTGACGACGACGACTTCCTTGTGGGTCTGCGCGTTGAGATCGCCGACCTTCTGGTTGATCTGGGCGATCGCCGCCGGCGAGAGCATGTGCGCGTCGTCGATGACGTAACTCGTGCGCGCGAATGCCGGGACGACGGTCGTCGCGACCGCGACGGTGAGCGCGGCCATGGCCGCAAGGAATTTCATCGGTGAAGGGTCCTCCGTGATACCAGTACCCGGCCGTGGGCGGGAAGTTGCGAGCGAGCCCTATCTGCCCATGATGAACACCGCGCCGACAGACGTGGCGACGAAGATCACCAGAAAGATCCAGACGAATGCTTTCGTCAGGCGACTCCAGTGGCGGCTGGTCGGGCTGGTTCGGTAGGGTTTCGGCTTCATTGTGCTTCGGCGCGGGCTTCGGCGACGCGGCCCCAAAGCCGTTCGAGATTGTAGAATTGTCGTTGGTCGGGCGTGAAGACGTGGGCGACGACGTGGCCCAGGTCGATCAGAATCCAGCCGCCGTCGGCGCTGCCCTCGGTGCGGGGGCGCACGCCGGCCTCCACGGCCCGCTCGACGATCGCGTCGGCGATCGAACGGGTCTGGATCGCCGAGCGGCCGGTGACGACGACGAACGTGTCAGCCACAATGGTACGGCCGGCAAGGTCGAGGATCGCGATGTCTTCGGCTTTCTTGTCCTCGGCCGCGATGCGGACGAGGTCGACGAGATCGAGTTCAGGCAGGGCAGTTCTCCTGTGGGATGGCGGCCAGCCCGTAAGCAGCCGCCGCGGCGAGCGTTTGCGGTGCGACCGCTAGGCCGCGTCGCCGCAGATGGTCGATGGTGGAAGCGAGCACGGCGCGCATCGCCGCCCCGAGATCGCGTGCCGCGAGCGCGGCGAAGGCTGCCCGCTCGGGATAGTCGCGCCCGGGCTCGAGCCCGTCGGCGAGGTAAACGACCACATCCAACGGACTCATGACCGCATCGGCCACCGTGTGTTTGCGAATCGCCGAAAGCACGCCCTCATCGCCTACCCCGAAGCGCTCGCGGGCCAATTCGGCGCTCAGTCGCGCGTGGAGCACGACCGGGTTCGCCCGCTCGAAGTCGTCGACCGCCATCCCGCGCTGGGTGCACTCACGAATCAGCCGCTCGGCGGGGTACAGCCGCGCGAGGTCGTGCAGCATGCCGGCCGTTCGGGCCGCTTCGCCCGGGAGTCCGTGCGCGACGGCGAGCCGTTCCGCCATTCGCGCGACGCGCACGACGTGCTCGATGCGATGGCGCTGACCGATCTGGGCGCGCACGTCGCGGGCCATCCGCGCGAACGCGACCCCGCCGTTCAGTGGCGCACCTCGCGCAGCACGCTTCCGCCGATCGGGCGTCCGCTGAGCTTCGCCGGTTCGTACGCATCGCTGCCGAGTCGTCCGGCGAGCTGCGTGTCGTACGCGTCGTCGCCGCTCGGCACGACCACGCTGACCTTGCGTACGACGCCGCCGCGATCGAGGTCGAGGCGCAGCACGGTCGCCGCGGCGCCGGTTCCGTCGACGACGCCGCTGTGCTTGAGCCTCGGGGCGGTGAACGGAAACCGCGTTTGCGTCGGGCGCGGATCGGTGAGATATCCCAGCCGCAGCAGCGTTGCGCGGTCGCCGATCACGACGTGCGCGAGCAGCGACGTCTTCGCATCGAACACCAGCACGAAATCGGAGGTAGGGCCGCGCCGGAACACACGGAAATTCGGCCCTTCGGTTTCGGCATCGGCGGCGAGTTCGTTGCGCGCGCCGAGCGACGTCGTCGTGCCGAACGTCAGAGTATGCGCGACGCCGTCGACGTCGATCGCGTAGCGCGTACCGGCGGGCAAGGCGACGTCGAACGCGTGCACGGTCGCATCGTCATCGACGATCGCCTCGAGCGACGAGGCCGCATCGCCGAAGAACACGTGCTGTCCGTCGTCCTTCGTCGCCACCGAAACCGGCGAGCCGTACGCGCGCACCAGCGCGGCGAGCGGGCGGTGCAGCAGGTCGACGGTCGGCGGCGCGACGGTCATCCCATGCCGTTCGGGGGACGGCGCGCGATCTCCGCGTCGAGGGCGCCGCGCAGCACGCGCAGCCGCGCCGCGTACAATTCGCCCTTGAGGTTGCCGGCCCACATCACCAGCGCGTTCTCGCCGTTGTCGCTGTAGTAGCCGCGGCGCGTCGACACCGTCGTGAAGCCGTACTTGCGATAGAGCTTTTGCGCGACGTCGTTCGACTCACGCACCTCGAGCGTGATCCACGATGCGCCTTGCGCGATCGCTTCGTCGAGAAGTTTGAGGAGCATCTCTTCGCCGAGCTTGAGGCCGCGCTGATCCGGGTGCACCGCGATGGTCGTCACGTGCGAGTCTTCGAGGATGACCCAGATGCCGCCGTACGCGACGATCTTGCCGTCGAGCCTGCCGGTGAAATAATGCGCGAGCTTGTTGTCGCGAATCTCGTTCGCGAACGCATTGAGCGGCCACGCCGTCGAGAACGACAGGGCCTCGATCCTTAGCACCGCCGGCAAATCCGCCGCCGTCATCGGCTCGATCTCCAACCGCCGCGGCGACTCGGACCCCGCCTGATATAACTCGGCCTTCACGAGGAGTTGCCGGGCACGCGCACTGCGGGCGACTCCCCGTAATCAGGAGCCAGGGCGTGGGGGGATCGGCTCGGCGGGCGGACGCACGCGAGTTGAGCGATGGCGACAGCGGGGACGTCCGCTCGGGTTGGGAGCACTCGCACGGTCCAGCCGCGTTCGGCGATCTCCGAAAGCACGCCCTCCGTATTCCCGCTCACGGCGAGCGCGCCCGGTGGCCCAATCAACAAACGATCGAGCACCTCGGCGGTCGGACCGCAGGCGACCTCGGCGCCGGCGGCGTCGCGGCGGCGGGCGCAGATCACGCCGCGGCGCCCGTGGACGACGGTCAGGACGGGCAGGGGCGCGTCGTCCGGCTCGAGCGCGTCGTACGAGGAGATGCCGACCAGCGGGATGCCGCTCGCGTAGGCCAGGGACTTCGCGTAGGACACCGCGATGCGCACCCCGGTGAACGAGCCGGGGCCGATGCCGACCGCGATCCGGTCCAGGTCGCGCAGTTTCAGGCCCGCCTCGGTCAGGAGCCCTTCGAGCGCGCCGATGCCGCGTTCCAAGGCGTCCTGGGCGCCGGTAGAGATCGACTGGACGTCCGCCCCGTCCGTCAGCGCCGCCGAGAAGCCGCCAAGCGCCGCGTCGAGGGCGAGCACCCTCACTTGGTCACCCAAATCGTCCGCGGACCCTCACCGGCACCCTCGATCGCCACCTCGATCCGTTCCGCCGGCAGCCACGCCTCGGCGCGGTCGGGCCATTCGATCAGGACGATCCGGTCGGGGCCGAGCGCGTCGTCGAGCGCAAGGTCGGCGAGTTCGGAGGGGTCCTCGATGCGGTACAGGTCGACGTGCTCGATGATGGGCGTCCCGGTGTAGGTATGACGGAAGACAAAGGTCGGGCTGCTGACCGCGTCGTCCGAGCCGTGCAGCGCGCGCACGAGAGCCCGGACCAGCGTCGTCTTACCGGCGCCCAGCGGTCCGCGCAGCGCGACCACGTCGCCCGGAACGAGTTGGGCTGCCAGCCGGTGGGCGAATGCGTCGAGCGCGGGGCCTCCGTCGAGGACGTCCTCCTTCACAGTCAGAATAGGGATAGGTGCTTCTGCGGATGAGTGACGTCCTGGTCGGCATAATCGCCGGGGCGGTTTGCTCGGTGATCGCGGCAGCCTTTGAAACTGCCGTCCTGACCGCGCGTTTCTTCACGCTCGACGTGGGCGGCGGGCTGGCCAGCCGGCTGTTCGTCATCGCGCTCGCGGGCGCACTGGCCGGCGGCGTGGTCGGTTATCTCGTTGGAGCGCTGTTCAAGCGCGATACCTCCGCACGGTGACGGCCAGCCCCGCCACCGCGAACCATCTCGCCGAACTCGACGCTCGATTCGACGCCCACCTCGAGGCGTCGCACGGTCGCGTCGCCCAGGCGCAATCGGCGCTTGACCGCGCCCTCGCCGGCCTGGCTGCGGCCGCGGCCGGCTCGACTGCCCCCTCCCCGTTAGAAAGATTCCGTGAATAACGACTCTCGCATGTCCGCCATCGCCGTCGAAGACGAAATGTCGGAGAGCTATCTCTCCTACGCGATGTCGGTCATCGCCTCGCGCGCGCTGCCGGACGTGCGCGACGGGCTCAAGCCCGTGCAGCGCCGGATCCTGTATGCGATGCGCGAGATGGGACTCGATCCCTCGAAGCAGCATCGTAAGTGCGCCGGCGTCATCGGCGAAGTGCTCAAGAGCTATCATCCGCACGGCGATTCGTCGGTCTACGACGCGCTGGTGCGCATGGCGCAGGATTTCACGCTGCGCTATCCGCTCGTCGACGGTCACGGCAATTTCGGTTCGCCCTCGCCCGACCGCGCCGCCGCGTATCGCTACACGGAAGCGCGTCTGGCGCGGCCGGCGCTCGACATGCTGGCGGACATCGACAAGAACACCGTCGATTTCATCCCCAACTTCGACAACCAGACCGAGGAGCCGGTCGTGCTTCCGGCGCGGCTGCCCCAACTGCTCATCAACGGCAGCTCCGGCATCGCGGTCGGCATGGCGACGAACATCCCGCCGCACAACGTCGGCGAGATCTGCGACGCGATCGGCTACCTGATCGAGAACAACGGCAAGGGCCTCACCGACGACGAGCTCGACGACGGGCTGGCAGACATCGTGCTAGGCCCCGATTTCCCGACCGGCGGCGTGCTGATGGGAAAAGAAGCGATCCGTCTGGCGTACAAGACCGGCCGCGGTTCGGTCACCCTGCGCGGCAAGGCCGAGATCGTCGAGGAGAAGGGCCGCTACAAGATCGTCATCTCCGAGATCCCGTTTCAGGTCTCGACGACGCGCGTTGTCGAGGCGATCGTCGAAGCGTACCAAGAGAAACGCATCGTCGGGATCGTTCGGCTCGACGATGAGTCGAACCGCAAGGGAATGCGCATCGTCGTCGAGCTGGCGCGCAACGCGACGCCGCAAGTCGTGCTCAACCAGCTCTATAAGCAGACGCCGCTGCAGTCGAGCTTCGCGTTCAACATGCTCGCGCTCGTCCCGGTCCGCCGCGGCGACCGGATGGAGCACACGACCGGCGCAACCTCGCCGCTCGAACCGCAGGTGCTCAGCCTGCGCAACATCCTCGACCATTTCATCGATCATCGCAAGGAAGTCATCCGCCGGCGCGCCGAGTTCGAGCTCGCCAAGGCGCGCGACCGCGCGAAGATCCTGCGCGGCTTCCGGATCGCGCTCGACAACATCGACGAAGTCATCAGCATCATCCGCGCCAGCGCGACGGTCGACGAAGCCAAGGCGAACCTCATGGCGCGCTTTCCGGCCAGCGTCGCGCCGCCGAGCGCCGATCCGCAAGACCTCAACGAAGAGATCGGCAACGGTCTCGACGACATTCAGGCCGCCGCGATCGTCGACATGCGCCTGCGCACGCTGGTCGGCCTCGAGCGGCAGAAGATCGAGGATGAGTACAACGGCCTCATCGTCGCGATTCGCGACCTCAAGGAACTGCTCGCGTCGGAGGCGCGCCGGCTGATGGTCGTGCGCGACGAGACGCTCGACGTCCGCAAGCGGCTTGCCGATCCGCGCCGCACGCCGGTCGAGGCGCTCGAGGGCGAGCTCTCGATCGAAGACATCATCGCCGACACCGACGTCGTCGTGACCGCTACGGTCGGCGGCTACATCAAGCGCGTCTCGGTCGACACGTTCCGGGCGCAAAACCGCGGCGGGCGCGGCGTCATCGGCATCTCGAACCTCAAGAAAGAAGACGTCGTCCGCAACTTCTTCGTCGCGACGACGCACCAGTACGTCCTGTTCTTCACGAACAAGGGCCGGGCGTTCCGGCTGCGCGCGTACGAGATCCCCGATTCTACGCGTCAGGCGCGCGGAACGGCCCTGGTCAACTTGCTCCAGCTGCCGCCGGGCGAAGTCGTCACCGCGCTGTTCCCGGTGCGGGCGTTCGACACCGAGGAGTATTTGGTGATGGTGACGCGACACGGCGTCATCAAGAAGACCAAGCTCGGCGAGTTCGAGAACGTGCGGCGCAACGGGCTCATCGCGATCGGCCTCGACGATGGCGACGAGTTGCTGGCGGTCGATCTCAGCCGCGGCGATCGCGACATCATCCTCGCCACGCACGACGGCATGGCCGTGCACTTCAACGAGAAGGACGTGCGGCCGATGGGCCGTCCGGCGCGCGGCGTCAAAGCGATGACGCTCGCCGCGGGCGACGAGATCGTCGCAATGGACGTGGTCGAGGACGACCGGCGCGAAGTGCTGATCGTGACGTCGCACGCGTTCGGGAAGCGCACGCCGATCGACGACTACCGCCACACCTCGCGCGGCGGCAAGGGCGTCAAGGCGTTCGCCAAGGAGAAAGAGATCGGCCACGTCGTCGACCAGATCTTGGTCGCGCCGGAAGACGAGCTCTTGATGATCACCAGCGGCAACCAGGTGATCCGCATCCCGGTCAGCCAGATCCGCCGCGCCGGCCGCTCGACCAAGGGCGTCCGCCTGCAGCGGCTGGCCGAAGGCGACGAGGTCATCGCGATCGCGAACCTGGGCCAACAGTCCAAGCGCGTCGCCGACATCACCGGCGAGGAACCGGTCAAGGCGTAACGCCGCCGCTAGTTCGGGACGGCCTCCACGTAATCGCCGACGTGGGGGCTCCCGGCGCCGACCAGACGGGCCTGCACGAACTTCCCGGTCATGTCGAGCACGACCAGCTCGATCGGCGGATGCGGTTTGCCGGTCGGGTCGGCGAAGTCGCGCAACAGCTGGTGGAGCGCGAACCGGTCCGCGCTCTCGAGGAACAGGACGCCGTTCTCGATGCGGACCACCCGCGCGACGGCGTTCAAGACCAGCGGCTCCCGCGAGAGGGCGCGCCGGACGGCGCGCTCCCACGTGCGCTCGCCGGCGACCTCCAGCTCGCCGCGGTCGCTCGGCGGCAGCGGGTCGCTCTCGACGCGCAGCGTCTTGGTCGGCGACACCGTCCCGGTGACGCAGTTGCGCACGGTGAAGCGGGCGATCCCGTACGCGCGATCGATGTCGTGCGCGAACCCCGGCAGCCGCGTCGCGCGCTCGAACGTCGCGAGGACCGCGTACGCGACGTGCGCGTCGCGGCAGCGCGCGGCGTCCGGGAGCACGGTGCCCTCTTCGAGGATCACCTTGCGCGAGCCGACGTAGTCGGCGGCGAGCTGCCGCCACAGCGCCTTGGGCATCGACCGCTGCACGTTCTCCCCGACATCGGCGACGAGCAGCACCGTCGTCGGCGGCCCGGCGGGTGCCGCCGCGGCCGGCGCGACGAAGGCGGCGGCGAGGGCGACGGCGAGCGGTGACGGCAGGCGCACGGCATCGCCATTCGACGGCCTTCCGGTCGAAACCGTCGCTCCCGAGGGCGGGTCCGAATGCTCGGAGGTATGAAACCTACACCATGAGCGCACTCCCCGACGTCACGCAGAGCACCTTTCCGACCCTGGTGCTGGGGTCAGACAAACCCGTTTTGGTCGACTTCTGGGCCCCCTGGTGCGGCCCGTGCCGGATGTTGTCTCCCGTCGTGGAGAAGGTCGCCGGCCAGCTCGGCGATCGAGTCAGCTTCGTGAAGCTGAACACCGACGAGAACCCCTCGATCGCCGGCCAATACGGGATCTCCGGGATCCCAGCGCTGGTGCTTTTCAAGGGCGGCCAGGCCGTCGATCGGATCGTCGGCTTCGTCCCCGAGCAGACGATCCGCCAGATGCTCGACAAGCATCTGGCCGCCGCGTAGCCGCTGCCCGACTTGCGCGGCCTCCCGGCCGTCC
>JAQBPM010000225.1 GCA_028287525.1 Vulcanimicrobiota bacterium | reverse complement strand
GCGGGAACTGGCCTCGCGGTCGATCTGACTGCCGTTCGCGGTGAACGGGAAGACGACGACCGTCGGCTTGGTTGAGAACGCGGGCGGGGTTGCCGCGATCAGCGGCAGGCCCAGGCACGCGAAGAGGACGACGACGAGGAAGCGACGCACCCGGCGAAGTTCGGGCGCAGCGGAGGCGATCCCTTACGAGGCGAGCGAGAGCGCGCCGCCTTCCGCTTCTTTCTCCCATGCGGCGCTGACGTGCGCACCGAAAAGGAAGATCACGCCGATGAGGTCGAGCCACAACAGCAGCACCCAGAGCGCCGAGAAGGCGCCGTAGATGGCGAAAGCGCTCGCGGCGTACGCGGTGTAGACGGCGAAAGCGATCTGCGCGATCGAATAGAGGATCGCGCACACGAGGGCGCCGGGGATCACCGACGACCAGCGCGGATGGCGGTTCGGCAGATACGCGTAGAGAAACGCCGAGGTGACGAACACCAGCAAGAACGCGACCGCGTAAGATGTGATCTGCGGAACGTAGCGCAGGGATTCCAGTCCGAAGAACTGCACGAGCAGCGTGATGATGACCGGGAGGACGATCGCCATGACGAGGACGATGCCTGCGAACGGCACCAGGACGAGCGCGATGACCACGTCCCACACGATGTGGCGGTACTTGATGATTCCGAGCGACCGGTTGAGGGCGTACGTCAGCGCTTGGAAGAGGTTCTTGCCGGACCACACCAGGCCCAGCAGCCCGACGATGCCGGTGACGCCACGGTAGCGGACGATCACGTTGAGGTTGTCGGCGATGAGGTCTTGGATTTGCGGGACGTAGAGCTGGATCACGGCGTGCGCACGCGCGAGTCCCTCGTCGGTACCGTAGATGAACGCCAGCATCGCGACCGCGACGAGCGTCAGCGGCAGCAGCGCGAAGAGCGCGGTAAAGGCGATCGCCTGCGCCATGAAGGCCGAGCCTTCGGCGGAGAAACGCGCCGCCGCGACGCGAAACACCCGTATCAACCGTGACACCGGTTCACCTCCCCGTCGCTCTCGCCGCGCTCGTCACCGTCATGGTCAATGGGTCGTTCGTTCCCAGCGCTCCGGGTGCCGCTCTGCACGACGGCCGGGTCGTCGGCCCGCCGGTGCTCGTCGCGCAGTTCGCCGATCGGGTCGAGGCGGCGGCGGACGGAACGGTCGTCGCGCAACGCGGCCCCGTGCGGTGCACGGCGCGCGCGCTCCCCGGAAGCGATCCGCCGCTCGTCGAGCTGGCGCCGCTTGCGCGCTGTCTGGGCGCCCAGGTCGGCTGGGACAGCGCCAGCAAGACGCTGACGATCGCCTTCGAAGGCCCGGTCACGGTACAGACCATGGCCCCGTACGATCCGAGCTCGCCGCGGGTCGCACCGACGACGGTCTTCACGCCCGAACCGGCTTCGCCGACGCCGCGCGTCGTCACGACCGGCTCGCCCCGTCCGCGCCGCACGGCGATCCCGGCCGTTCCGTCGTGGCCGGGGCCGGCAGCTACAACCCCGAGTCCGTGATGAACAGAAACCAGCGCTGGGTGTTGGGGTCGTCGAACCAATTGGCAATGCGCGCCTCGAGCACCGGGATGCTGCGCAAGAAGGAGGCGTGCTGGCGCACGGTCTCCGGATTCGGCTTGTCGGATTGCAATTCGGCTTGCAGCGCATCGACGGATTTCCGCGCCTCCGGATCGCCGCCGGCTGCCGCGCGCAACTCGTCGTAGGGAGGGTGCGGAACGCTCTCGGGTCCAGGATCACTCATGAAGGCGAGGTTCCCCGAGAGGCCGCGACTTTCCGCGCAGCCCCGCGATCTGCGTAGTCAGTCGACGGCGATTTGATCCGTCTCGTCCCGATTCACCCCGCCACCATCATCACTTGCGCGATCATCGTGAGCGGCACCGAGTCGATTTGAATCTGGCCGGTCCCATGGACCATAATGGTCGCGAGGTTGAGGACGAGCGGCGCAGCTGACGGCGCGATCACGAGCTGTTGTCCGTTCTGCACCTGCAGCGCCTCCGCGGAGATGTAGGCTAGGGTGCCGGGCGTGAAGTGCGAGTTGAGCAAACCTTCGAGGCCGTCCGACAGGTTCGCGGAGTTGCCCTGCACGTACGCATACGCAGCCATCGTGAGATGCTCTTGTTCTTCCGGCGTTGCGTGCTTCGTGCCGTTCTTGCGAAGATAGGCGATGCGATCGGGATCGAGCGGCTTCGGGTAGACGACGCCGGTGTCGGTGTACCTTCCCGCCGCGAAATGCTCATCGGGCGTGCCGATCATCGACTTCAAGTGCGCCATCGACGTGAACGGAACGAAGGTCGGCGCGATGTGCGACACCTGCGGGTCCGCGGAGAGCACGAGCCGTCCGCCGAAGTTTGCGGTATCGAGCGCGCCCGGGTGCGAGAGCGCGCCGGGCGGCATCCCGAATTTCGCGTGCACGGCGTAGAAGTCGGCGCGCTGGGAGGCGGTCAATGCCGCGATTCCGTTCGTCATCCCGTTACGCCACCGTGACGTTGAGCGAGCTGGTGATCGTCCCACCCGTCGCCGTCGTCCCGGTCAGGACGTACGTCGTCGACGCGGTCGGCGTCACGGTGGTGCTGCCGCTTGCGATCTGACCCGGGGCGATCGTCGTCGCACCCGGATTGAGCGTGAGCGAGGCGAGGTTCGCCGTGATCCAACTCAGCGTCCAGCCGTTGCCTGACTTTGCCGCATTGAAGTATTGTATCTGCGGATTCGTCGTATCCCCGAGCCCGAGGGAATAGACGAGGCTCGTCCCTCCCGGCTGGTAGATGGTCAAGACGCTGACGTCGTTGTAGGACCCGCCGCCGCCGGAAACCTGGTACGCGGTCCACGCGACGTTGTCGAGCGCGACCATCACTGATGGCGTGCCGCTGCCGGGCGGATTCGCGAACTTGAAGTAGAGCAGGCCGGCGCCGACGATCGGGAATTCGACCGTCTGAACCGCGGACGAACCGTAGCCGTTCGCCTGCAGCGTGTACAGCGCGCTGGTCGGCAGATTCGTGTAGTTGAGGTGCGCCCCGGTGAGCACGTCGGCCACCGGCGACACCGCGAGCGGACGTTGCTGGATCGGCGCCACGGGGCGGTTCGTACCGTCCGGCTTCGCGAGATACGCGTTTGACGCGAACAGGATCGTCCACTCGAGCGATGCGGTCCCACCGGCCGGCATCGGATTCGGCGGCGTGCCGACCGCGTCGAACTGCGTGATCAACGGCGGCATCTGCGAAACCGGCACGGCCGTCTGCGCGTGCCGGCCGTCCGAGGTGTTGACGACGATGCCGAACGTTCGCTCCGCATCCGTCGGTAAGAGATGCACCGTGTAGCTTCCGGGGTACGGCGGCGCACCGCTCACCTTGAACGTCTGCGAGCCGGTTCCGGTCGGCAGGTTGTTCACCGTCACGCTCGTGCCGCCGAACGACGTCCAGTTCAACACGGATCCCGCTCCGAGGCCGACGTTGTAGGGAACCGGCCACGCGATGACGTTGAGCGACTGCGCCACCTTCGTGACGGTCATTTGATACGTTCCGCTTCCGTTTCCGATGTATTCCGTCACCAGGATCGTCGGCGTCCCTTGCGTCGCGTTGACGGCGACGTTGTCGAAGCGCACGCTGACCGACGCGCCCGGGCCGAACGTGTATTTCCCGCTCGGCGCGATGACCCAGACGTTGCTCTGCAGCCCAGCACCGGCGACCCAGCCGGTCGGCGCCGAAGCACTGAACGTGACCGCGTCGACGAGCGCATCGGCTTCCGAGGCCGGCGGGCTCACCGGAAACGTCAGGTCGATCTCGTCGTTGTTCGCACTGTCGAGCGTCAACGGATTTTGCGTTCCGTTGGTGATCGTCACGGTCAACGACTGCGTGAGCCCGACGAACACCGAGCTGGGCGCGATCGCATACTGCAGTACCGTCGTCGCGGCGAGGTCGCGAACGTTCTCCAGCGCGGCGAAAAGCGGGTGGCGCTCCATGTAGTCTCCCTCTACGAGTTGGGCGGCTTGGGGGCGAACATCGCCGAGAGCGCCAGCCAGCCTTCGGAGAGGCGCACCGGCGTCGACTCGAGCATCGCGATGACGTCTTGCTGCGCGACGGTCGCCGGCGCGCTCCAGCTCGTGACATCGGTCCGCGCAACCCACGCCCACTTCCCGCGCACCTCGGAGGGCAGCGGCATGCTGATCGTTCGCGGGTTCGCAAGGATCGGCCCGACGCGGAAGTTCGCCGTCATCGCGCGCAGCGCGGTCGAGACCGGCCCCGGTGACAGCGCGACAGTCGTCACCGGCAGGATCCCCGAGACGACCGGAATCGTGCCGCGGGGATCGACGAGCATCGTCACGTCGACCGTCGCCCCGCTCGGCGTCATCGGCACGAGGTGATTGGTCTTCACGTACGTCGATTCGATCGCCAACGGCTGCGACGCGGTCTCGAGCAAGTAGTTCGCGAGCCCGCCCGGCGGTTTGAGGCCGGCGCGCAGCGCACGAATCAGTTGCGCGGTTTGACCGCCAGCGCCGTACACCGCATAGAACGTGTCGTATCCGTCCGCGACGAAATATCCCAAGACACCGTTGGTCGCGAATCCCATGTCGCCGATACGCAAGCCGAACGGCACGGACAGCAAGGGCGGCGGGACCGGATTGTTTCCGGTGTACGATATCCCGGTCGACGCCCACGATTGGTCGAACGCGGGCAAGCCGGCGAGCTCGAGCGAGAGCTGCGCGCGCACGAGCGCGAGCGGCGCGCCGAGCAGCGCCGCGACGTTACGGTCCGGCGGCCCGAGCGGCGTGTTGGCGAACAGAACGCTATCGATGTGATCGAGCAGGGTGTCGAGCGGTGCCGCACCTTCCGTGAGCCCGCGCTGGAGCAGACCATCGACGAAGCTCTGGAGGTGCGCGTTCCGCAGCGAAGGTCGCGCGCCGAGCGGCATGTCGAGACCGGGCGGCGCGTCCCAGCGCAAGCCGGTCGTCCCGCCTCCCGTCTGAACGTCTGTCGCGATCTTGATGATCGCACCCTGCTGCGCGCCGCTCGCGTCGTACACCATCAGCGAAGCGTCGAGGTGATTCGGAACGACCCATCCGCAGATCGGACTGGTGAGGTCCGAGGAGTTGCTGAAGATACCGTCGTCGACGGCGTCGAGGAGCCGCAGCTCGACCCGCGCGGTTTGCGAGATCCGGGGCGGCAGCTCGACGAAGGGCGCGTTAAGGTCCGGATTCGTGCCGTCGGGGCGCGTCGTGAGCGATTGCGCACGAATCGGCGCGAGCGCCGTGCCGAGGCTTGGGTCGACGCCGCGCAACACTTGGCCGAAACTGTCGACGACCCACACGTTGGTCAGCGTGAAATGTCCCGCGCGGAGTGGGAAGAACGGGTGCGGGCAGCCGTCGTCGACGCCGGGTACGGGCTTGAAGCCGACCGGCGCGTTTCCGAGCCGCTTCACTGTAGGCGCGTCGGTGCTGTCGATGCTCGGCGCGATCGTGCGCGTGATCAGCTGCTGCGTAAAGCCGCTCATCGCTTGCGTCATGACGTCGAAGCGGCCCATGATACCGGCCGCGTCGTCCAGCGCGTCGCGCACGTACTGCGGCAGCGACGCGTAGTTAGGATCGTTCGCGTCGTTGAACTGCTGCAACGCCTTGCCGATGTCGGCGGCGATCTTGGGATTGAGCGGCGTACGGCCTTGCAGCACGATGGGCTTCGGCGGCGGCGGGTTCGGAATCATCGCGCACGCCGGCGCCGGCACCGGCACCGGCGTCGTCCCCTGCCATAGATAGTCGACCGCGTCGAGCGACCACGTCGCCAGTTGGTTCGCGGGATCGGTCGCCGACGGATACCAGGCGACTTGCCAATCCATCAACACCGGCGTCCACGGCTGCGTTCCGTTCTGGATCGTCAACGCGATCACGCTCGGAAGCACCCCCTGCAATCCTGCCGCTTCGGCGACCGCTTGCGGCGCGATCCCTTTTCCTTCGGGTGCGTTCCACGGTGCGAGCTGCTGTTGCGCGATCGCCGCCGCGAGGGCGTTGAGTTGATCCTGCGTCGGCGTGACGCCGCGTTTGGCGAAGGACAGCCACGCCAGGAACGGCGCCGATGACGGGTCGAGGAAGAGCAGCTCCAGCCAGAGGTCCTGCGCCTCTTTCGGAATCGGCTGCCCCTGCGGGAAGTTCGCGATCGGCCCGAGCAGATCGGTCGCGAGCAGCGTAACGGGATTCGCGCCCGCAACGGTAAGACCCGTGATCGTTTGACCGCTGACCCGGCACGGTACGGTTTCGCCTTCGTCGTACGTGCCGGGCGGCGCGAACTTCGTATCGGTACCGATCCCGGCCAGCATCACCACCGGATCGCTGGGCGCGTATACCGCGGGCGCGCTGACGAGGCGCACGTCGAACTCGCCTTTCACGAGCGCGTCGAGCGTCGTCCGGGCCCCCTCGATGCCGGCGTCGAGCGCGGTGAGCTGTACCTGCGCGGCATCGATCCGAGGCGTGAGCGCCGCGTAGGCGGCGGTGATGAGCTGCTGCGTCGCCGGTGAGAGTTGCCGTTTGATCGTCGGAATTGACTTGTAGAGCAGCGCGAAGAACTCGCTCTGCATCGTCACGAGAGACGCAGCAGCGTCGTCGCGCGCGCGTTGTGCGACGTTGAGCGCCGTCAGCGCCGCGGTCTGCGCGGCGTTCAATGGAATCGTTTGCTGTCCCGACGTGTCACGCGGACGAACCGTTTGCGCCGGCGCGACCTCGTCATCGGACGGGCGCACGACGATCCAGGCCGAACCGCCCGCGTTTCCGGCAAACTCGGCCGCGTGCAGCTTCGCTTCGGCGCCGACCGGATCGCTGTAGAGCTGCAGCAGAAAGCCGCGCTGCATCGCTTCGATCGCGCGCTCGACCATAGCGACCGTTTCGGGCTGACCATGCGTTTGCTGCACGTACGTCTGCGCGAGCCATGCGGCGGTCGCTTCGACCGCGGAGTTTCCGACGGCGACCGTCGGAAAGGTCGTACCACCCTTGTTCGGCGCGCCCGAACCGTACGACGTGCCCGACCCGCTCCACGGAATCTGCACGACCATGCCGTGGCAGAGCATCTGCTGCGGCAGCGTCGACGCGGGGGCGGCGGCCCCGTGCGCCGACTGCCAGGCCGCCCACTGCGTGATCGCCGTGAGAAGCTGCGGCGGCAGCGTGAGCTTCGAGGGGTCGAAGGGGGACGTGGCAAGACCGTGCGCCGTTTGCCATGCGGTCCACGCCGTCTGCGCCGCCGCGACGGCAGCGACGTCGCCCTGTTGCGCGCCGACGGACCAGCTGAACTTCTTCGCGAGCGCGGCGATCCAGTGCCCAACGGTGTCGACCGGCAAGGACTGCAACGGATCGGAGGCCGGGTCGGCGTACCAGCCGACCACGCTGTAGCTGTATGTTCCCTCCCCGGCCCCCGCGTCGGTGAGCGGATCGTACAACGAGAACACGTTTCGCACGTCGTCGTACAGCGCCGACCACGAGACGTCGGCTGGCCCCATCGCCGTCAGGAACGGTTGCGCGGGAGCGTCCGCTCCTTGCCACGCGCTCAGCGCCACCGCGGCGCCGATTTGCATCACCGTCATGCGCGTTCCGGGCGTCGTCTGGTTCGGATACTGGCTCATCGCGGGTGTGATCCCGCCGCTCGGCGTGGTGAGGGCGTCGGATTGAATCACCGTAGCGACGAGAGCAGGTGCGGGAACCGGCAACGCGCCGGCCGCGCCGTAGTAGGCGCGCACGACGAGCCACCGGTTCGGGACCGGCTTGAAGTTCAGCGCGCCGGCATTGGGACCGTCAGGCTGCTGCGTGCCGTGCCGCAGCGAGAAAGGAACGGTCCACATCACGTGCGCGCCCGACGGCGGCGCGTCGACGGCCGCTTTTGCCGTGAAGGGTTCGGGTACCGCGCTCAGACCGGCCGCGAGCGCTTGATAGTTCACCGCGGTCGCGGCCCACGTCGAACCGCTGCGATCGGGTTCGCCGACCAGCAGGCAGTCGACCGTGACTGGGACGACGAGGCACGGGCCGGGCCAGACCGGCGCGCTCATCGTGGTGCCCCGGTGACCGCGCAGTCGCGCGACGCGGACGACACCGTGAACACTTGTTTCCCGGCGCTCTGCACCATCTGCAGCGCGAACTCGCCCGAGGTGGGCGCCGTGACGGTGCCGAGCGCTCCCGCCGGCATCGCGGTCGCGATGTTCGCCGCCATCGTGGCGATGTCGACGACGCCCGCCGGTTGATTCGCGCCGGTCCGCGTCCCCGTGGTCGCGGTCAAGAACGCTCCCGCGTGCGTGGGGTCCGGGATCTGCGCCCCTGCGGCGTACCCGGCGAAGCCGCATCCGCGCAGCGTCGTCTCGTACACGTTGCCGCCTTTCGAGAGAAGGCCGAAGTGAAGCGATTCCGACGGCTCGACGAAATCCACTTCGGTCGGGACGTCGGAGAACAGCACGAGCAGAACGGTCGGCGAGAGCCGATCCATCCGCAAAACGGAAACCGGCGCGCCGTTCTTCGTGGCGTACACTTCCAACCCGGGCCATCCCGCGACGACGACCGAGCGAAACAGCAGCCCTGCGTATGTCGCACCGGCGAGGACCTGGCTCGGTGCGGGCTTGTCGCGCAGCGCGGCGCGCATCCCTTGCTGGCTCTGCGCGATCGCCGCATAGACCGCCGCGAACAGCTCTTCGCCGAAGATCTGCTCCGCGGTCGAGATCGTCGCGACGCTGAGCGCGCCGTCGACCGCGCGATCCAGCCAATTCTGATCGACGTAGAAAAAACGCAGCGATTCCGGCGGAAGCAGGTTCGCGTCGGGGACCAGGTACGGAAACGGCACCCCGTAGAGCAGCGTCAGCTGCGTGAGCCAGTGCAGCACCGGCGGCGGCAACGGCGGGTCGAGCGGCGCCGGCGCGGCACTCGGCGCCGTGAGTTTCGCAGCGTCCGCGGCCGGGGTGACGAGTCGCGCGATGAGCTCTCCGCGCGGCACGGCGGTCGTGCGGCCGGCGCCGGGGAGCCCGCTCATCCGGCCAACCCGCGCAGCCGCGCGCGCAGCGCGACGAGCGGGTCCTCGTCGATGTCGGCCGGCACCGTCGCGCCGGCCACGGGGTGCGCGGCCGCGACGCGTTCGGAACGCGGCGTCACGGTCGGCAGACCGGCGGCCACGGCGCCGAATTCCTCGGCGAAGAACAGACGCATCGCGGACGAGAGATCCGCCGCCGGGGAAACAACCGTTCCCCGTGCGGCGAGCGCCTGCGTGGTCGGTGCGACGAGCGTCGCGTGGTTCGCTTTGCTGCGGTTCTTCGCCGCATACGCACGCCGCCAGTCCGCGATCGCCTGCACGAACGCCGCATCCGAAAGCGCGAGCAGACGCCCGATCTGCCATGCCGTCGCGTACGCGTCGTTGAAGACGCCGTAGTCGAGATCGTAGAAGACCGCTGTGTCGGAGAAATAGTAGGGGCCGTACGCCGTATCGCGCACGGTCGGCGCCGCACTGCACGGCCCGCGGTACAGCGACGTCGTCGTCTCACCGACGCGCAGATCGTTGCCGAGCGGCACGTAGCCGATCGCCAGCGCCTCCGCGGCCATCGGGTCGGCGTTCGAATCGGTCGGCGCGCCGAGCCGCAGCAGCCGCACGCCGCCGCGATCGCACACGTCCTGCATGAGCTCGACGAAGCTTCCGCGCGCGGGCGCTGAAAGGAACGACCACATGCCCAATACGGCGAGCCGGATCGTCCCGCTCGTCACCGCCAGCGAACCACCCGGCAGATGGTCGAGATGACCTTCGAGCGAGACGAGGATGACCGTGTTGCGCACCGGCGTCGCTCCCGGACCGGCCTGCGGCATCCGGTTTCCGACGACGACCGAGAAACATCCGTCGTCGTTCATGCCGAGCAGCACCTTGCCGTCGGTGTTGACCGCGCGAGCGTGGGCGAGATACGGAAGCTCCGTTCCTTTCGGCGCGATCCCGTTGAAGAACGTGCCGTCGACGTCGATCACCGAAACCGGCGTCGTATCGGTGCTCTGCACGTCTTTCAGCACGGGTCCGACGATGCCGCTAGGGGGATTTGCGAGCGCGCCGGCGTCGATCGTGGTGGGAAACGTCAGCAGCGCGTTCGGATTCGCCGGCTTGCCGGGCGCCGCGGGCATCTCGGCCTCGTACACCGTCAGCAGCCCGATCCACGGCGGACCGTTGGGATCGTCGGGGCCGTCCGCGACGATGTTGCGCATCCACGGTAACGCGAAGTCCTTGAACACGATGTTCGGCAAAACGAAGTCGTAGTGCCCGAGTTGGTTCGACGGGGGAAACACCGCGTGGATCGTCGACGGATCGATCGTGAAGCGCGGCCCGGACACGACGAAGCTTTGCGCGAGATCGTACGGCGTCACGGGGCCTTCCGCCAAGCCGAGGATCTGCTGCTGCGCGGTGAGCGAATACGGATACGGGCTCGCCTGCAGCGGCGGCGTGATGCGGTCGTAGAACTGGATCTCTCCGGCGGCGAGACCCGGCGGGACGACGATCGGATTCGTCATGCGCTCCTCGGGGCGGCGTGAGGCGACGGTGTTGCAGCGAGCAGCGGCGCATCGGTGGCGGCCGGCACGATGGCGACACGGTGCTTCGGCACGGGAAGATCGAGGTCGGCGTCGACGGCGCTCTGCGCGAGGGTGAACGAGCTCCAGTGCTGTTCGATATCGGGGGCAGCGTGCCGGCCCGCGTACACGCCGACCACGCGGGTGTCGACGTCGCCCGGTCGCACGACGATCGTGAGCGCGCCGTCGTCGTCGCCGCGAGGTGCGGCGTACGACAACACCGTCACGTCGCCCGCGACGTGGACGTATTCCGGTGCGAGCGGATCGGTGCCGACGCGTCCGGGTCGCACATCCTGCGTGGCGAACACTCGCACGCGTGCCGCGGCGTCCGCGTCGCCGGCAACCGCAACGCAGAACGACTGCGCGCCGCCGCGAAGCACCGTTTCGATCCAACCGGGTCGCACGACGCCGCCGGCAGCCGTAACGGTGTTGCCGTCGACGAACGCGGCGCCCGAGACGAGGCCGCGACGCGCGCTTTTTCCGGCCGATTTCGGACCGTGCACGTTCTGCACGCGCACGAGGCAACCGGGGCCGAGCGCGTAGTAGCGGTTAATGCGCACGAGCGACGTGTCGATCTGCCAGCCGGCGAGTCCGTCGGGTCTGGTGTCGGCATGCACGGCGACGAGCCGCGTTCCGTCCGGCAGCGCGCGCGGCCCGGCCGGTACGTCGTAGACGTCGGCGACCGCCTGTCCGAAACGGTCGAAACAGACCGCGCGCATACCCGGCTCGCCGGTCGCGTCGATCGCGTGCGGTGCCGTGTCATCGACTTCCCAGATCGCGAGCGATCCGGGTTGGAGCGCGAGGGACGGCCCGCGCGCGGCGAGCGCGCGGACGTGCGCACGCGCCGCAGCACCGTGCGTCTCGTCGACGAAGCGCGGCAGGACCGGCTCGACGGGCGGGAGTCCGGCGAGCAGCGGGGTCGGCGCGGTTGCACGGCTGCGATACGACCGCATCGAGCCGACGAGCCGCGCCGGGAAAGGCTCGCTCGGCGTCACCGCGGTGACCTCGGCCTCGGTCGTTGCGGCGACGATCCTTGGCGCCGGCGGCACGAGGACTTGGAAGACGCCCGGCCGCGCGAGCGTGGGCGGCGCCTGCACGACGAGGTTTGCGGAGGTCGCCATGACGGTCAGGTTGGGATCGGCGCCGGCGACGGTCGTGAATGGACGCAACGTCGCGAACGCAGCGTTGCGCTGCTGCGCGACCGCATCCGTCGCGATCGAACCCATCATCAACGCGAGCGACGTCTGCTGCTGCGCGCCGGTGTAGCGCATCGCCGGTCCGTACTGCGGCGGATTCGCGAACGGCAGCAAGATTGCGCCGAGTTGCTGATACGCGAGGTTCGCGATCGCGAAACTCGGCACCGTATCGCTGCCCGCGTACGACGTCGCGTTGAGGACGACGCCCATCAACGCACCCGGCACGATCATGGTCGCTGGATCCGGTGGGCTTCCTTCGTCGAGTGCGGCCTTCGACCAGAGCGCTCCGGCGGCGCCGTTCGTGACCGGCGTGAACGTCATCTGTTGCGCGGCGAGCGGGACGGCCGCGCCCGTGTGGTCGAGGATCTTCACCGTCAACGGAGCGTCGAGATCGTGCGTCACGCCCATCGGCCGGACGCCGACCGCCGGACCCTGCAGCACGGTGGTCGTCCCGCCGATCGTCAGGGTCGCGGTCGGAATCGCGGTATCGATTCGCATTGCGAACGGCACCGCTTGCACGACCCACGGCGCGTCGCTCGCGGCATTCGAGCCGCCCAGGCGTCCCGCCTGAACGGTCGCTTTGAGCGGCTGCGGCGGCGACGCGGCGGCGGCGAGTGTCCCGCCAGTGCCGACATCGGCGTGCGCCGCGACCGCGGCCGTCGCCGCCGGCGGCAAGAACTGCTTCGCGAACGGTTCCCACTCGAGCGTGTTGTTCGACGTCGCGGTAGAGCGCGAACCGAACGGGATAGTGAACGAGATGACATACCAGGTGACGTCGGCGTGACCGTGCGTCGGGGGCCCTTCGAGGATGAGGTCCGCGCCGAGCTCGACCGTGAGCGTGACGGAGACGCCGGCGATGGTAGTCCCGAACGATACGCCGATCGACACGCTGATGTCGACTTCGAAGTAGAAGGGTGCCCACTGGACCAGGAAGTTCGCCGCCGCGTGGAGCCACGCGCGCAGCGGGCCGGCGTCGAAGGTGACGTCGAGATAGCCGCCCGCCATCACCGCGGTCGGAACGAGCGCGAAGTATGCGCCGCCGCCGATGCTGACCGTGCCGACGCCCGCGTCGATCTTCCAATTGAAGCCGAGTCGCGGCACGTCGGGATAGTGCGCGGGCTTGCGGAACGCGGGATGATAGCCGCCCAGGCTCAGCACGAAATCGCCCGCCGACACTTTGTCGCCGTCGATCGTGATATCTTTGAGATACAGTACGAACGCGAAGCCGCCGGTGAGCTTGCAGTCCTTCGCGATCACGTACGAGTTCGGCGTGAGCTGCGCCTGGACGGAGACGATGCCTTCGTCGGGTTGGATCGACGCTTTGAGCGCGAGCTCGACGTAGGCGAGCGCGCTGCCCTTCGGAACGCCTTTCGGCAGCGGCGCCGACGCCAACCCGAGCAGATCGATCTCGATGTGCCGGCCGAACTGCAGAAATAACAGCGCGACCGCGTCGATCAGCTGGAACGACGTGAACTTCAAACCTGCCGCGAGCCAGTAGTCGCCGACTTTGGGCGCGACGAACGTGCCCATCGCTTTTATCGCGTCGGCCGGCGACTGGCCTTCGCTGAACGAGCCGGTCAGCACGCCCGAGACGAGCGGGAAGTTCTGCACCTCGCCGACGTCGGGCAACGACAGCGAACGATTGTAGCCGAAGCCCGCGGCGATTCCGGTGATGAAAAATGCGGGCACGCCGCCGAGCGGCGCGCTCAGCGCACCGAAGATGAACATGCTCGGCGCGGTCGCGTTCGGATTTTCGTCCGTCGGCGCGGGCAGCACCGCGTACGAGCCGATCGCAGTGAGCCCGAAGTTGGCCGCCTGTACCAGGGCCGCGCCGGTGTAGCTCAGCGGGTTCGTCGTCTTGAGGAACGCGCCGGCGATGCTGACCGCACCGCCCTTGAACGAAACGTCGAGCCCTTGCAGGTCGAGCTTGTATCCGTCGACGTTGGTGATGTCGGTGACCGGAATGCCGACCTGCAGCCCGACGAGATCCGCCTGCAATCCCGCGAGAGCGACGCTGCCGTCGAACAAGAAGTCGAGCAGCATCTGATCTTTTTGCCAGCCGACGCCGAAGTCGTCCACGTGCAGCGGCCCGAAGCTGCGCTGCACGGGGATGATCACCGGGTTGCTCGAGCCGCTCGGACTCGACAACTGCACCCAGAGATTCTCGGTGTATGCCGCTGAGAGCGTGAAGGCGGGGTTGACCGGCGGGTTCGGCGCGGGCGTGCTTCCCGAACCGAGCAAGTTCTGCGCGACGGGGTTGCTCCCGGAGCCCGCGGGCGAGAGCGTGTTCGGTGCCAAGCTGAGCGCGAGGCCGTCGAGCGTGACCGCGCCGCCGAAGCGCGCCGTCGGCGAGCCGTCGTTGAGCGCGATCAGCACGAGCGTACGCGCTTCGAACTCGCCGAGCTGAAAGCGGCGGAAGTCGAGCAGCGGGGCGTTCTGCACGCCGACGAAGTCCGCGCCGACGTTGACGAGGTCGATCTGCATCTTGCCGAAGCTCGGCGCGATGTTCCCTTGCGCGTCTTTGAGCGGAACGTACACGCCGATTCCGGGCTGCCGGTTGCCGAGCAGCGACTTGCCGCCCGAGCCTTCGATCCATCCGTCGGTCAACGGCGCGCCGAGTTGCAGCACGATGTGGTCGACGTCGGGAATTGCGAAGTTCGGCGCGGTAAGCCGCACGCCGTACGACGTCGAATCGGTGGGATTCGGGCCGATCCAGATCTCGCCGCTGTCGTCCTTGCCGAACGCCAGCAGCTGGAGCGGCGCCCGCAGCAACGCTTGCAGGAAGTTCGCCGCAAACGTTTCGGGCGTGAGGTTCAGCAGCGTGTCGACATCGACCAGGTCGTAGCCCGACGGCGTTCGTGCGACCAGAAGCGAAGCGGCCTCGAGGATACCGCCGGGCGTCGGCGTCCCGTTGCCTTTGATGCCCGTGCCGAGCCACGTCGCGACGTCGCTTTGGTTGAGCACGATGCCGGCGACGTAGCGCGGCAGCACGTGCGTGACGACGCCGAGCAGCCAGTTCTCCACGCGCGTTGCAAGATCGCCTTGTTCGCCGCCCGCCGGGAAGAACGTCGGCAGCAGCTCGCGCGCGAGAAACGACGCGGGCAAACCGGCTTGCGTCGGTGCGAGCGGATCGAACGACAGCGTTAAACCGTTCGTGGGGTCGTACGCGAGCGTCAGCGCGGGGCCGGTCTTCGGCTCGATCGGCACGCCGAGCGACGCACCGAAGCTGATGACGGGAGCTCCGCCGGCGATCGGGACGCCGACCCCGGTCCGGTCGACGGCGATCGACAAGAGCGAAACCGGAAACGCGATGTCGAGCCACAGACCCGCGAGCGTGTTGCCCGGGTCGAGTCCGGCGACGACCGTGAGCGGGATCGACGGGCTCGGCGTGTAGCTGACGAGCCCCCCGACCGCCGTGACTTGCGTGGGCAGCACGAGCTGGAGCAGTCCCGCGACCGCCGTAGCGGTGTTCGCTGCGTGCGCGGGCTGCAGCGTTCCGAGCAGCCACGTCAGCGCGGCGTCTTCGATCGCGGCGGCGGTGACCGGCGACGGCAGCGCGCCGAGCGCGCTCACGAGCGCCGCGACGTTCAACTGCGTACCCGATGCGCGCAACTGGCTGACGAACGTCGTCGCGCCCGCCTTCGACAACGCGTCGAGCAGTTTGGGGACAAGCTCTTGCAGCAACAGCGCGGGCAGTTTGCCGAGCGCGGCGTCGAGCGATCCCCAACCTTGGAACGGCAGAATCTGCAACGAGAGTCCGCCGGACGCCTGCGTCACCGCGAGCGAGAACGAACCCGCGTAGGCGGCCTCGACGGTGAACGGCACGCTGAGCTTCGCAGCCGTCGCCTTGACCGAGCCGCCGAAACCGGGCTGGTAGTCCGGGCCGAGCGAGACGTCGACGGCGAGATCGAAGACGCCGTCGCCGCCGGCCACGGCGAGACCGCTCGCGGCAATCGCGATCTGCGCCTTCCCGTTCGCACCGGTCAACGCGACCGAGAGATCGTACGGAAGACCGGTGATCGCGACGCCGTCGGCCTGCGGCGCGACCGCGATGCCGCTCGGCGACGTCGCGGCCGGCAAGCCGCCGAGCCACTTCGCGAAGCCGGCGACGTCGAATGACCCGTTACTGCCGAGGATCCCTTCGGAGAGCAGCCATTCCTTGGGAGAGTGGATGAAACCGAGCAGCCCGGGCATCTGCCACGTACTGCCGACCTGCTCCGCGAGTCCGAGGCCGGTGAAGATCTTCTGCACGAGCGGATGCTGCTGCAGCAACTGCGACTGGAACGCCGCCGTCGCGAGCGTCGAGAGCACGTAGGCCGGCGCCAACGCGGCGAGCTGCGGTACGAACGTCGACGCGGAGAACGGATAGAGCGTGAGCGGGTCGGGCGCGGGACGCGTGCCGTCGCCCCAAGCGAGCGCGAGCCCGAACGCCGGCGCCGTCCCGCTCGCAGGGCGATACGAAAGCGTCGAGATCGCTTCGACCTCGATCGCCGGCGCGAAGACGTGCAGATCGACCGCGACGGACGGCACCGCGAGGTCGATGTTCACCGTACCCCAGAGCTCGACGAGGCCGCCGATCGTCACCGCGTTCGCGCGCGGAATTCCGAGCGCGATCTTCGAGCCGCCGTTCACGCTCAGCGAGAACGGTGCGAACGTCGTCGCGAAGGTTCCCTTCAGCGCGGTGCCGAGCGCCGCGAGCGCCGCGGAATCAGCGGCGAGCGTCTCGAACGAGGACGCCACCGTCGCCAGCGGATTCCGCGCCAGCGCGATGAGCGCATCGAGGCGGACGGGATATCCCTGCTCCGCCGGTCCGACGAAGCCCAACGCCGAAAGCAACGTGAGCGCCGTCTCGGGAATCGCCGGCAGCGTGATGCCGAGCTGCTGCAGCGCGAACGTGAACAACGTGTCGCGCAGCGCCGGATCACGCAGCAGCGTGACGAGCCGCGATGCGAGAAAGCCGGCCGGATCAGCGAGCAGCGCGGTCCAGCCGCCCGGATTGATGCCGAGCGGCATCGACGTCGAACGCGGCAGCGCGAGTCCCAAATCGACCAGCAGATCGTACGCCGTCTGCGCCGCGCCGTTGGACGACACCGCGGTGCCGAGCTCCGCGATCCCCGCGTTGAGGAGCTGGAGGAAGCCCTGGCGCAACCTTTCCGCAAAGCCGGCGGCCTGCATGTCGGCAAGCGTGATCTGCGCCTGCGCACCCTCGCCGGGCAGCGTCACGTCGAGCAGCGTGACGACCGGGGTTGCGGTGAGCGCGCCGCTCCCGTCGAGCGCGAGCGTCACGCCGATCACGGCCGAGCCGAGGATCCCCGTCTGGGCGGTCCCGGCGACGAGCGGAGCCCCGTTCGTTCCGGTGAGCGCCGCCTGCAGCGTGAGCGAGGGCGCGTTCGGACCGCTCGCGACGGTTCCGGTCTGCAGCGAGTACTCGAGCGCGTTGAGCCGCAACGTGCTCGTCACGTCGACGGAACCTGCGGTGAACGTCTTCGTTCGCGCGGCGCCGATCCCGAGCACCTGCGCGGTGTCCGTGAACCACCCCAGCAAGTCGAACGGCAGCCCGCCGATCGGCACGACGAACGGCGCGGCCACCGCGCGCGTGCCGGCGATAACCGGCAGCGCGGTCAACGACGAATTCGCCGCCCACGCGAGCAGCGAGAGCACGCCCGCGCCGGTCGGATCGTCGGCGAAATTGCGCGCGAGTTGCGCGCGCAGGTCGGGCCACGGATTCTGAAACCCCGAGAGCGACAGCGGCGGAATCGTCGGCCACGTGCCGCTCGGGAAACCGGGCGCGCTCGAGACGTCCAACAATCCGAAGATGCCGGCGGCCGCGATGCCCGCGCGCGAGCCGGTCCGCACGAGGCCGAGCCCGATCACGGCGGCGACGAGATCGAGAAACGCCTTGACTTCGCCGGTAACGAGTTGCTCGAGCGCCGCGCCCTCGGAGATATCGAGCGATTGACCGAGCGGAATTTTCGTCGACCCGATCTGCACGACCGGATCCGTCACGAGCAGCGCGGGATTCCATCCCCCGCCGCGATCCCACGACGCCGCGAGCGATGCCGGTCCCATCGAGAACGACACGCCGCCGGTCGTCGAGCTCGTGAAGCCGCCGGGAAGAGCGACGCCGGCCGAGAGCCGTGGCGCCCAACTGCCGGTCAGCGGCGCGGCGCTGCCGGTTTTCGGCAAGTCGATCGACACGACATCGAACGTGAAGTTCGGGACGACGGTCGTTCCATCGAGCGTGAGCTGCGGCGCGAGCGCGAGCCCGAGCACGAGCTGCGTGACGGGCCCCGCCGCGCGCTGCACGGATTGCGTGTACGCGGTCAACACCGCGGGCATCGCGGCGTCGCTCGTCAGCGGCGCCTGCCACGGCGACGCGGCGGTCCCGTCACCCGTGACCGCGATCGTTCCGGAGGTCGAAACGTGCAGCGCGTTCGTGAGCTCGCCGAGCAGATACGTGAACGCCGCTTTGCCGCCGGACGTGCCGGTGAGCGCGGTCGCGTAGTACGCGGCGAGCGCGTCGACCGGATGCTGCAGGCTCGAGAGCAACTGAGACGCCGAGAACGGCGGTGCCGGCCACGTTCCGTCGGTGCCGCTCGGCGCAACGACGCCGATCAACGCGGCGACGGCATGCGCGAACGATCCCGCGGTCGCGCCGGTCGAGATCCCCAGCAACGAGAGGATCTTGCTCTGCAGGATGTCGGCCGCGGTGGTCGCGAGTTGACCGGGCGACAGCAGATCGATCGCGCCGTAGCTGCTGTCCGGCGTCACCACGTTGGACAGCGAGAGATGCGGCACCGGCGTGACGCCGGCGCTGAGCTCGACGCCCGCAGTCAGCGCGCCGAAGCTATAGCCGTCGACCGCGGCCAGCGGCTTGGCGGCGTCCTTGTCGGTCAGCGCGAACCTGAACGAGAAGTCGAGGTCTTCGGGCGCGCCGAACGAGACGTGTCCGCCCGCCAACGAGAATTGCGCGAGCTCCGCCGCCGCGGACATGCGCAACACCGTGCTCCCCGTTCCCACTGCGATCGGCGCCGATGCGAAGCGCAAGCCCGGATACAGCGAACGCTTTCCGTCGGCGGCGACCACCGATGCCATCGTGAACGAAAGAACTCCGACCGCGCTCGTACCGGTGCTCGCGTCGATGAGCGCGACCGCGAACGGATCTTCGCGCGTACCGGTCCCGCCGACCGTCGCCGACGCGCCCATCGCGCCGGCCAGCGCCGTCAGCCACGCGCTCATCGCCGCCGGATCCGCCGCCAGCGCGGTGAACCAGGCTTGGAACGGCGCGGAGATCTCGCCGCCTGCCACGGCCTGCGCGAACAACTGCTCCCAGCTCAGCAACGGCACGGCGCCGGTTGCCCCCGGCACCTTCGTCGAGAGCCCGAGCAGCGGCAGCACGAACGGCGCGCGTTCGGCGAACGTCGCCGAGACCGCGGAGAGCGCGCCCACGAAAAGCGCGGCGGCCGCGCTCTGTATCTCGGCCGCCGACGCCGTTGCGAGATCGGAGAGCGAACGGTCCCGCGGCTGCGCGTCGTCGGGCAGTTGCAACTGCATGATGACGACCGACGCATCGGCGGCGGGCTTCGCGAGGTCGAGCGTCGCGCCCACTTTGACGCCCGTGCACGAAACGTCGCCGAGATCGAGCAGCTTGCCGCCGTGCGCGCCTTCGACGGCGATGCCGAGCGTGATCGGATAGCCGGGCGTCGTCAGCACGGGCTCGATCTTGCCGGCGCCGACTTTCACGAACGGCATCATCGCGAACGCCTCGACCGTGAACTTCGTCGTGCTGCCGACGTCCCACCGGCGCATCGCGCCGAGGCCGAACACTTCGGTACCGGCGACGGCATCGGGATAGCTCGCGATCGCGAGCCCCGTCGGGACGGCCTTCCCGCCGTCGTCGGTGAGGTTGATCGGATACCACGTGCCGGCGATCGCGGGATCCTTCACCGGAACGCCGAGTGCCTGACCCGCTACCGAGCCGAGAAGTTGTGCCAGGAGCTGCGCGAGCTTCGTGCCGTCGCCCGACACCGCGTTCTTGACGTTGCCGTATGGATCGGCGAACCAGGCGGGGACGACGCAGTACGTTCCCTCTTCCTCGCCTGCTGTCAGCAGGCCGATCATAACTCCGAGTGCCGCGAGCGCCGGATCGAGGCCCTTCAGGCACAAGGACGTCCCGGCGGCGAGCACGTCGGCGTGCATCGCGCTGACGACCTGCTGCGGCGGTAAACCGCGCAGATCGGCGGCGGTGATCGGTTCGCTCCGTCGAGGCCCCGTGGCCCACCGCATCGCTCAGGTGCTCCGCGGGTCGAACAACGTCGCATATCCCGTCGCGGAATGCGCGCCCGGCTCATCCTGCGCGGGCGTTCCGCCTAGCGTCATCGTGGTCCCGAGTTGCACGAAACCGCCCATGAGCATCGACTGCGGGAGAAAATCGTTCGGCCGCGCGACCGCGAAGATCGTGGCCGTCGCGACCAGCGCTGGAAAGGTCGGGCCGGCGACGGGTGCCGCGCCGAACGTGTAGACGACGGGCTTCGTCAGCGTGGGAGCGTTCTTGATCACGTCGGCGGCGGCAATGATCGCGAGCGCGCCGCCCAAGTCGTGACCGGTGAAGACGATTTGCGAACCCGCGGGCAGCGCGTTGAGCTGCGCGAGCAACGCGTTGCGCAGCGGAGCGTACATCGCGAGCGCTCCGGCGTGAACGTACGCGCTGTTGGCGATAAACTTCGCGTGCGCGAGGTTCGAAGACGCGAGCAGCCCGCCGAATTCCGCGAACGTGATCGCGCCGCGAAACGCCACCGCGAGTCCGCCCGCAAACGAGAACGTCGCCCCTACGGCGCTCCCGGTCGCGGCGAGCGGGCCGACGTAGGTATACGAGGTCAATGGCTGTCGCTGCGCGAGTGCCGGATTTTGCGCGAGACCATACGTCACCGCGCACAGTTGCGAGAGCGCCGACGCGAGTACAGGCTGGAACGCCGTGCCTTGCGGCGAGATCGTCGTGGGCGAAGACGGCGGCGGGGTGAACGGCTGCCCGAGAGCATCCGCATAGAACCACGGGCTGCGCTCGATCCACGGATCGTCGAACGGCGTGGGAAACTGCGTCGCGACCTGTTGCGGTGTGCCCGAGAGCGTAACGTCGCCGCCGGAAGGCACCGACGCGAAGAGGTCGAGGTTTTGGTTCAGGTACGCCGGCGTGACCGTCCACGAGGATGCGACGACGCGCGCGAGATCGCCAGCGAACACCGCGTCGCCGAACGCAGGCGTGGAGAATGCGTAACAGCTCGGCGCCGCCGCCGGCAACTCTTTTTTCGGTCCGACGTTCGGCGGCGTCAGGTCGAGCGCCGCAAGTTGCGCAAGCGGAGCGCCGAGGCCGATCCCGGTGACGACGATCGGATTCTTTCCGGCCTGCGTGAGCGCGGCCCATAGACCGCCGCGAAGTTGGCCGTACAACTGCGCGAACGTCGGCACGATTTTGCCGGTCGACGGCACGCCGAACGGAACCGGAACGATGTCCAGGACGCCGTCGGAAAACGCGTTGAGGTACGTGATCCAGGGCATGCCGACTGCCAGCACGACGACGGTCGTCGCCGGATCGCTCGGCAAGTTTCCGGTCGCGTAAATCGCTTGCGCGCCCATTGCGGCCGGCGGCGCCGGCGGGTTCGCGGGAACCGTCGCGAGCGGCGACCACCCCGGGGGGAGTACCGCGCCGGCGCTCAGATCGCCGGCAGCAGCCTCCGCCAATTGCACCAAAACAGCTGCGTCGGCAGCCGAATATGGCGCCGCCGCTACGAACTCACCGTCGACCATGTCACACCCCTCCGGCGCCGTGAGCGGAATCCGCCGGACGCGAGCCGATCCACGGCCCGCGCCCGGTGGTTTAACCGATGATCATTGAAATCGAGATGGGACCGACGGCACCCGGTTGACCCGAGTTTCCGCCGTTACCGCCCGTTGCCGAGGCACCGCTGTTCGCGGACGTCTGGACGCCGCTGCGCGAAGGCTCGTTGAGCCCACCCGCACCGGGCGTTCCAGAGGTTCCCGGCGTGCCGGGGCTTCCAGCCTGGCCGCCGTAGCTGAACACCGTCAATTGATTCGGCGGGTTCTGCGTATAGTTCACGGTGACGGAGCCGCCGTCTGCTCCGTTGCCGGCGCTGCCGGCGTTGCCGCCGGCCGTCGCGTTCCCGCCGGTGCCCCCGACTTGCCAGCCGCAGCTGCCGTGGCAGTTCTTAGTGTTCTTGCCGGCATTGCCGCCGTTGGCGCCGTTGCCCCCGTTGCCGCCGTTCCCGCCGTTCCCGCCGTTGCCGCTCTGCGAGACGATCAGAATCGTCCCGCTGAACGTCGCTGCCTGCAGGACGAACGGTAGTGCCGTAGTCCCGTTTGCCCCGTTCGTCCCGTTCCCGCCCGGCGCCGTGGCACTAGCGCCGTCACCCCCGGCCGTCGCGCACGAGCACGAGCTCCAGAAATCCTGTGACCCGTCAGTGCCGTTGACGCCGAACGGCGGCGTGTTGACGCCGCTCGTCCCAGCTGCCCCATTGGTTCCGTCGGCGCCATTTGCGCCCGTGATGTAGATCTGGGCTCCGACTCCGCTCACGAGCTACGTCCCGGGCGGGCCGATGTACGGCCGCAGCGTCACGGAGCCGGGACTCCCGACCTGCGTCGAGGTGTTGCCGGGGTTCCCGCTTCCTTGACTCCCCACGCCGACGCCGGGCGTGCCCGGGATTCCGCCGGATCCACCCTGCCCGCCGTTCGTATTCTGCGTGAAGGTCGAGCCGGCGGCCATCGTCGCGAACACTTGGACCGTCGGGCCGTCGCCGCCCGGACCGCCATCGCCGCCGTTGCCGCCCTTGCCGCCCTGTCCCTGCGCCCCGGCGTTCGCCGTGCCGCCGCAACCGCTGACGACCGTCGCCGCCGCGCCGCCGGCGCCGCCGGCACCGCCCTGACCGCCGTTTCCGCCGTTGCCGCCCTGACCGCCCGCGGTCGTGATCGTGAGCGAGCCGAGCACGGTGGCGTAGTAGAACGTCGCCGGCTTTCCGCCCACGCCGGGCCCGCCCGGCTTGCCGTCGGTGCCCGGACCGCCGGGCGTGCCTTGTCCGCCGTCCGAGGGAGGCGCGGTACATGCGTAGTTGCCGTTCTTGTCGGGTCCGCTGTGCGTGCCGCCGCTCGCGGGCGTGCCCGAGTTCCCGGTGCCGCCGATCCCGCCGTCCGTTCCTCGGGTGCCTTGCGCGGTCGTGATCAAAATGGTTGTCGTCGGAGGAAAGCTCATGACGCTCTTTCTCAGGCCGGCTGGGCGGTGAAGGTTTGCGCGATCATGGTGAGCGCAGCGCCGTTGACGACGATTTGGCCGGTTCCGATCACGGTGACGGCCCCGTAGTTCAGCACGATCGGCGTGCTCGAGGGCGTGATCGTAACCGTCTGACCGTTTTGCACGGTCAGCGACGGCGCCGCGACGAACGCGAGCGCGCCGGGCGCGAAATGCGCGTCGAGCAGCGGCTCGTAGTCAGCCACCTTCGCGGAATTTCCTTGCATGTACGCGTGCGCCGCCTGCAGCAGCGTCTCGCTCTCGTCGCCCGTCAGGTGGTATCGAAGATCGCAGATGTTCTTCGTGTCCTTCAAGAACGTCGCGCGATCCGCCGGCAACGGCGGCGGATACGGAACCTGCGTGTCGGCGTAGCCCCCGTTCTGATAGTGCGCGTCGGGGACGCCGATCATCGACTTCAGGTGCGCCATCGACGTAAACGGGACGAGCACGGGCGGCACGTGCGATTCGAACGAGTCGCTCGATATGACCAGGTTGCCGCCGAAATCCGCCGTGTCGAGCGGTCCTTGCTTCATGGCGGCGGGGTCTTGCCCGAATTTCTGCAAGACCGCATTGTATTGCGCACGCTGATTATCCGACAGCGCGCTGAAACCGTCTCCCATCTGACCCAACACCCCTTTTAGTCGTACGTGAGCCTCGCCGTCGCTAACGACCGCGCGCGATCACAACATACCAGACAGGTTGCGCGAGAACAAGGGGGCGGAAAAATCTCTCGGTGCAGCGCAGTAATTCGAACGCCCGCAACGGAATGGCGCCGCATGCGCAGCGGAGCGGGAACGCTGATCGACATCGTGCTTGAACGTGCGACGCGTTTGGGCGCCCGGCCCGCATTTCGGTTTCTCGGCGGCGACGACGCACGGTCGGAGCTCTCCTATGAGCTCCTCGAACGGCTCGTCGCGCAAAGCGGGGCGCAGCTCCGCAGACGTTTCGAGCGTGGATCGCTGCTGCTGCTCGCGCTGCCCACGTCGCCCGCCGCCGTCGTGACGGTGCTCGGTGCTCTGCGCGCCGGTTTGCTGCCGGCGCTCATGCCCGTACCGGGACACCCGCGGGACACGCGCAGCCTGCAACGCCTCGTGCAGGTGCGGCGGCGCAACCCCGGCGCGGGACTCTGCGTGAGCCCGGAAGGCGCGGTCGTGCTGGCACGCGCGGGCGGCGACGCGGCGGAATTCGCGCGGACGGCTCTCGAGATCGCGGACGCGGGCGAGGCCGGCGCCGAATCGCCGGAAGCGGAGGCCTTTGCCGGCGACCCCGACGGCAACGCCTACGTGCAGTACACGTCGGGCTCGACGCAGACGCCGCGCGGCGTGGTGCTGACCCATCGCAACCTGCTCGCGAACTCGGAGCTGATCGCCCGCGTCTTCGGGCACGGCGACGAAGAGCGCATGCTCTCGTGGCTGCCGCTCCACCACGACATGGGCTTCATCGCCCACGTCGTGCACTCGATCGCGGTCGGTGCAACGAGCATCTTGGCGTCGCCGGCCTGGTTCACCGAAGATCCGCTGCGCTGGCTCGAGACGATTGCAACCGAACGCATCGGCACGAGCGGCGCACCGCCCTTCGCGTACGAGACGTGCCTCCGGTGCGCGGAGCGGGAGCCGGCGCGGCTCGAAGGCCTCGACCTCTCTTCGTGGCGCAACGCCTACGTGGGCGCCGAGCCGGTGCGATGGGACCTGATGCAGGAGTTCGCGCGCCGGTTTGCGCCGTACGGCCTTCGCAACGACGCGGTGCTCCCGTGCTACGGGCTCGCCGAAGCCTCGCTGTTCGTCGCGGGCGGCCACGCGCGCGCGGACGAGGCTGCTGAGCACGTACGGTACCCGCTCGACCCCGCGATCGACGTCGAGATCCGCGATCCGAAAACCGGCGCAGCGCTCGATCACGGCGCGGAAGGCGAGATCGTCGTCGCCGGCGCCTCGATCTCCCGCGAATACTATCATGACGCGGAGGCGACGGCCGCGACACGATGGGTCGACGCTTCGCGCACGTGGCTGCGCACCGGCGACCTCGGGATGCTGTCCGATCGCGCTTTGACGATCACGGGGCGCGTCAAGGACGTCATCATCGTACGCGGCGCCAACCATCACGCCGCAGACATCGAAGCGTTGGCGCGCCGCGCCGACCACCGGCTGCGCTACGAGGCCGTGGCCGCCGTCGCCATACCCGGCAAGAGCACCGAGGGCCTTGCCGTGGTCGCCGAAGTGAAGCTCGGCGGCGGCGCGCCTCGCGCCGTCGAAGAGGCGGCGCTGCGTGAAGCGATCGTCGACGCGGTCGCGGCCGGCAGCGGGATCGTTCCGTCGAGGGTCCTGCTCGTGCGCCGCGGCACGTTGCCGCGCACGACGAGCGGAAAGCTCGCGCGCGGGGCGGTGCGGGCGGCGCTCTTGGACGGCTGTCTCGACGTCGCACCGGGGGCACCGGCGGCGACGACGACGTTACGGCCCGCCGAGGTCCGCTCGCAATCGGAACGCGAACCGATCGCGATCGTCGGGATGGCGTGCCGCTTCCCGGGATCGGACGATCCCGAGGCGTTCTGGCGTCACCTCGCCGAGGGAACCGATCTGATCGGCGAGGTACCACGCGAACGTTGGGACGCGGACGCGTACTTCGATGCGCGCGTCGCGATGCCGGGCAAGATGAACACCCGTTGGGGTGGCTTCATCGAGGGCGCCGACCTCTTCGACGCCGCCTTTTTCGGCATCGCCGCGCACGAGGCCGTCGAGATGGATCCGCAGCAGCGCCTGCTGCTCGAGGTCGCGTGGCGCGCGTTCGAGCACGCCGGCATCGGCGCGAACGCGCTCGCAGGATCGTCGACGGGCGTGTTCGTCGGGATCTCGACGAACGACTACCTGCAGCTGCAGATCGCGCAGAAGGGCTCGATCGCGCGCTTCAACGCGTATTCCGGGCTCGGGAGCGCCACGAGCATCGCGGCGAACCGGTTGTCGTACGCGTTCGACCTGCGCGGTCCCAGCTTCGCGGTCGACACCGCGTGCTCGTCGTCGCTTACCGCACTCCATCTCGCGGTGCAAAGCTTGCGCAACGGCGAATGCGCGCAGGCGCTTGCCGGCGGCGTGAGCCTGATTCTCTCACCCGGCACGTCGGTCGCGCTCTCGCAGTTCGGCATGATGGCGCCCGACGGCCGGTGCAAGGTCTTCGACCAATCGGCGGACGGGTACGTGCGCTCCGAAGGATGCGGCTTGCTCGTGCTCAAGCGGCTCGCCGACGCGCGCAGCAACGGCGACCGCGTCCTCGCCGTCGTGCGCGGCACCGCGTTGGGACAGGACGGGCGCACGCCGGGGATCACCGCGCCGAACCCGGATGCACAGCACCGGCTGTTGCGCGACGCGCTCGCCGACGCGGCCACCGCGCCGAACGACGTGACGTTCGTCGAGGCGCACGGAACGGGAACGCCGACCGGAGACCCGGCGGAGATGCAGGAGGTCAAGCGGATCTACGGATTCGCACCCGGGCTGCAGTGCTTCGTCGGCTCGGTCAAAGCGAACGCCGGTCACTTGGAGGCCGCCGCGGGCGTTGCGAGCACGATCAAGATGGTGCAAGCGCTGCGGCATCGCGCGATTCCGCCGCACCTGCATCTGCATGAGCTCAACGACCGGATCGACCTCTCCGGTACGCGCTTGCAGATTCCGGACCGCCTGGCCGAGTGGCGAACGCGCGGCGCAACGCGCGTCGGCGCCGTGAGCTCGTTCGGTTTCGGCGGTGCGCTCGCGCACGCGATCGTCTCGGAATCTCCCGACATGCTCCCGGAGCGCGCGGAGAGCGACGGACCGTGGCTGGTCCCGCTGTCCGCGAACGACGGCGACGCGCTCGTCACGTACGCGTCCGACGTGCGGCACGCGCTGCTGCACACCGAAGCGCCCCATGCGGCGGACATCGCGTATACGCTCGGCGTGCGCCGCACGCACTATCCCGTGAGGGCGTTCGTCGTCGCGCGCGACCGCGCGGAACTCGCGCGCGCGCTTCCGAGCGTGACCGGGCGCGACGTCGCGCCCGCCGGCGGCATCGCGTTTCTCTTCAGCGGCCAAGGCTCGCAATGGGCCGGGATGGGCGCGGGACTCTACCGGCGCTTTCCCGCCTTTCGCTCCGCGTTCGACCGCTGCGCGGACGCGTTCGCCGCAGCGGCTCCGCACGCGCCGCCGCTGTGCGACGTTGCGTTCGATGACGACGCCGTGCGGCTCGAGACCGCGGCGTTGCTGCAGCCGGCGCTGTTCGCGCTCGAGTACGCGCTCGCCGCGCTCTGGCGCAGCTTCGGCGTCGCTCCGAGCGCGGTGATCGGGCACAGCTTGGGCGAGATCGTCGCAGCGACCGTCGCCGGTTGCGCCTCGCTCGAAGACGCGATGACGCTGGTTACCGCGCGCGCAGCGTTGATGGAACGCGTCTCCGAGCGCGGCGCGATGGCGGCCGTGCGCGAGAGCGAGGAGCAGATCGCGCGCAAGCTGGCGGCGTGGCGGCTCGATCGCGTCGAGATTGCGGCGGTCAACGGCGCGCGGAGCATCGTGTTGGCGGGTCCGGCGACCGCAATCGACGAGGCGCTGGAACGCCTCGCGGCCGAGCGAGTCGCCGCGCAGCGCCTGCGCACGCCGCAAGCGTTCCATTCGCCGTTGATGGACCCGGTGCTCGACGACTTCGAACGTGCCGCGGCGCGGGCAACGTGGCACGCGCCGTCGATCCCGCTGATCTCGAACGTCACCGGAACCACGCTGACCGTCGCACCGGATGCGGCGTACTGGCGCCGCCACGTGCGCGACGCGGTACGTTTCGCCGGCGGACTCGATGCGCTCGCAGCGCTCGGGCCGACACACGCGGTCGAAATCGGTCCGGGCGACACGTTGGCGCAACTCGTGCGCGCGCGCGACGCAGACGGTCCCGTCGCGATCTCGTCGCTGGTGCGCGATCGCGACGACGCGCAGAGCGTGCTCGAGGCCGCGGGCGAGTTGTATCGCGCCGGCGTCGTGATGGATTGGAAGGGCATTCAAGCCGACGACGCCGATGCCGCGGCGCAACGCCGGCCGGCGGGCGAGTTGCCCGGACATCCCTACCGGCGCCAACGGTATTGGTTCAACGTCGACGACCCGCCGGCGGTGCCCGCGTTCGCGACCGCTGCGGCGCGCGCGTCCGCGCAATCCGCTTGGGTCAGCGACGTCGCATGGGACCCCGTGCACCGTGCGATCGACGGCGACGCGGTGTTGAACGACGCCGAGCGGCACTGGATCGTCGTCGGCGACGGACGGGGACTCGGCGCGGCGCTCGCGGCGCGCATTGCCGCGCGATCGCACCCGGTGTTCCATCTCGTCGCACCGCCTACCGGCTCGGCACCGCGGCGGAGGTTCGAAAAAACCGGCGGCGTCACGCGCGTGTTCGTCGGCGACCCGGCCTCGACCGACGCGACGTTCGCGGCGCTGGGCGAAGTCCTCAACCGGCTCGCACCGGCCGGCGCCGCGCGCTGGAACGTGATCTGCGTCAGCGCGCTCGACGCAGCGCCGGCCCGTGGGCTCGACGTCGCAACGCTCGACGCCGGCCAGCGACGCTACGGTCCCGGTGCGTTGACCGCGCTGGCGCAAGCGATCGTGCGCAGCGCGCTCGGGATACGCGTCTGGATCGTAACCGCCGGTTCGCAGGCGGTCGTCGAGACCGACACCGTCGAGGTCGGTCAAGCGACGAGTTGGGGATTCGGCACGACGCTGTTCCTCGAGCATCCCGAGATGCGCGGCGGCCTGATCGACATCGAGTCACACAGATCCGCGACGGCGGCCGACGACGTGTTCCGTGCGATTGCCGCAGGCGACGGCGGCGATGCGTTCGTCGCCACGCGCGCGGACGCGGCCTACGTTCCACTGCTCCGGCCTGCAGCGGCGCGTGCCGATGCAGCGCCGCTCGCGCTCTCGCCGGAAGGTTCGTATCTCGTCACGGGCGGTCTGGGCGGCCTCGGGCTCGCGACCGCGCAATGGCTCGCCGCTCGCGGTGCGCGCCACGTCGTGCTATTGGGGCGCACCGGGCTTCCGCCGCGGGATACCTGGAACGCAGACGTGCCCTCGGACGTGCGCGAGAAGATCGACGGGGTGCAGGCGGTCGAGGCGCTCGGAGCCCGCGTAGAGATCGTCGCCGCCGACGTCGCCGACACGGCACGTCTCCGCACGCTCATCGCCGAGCTCGATGTCGCCGGCCGTCCGTTGCGCGGCGTCGTGCACGCGGCGGGCGTCAACTGGTTCGCACGCGTCGCCGACGTCGACGGCGAACGACTGCTCGGCGCGTTGCGCGTCAAGGTCGCCGCGACGTGGGCACTACACGAGCTGACCCGCGATCTGCCGCTCGACTTGTTCGTCCTCTATTCCTCGGTTTCGGCGTTGTGGGGATCGGTCGACCTCGCGCACTACACCGCGTCGAACGCGTTCCTCGACGCCGTGGCAGCGCATCGGCGGGCGCTCGGACTTCCCGCGCTCTCCATCGATTGGGGACCGTGGGCGTCGGTCGGGATGAGCGCGAAGCCGCGCGAGGTTGCGCTCCTCCAAAAACTGGGGCTGCGCCTGATGCCGCCCGACGCCGCGCTCGCTGCGCTCGAGTCCGCTCTTCGCTCCGGCGCCGCGCGAGCGGTGATCGCCGATATCGACTGGGACG
>JAQBPM010000312.1 GCA_028287525.1 Vulcanimicrobiota bacterium | reverse complement strand
GCCAAGGCCGCCGGCATCGATGCCGTCGTGTTCGACACCTCGGGTCACAAGTATCACGGTCGCGTCGCCGCGCTTGCGCAAGCAGCGCGCGAAGCCGGTCTGGAGTTCTAGCGCATGTACAATCGTGGCGGTCGCGATCGCGACAACCAGGGCTTCGAAGAGACTGTCGTCCGCATCAACCGCGTGGCGAAGGTCGTCAAGGGCGGTAAGCGCTTCAGCTTCTCCGCGCTCGTCGTGGTCGGCGACAAGAAGGGCCGCGTCGGCTTCGCCATCGGCAAAGCCGGCGAAGTCCCGGAAGCGATCCGCAAGGGCGTGGAGCAGGCCCGCAAGGCGCTGATCACCGTCCCGATGATCGAGAAGACGATCCCGCACATGGTCGACGTCCACGTCGGCTCCGGGCACGTGATGCTCAAGCCGGCCTCGCCGGGAACGGGCGTCATCGCGGGCGGCGCGATGCGCGCGGTCCTCGAGCTCGCCGGGATCCACGACATCGTCACCAAGTCGCTCGGGACGAACAATCCCATCAACGTCGTGCTCGCGACGTTCGCAGCGCTCAAGTCGCTCAAGACGGCCGAAAAGGTCGCGCAGCTGCGCGGCAAGACGGTCCAGGAACTGTACGTATAGCCATGGCTGAAAAGAAGAAGCCGGCGCCTCAGGCGGCGTCCGCGCCGACGCTCTCGCTCGCGACGCTCAAACCGAACCCGCACTCCCGTCCGAAGCGCACGCGCGTCGGCCGCGGACACGGTTCGGGCATGGTCAAGACGGGCGGCGAAGGCGGCAAGGGTCAGACCGTCCGCTCCGGCGGCGGCAAGGGTCCCGCGTTCGAAGGCGGCCAGACGCCGTGGGCGCGTCGTCTTCCGCAGCGCAAGGGCGTCTCGCAGAAGTCGCGCGACATCGGCCACTTCCGCACCGAGTTCGCGGTGCTCAACGTCGGCGATTTCGCCGACTGGGACGCCTCGATCGAGGTCAGCCCGCAGTCGCTCAAGGCGCGCGGCAAACTGAGCGACCTGCGCGACGGCGTCAAGATCCTCGGCGGCACGACCAAGTCGAAGCTCGCGCAGGGCGATACGCCGCTGCCGGCCGGCTTGAAGTTCCGCGACATCCTGTTCTCCGCATCCGCGCGCGAAGCGCTTGCTGCGGTCGGCGCCGATTTCGGCGACGCCGCAACCCCCGAAGCCTCGGAGTAGTGGGTTCAGCCTTGCTGAACCCGCCGCGCTACGCGCGCAAATAAAGGAATGACCATTTCGTGCTGAACACCCTTCGCAACGCGCTGACCGTGCCCGATATCCGCAAGCGGATCGGGTTCGTGTTCTTCGCGTTCGCCGTCTTCGTGTTCATGATTCACGTTCAACTCCCGAACGTGAACCAGGCGACGTGGAACCAGCTCATTCAATCGGGCGCGTTCTACCAGTTCCTGGGCTTCCTCTCGGGCGGTGCGCTGCAGCATCTGTCGATCATCGCCATGGGGATCACGCCGTACATCAACGCGTCGATCATCATGCAGCTGATGACGGTCGTCATCCCGCAGCTCGAAGAGATGGCGAAGAAGGGCGGCGAGGAAGGCCGCAAGACGATCAGCCGCTACACGCGGTACCTGACGATCGTCCTGGGCACCATTCAGGCGACGTCGATGGCGATCGCGATGAGCCGCGGGGGCGTCTTCTACGACCACTCGTGGCAGTTCATCGTGTACGCGGTCGTCGCGTTCGTCGCCGGCACGATGTTCTTGATGTGGCTGGGCGAGCAGATCACCGACAAGGGGATCGGCAACGGCGTCTCGCTGATCATCTTCGTCGGCATCGTGCTGCGTTTCCCGACGCAGGTCGGACAGACGTTCTCGCTGGCCAACAAGGGCAACGTCAACTGGCTCGGGATGTTCCTGTGGCTGGCGATCGCGCTGATCACCATCGTCTCGATCGTGTTCATGTACCAGGGCCAGCGCCGCATCCCGGTGCAGCAAGCGCGCCGGGTCGTGGGCCGCAAGCTCTATGCCGGCCGCTCGAGCTACATCCCGCTGCGCCTCAACAACTCCGGCGTCATCTCGATCATCTTCGCGATCTCGATCCTGCTGCTGCCGCAGCAGGCGCTCTCGTGGTTCGGCGGCGGCCAGCAGGCCGGTAACTCGCACAGCTGGGCGGCGAACGTCTCGTTCTTCATTCAGGCGTACTTCGGGCCGCAGTCGCTGCTCTACAATGTCGTCTACTTCTTGCTGGTCGTCGTCTTCACGTTCTTCTACTCGGCGATCGTCGTCAACACGCGCGACATCGCGGACAACCTCAAGAAGTCCGGCTCGTTCATCCCGGGCATCCGTCCGGGCCAGCCGACGGTCGACTACATCAACAAGATTCTGCTGCGCATCACGACCGCGGCCGCGATCTACCTCGGCCTGCTCGCCGTCCTCCCCTCGCTCCAGCGCGACGTAGGCGTAACCTCGCTCTACATCGGCTCGACCTCGCTCTTGATCGTGGTCGGTGTCGCGCTCGATTCCATCACGCAGATTGAGGCGCGCCTCGCGATGCGCGATTATCGGGGCTTCATAAACAAGTGAACCTCATTTTCCTCGGGCCTCCTGGCGCTGGTAAGGGGACGCAGGCGAAAGTTCTGGCGGATCGCTTCGGCTATCGGCAGATCTCGACCGGCGACATCCTTCGCGCCAACGTGCGCGAGGGGACGCAGCTGGGGCTCGAGGCGAAGCCGATCATGGAGAGCGGCGGGCTCGTTCCCGACGATCTCATGGT
>JAQBPM010000221.1 GCA_028287525.1 Vulcanimicrobiota bacterium | reverse complement strand
CGAGCGGCGCACCGTTGAAGCGCACCTCGCCCGCGTCGGGTTTCGCGAAGCCGAGCAGACATTTGAACGTCGTGGTCTTGCCCGCTCCGTTGCGCCCGAGCAATCCGCAGACCGAACCGGTCGGAACCTCGAGCGTGACCCCGTCGACCGCGACGACGTCGCGATAACGCTTGACCAGACCGCTGATTGCGATCACTTCTTCTCCTCCGTGTACCAGCGGGCGATCGACGCGTCGGCGATCGTTCGAACTTCATGCTCTGTGACGCCGAGCGAGCGGGCTTCGCGGACCGCATCGGCGATCGCGCGCTCCGTGACGTCGGTCGCCATGCGGCGGGACTCGCCGACCGCACCGTTTTCGCGGACGAACGAGCCGCGCCCGGGCGACGTGTCGATGATGCCGTCGCGCTCCAGGTCGCGGTAGACGCGCGCCACGGTGTTCGCGTTCAGCTTCAACTGATGCGCGAGGTTCTTCACCGTGGGAAGGCGTTCGCCCGGTGCCAGCGCACCCAGCGCGACCGCGCGTTTGATCTGTTCGGTCAGCTGGAGGTACAGCGGCGCCCCGCCGTGCGGATCGACCGAGAAGAATGCGGGCGGCAAGGCGGTTAGATCGAGACTCCCCAGCCGCGGAAGATGTTCGAGTCCGGACGAGTGCGGACGACGCAGGGGCGAGCGGGCTCGGGACGGACGGGGCGGGGGGTCGGACCTTGCGGTTTGGCGATCATGACGGGCCTCTTTCGACTTGCACTAGTTATACCCGTACTGTAATGGTTCAACTAGTATAAGTCAAGCCTCCCGCGGGCGAAGATTCCGCAAGAGGCGTTGGCGGGTCGCCGAATGTCCTCGCGAGATGATTTCTGCGCCGGTCTTCTGCCGGCGATTCATCGGCAGAGACAACGAACTTCAAGTTCTGCTCGACCGGTACCGGGACGCGATGGCCGGCAACGGATCCGTCGTGCTCGTCGGCGGTGAGGCGGGGATCGGAAAGACCCGGTTGTTGCGGGAGGCGCGCCATCGCCTCGAACGCGAAGGCGCTCGGCTTGCGTTTGGGCAGTGCCTGCTGCACAGCCAATCGCCGCTCGCCCCCATCGTCGACGTGTTGCGTGAGCTCGACGCGCTCGATCCCGCGCCTCTGCGTACGATCCCCCGCTTGCGCACAGCATTGGCGCGGCTCTTCCCCGACTTGCAGCCGACAGAGACACCTCTTGCCCTCAACGACGATCGGCCGCTGCAATTCGGCGCGATGATCGAGGCGTTGGGTCAGTTCTCCGTCGCCGCACCCGTCGTTGCCGTCATCGAGGACGCGCATTGGGCCGACCTTGCGACGCTCGAATTTCTGCAATACGCGGCTGACCGCACGGCGCATACAAGGCTCGTCCTCGTTATCACCTACCGCGCCGACGAGCTGCACGCGCAGCACCCGCTGACCGCATTTCTCGGCCGGCTCCCTCCCCGCGGCGCATGGACGTTGACGCTGCCGCCCCTCTCCGCCTTCGAGGTCCGCGTCTTGGCAGATGACGCGCTCGAAGCGCGCCCTGCGCTTCCTGGGGCCCGGCTGGACGACGTCATCGCGCTTGCGGAAGGTTCACCCCTCTTCGCCGAAGAGTTGCTGCGGCACGCGGTCGACGCCGCAGAGGCATCGACGGAATCGGGCGAGCTTCCCCTCTCCATTCGTGCAGCCGTCCTGGAACGGATTACCACGCTGGATCCGGACGATCGTGCAACGCTCAGCTACGCCGCGGCGATCGGCCGGCGGTTCGGCGCGGAACTGTTATCGAGGATTCGCGGACACGGCGTCGAGCGGATCGCCGCACTCCTGCATCGGGTCCGCGATCTTCAATTGATCCGGGAAGAACGCAAGGCACCGGGAAACTACGTCTTTCGCCATGCGCTCGTACAGGAGGCTCTTTACGGAGAACTCCTGTGGGACGAAGCTCGAGCGATCCATCGGCGCGTCGCTGCAGAGCTCGAAACGTTGGAGCACACCGAGGAACGCGTGATGGCGCTCGCGCACCATTGGGCCGTAGCGCATGAGCCGCAAAAAGCGGTGCGATACAACATCGCCGCAGCCGACTTCGCTCTCAACCGTCTAGCATATGACGACGCCATTCGCTTCTACGAGCGGACCCTCGAGTTCGTCCCCGATCAAAGCGACACGCAGGCCGCGATCTACGAGAAGCTCACGCAAGCGCTGAACTTCGCCGCGCCCGGTGAGCGGTCGCGGCGGGCGCTCGAGAAGAGTCTCGAATATTACGAGCGCATCGGCGATCGGCGCAAGGTCATTGCGCTCCTCCTCTCGTTCGCAGGCACGCAGTGCCTTGCGGACCCGCAAGGCGTGGAAGAAAGCCGGTCGCGCGCGCTCGAGGAACTCTCCCAGACGACTCCCGAGGACCCGCTCTACTTCACGGCTCTCATGGAATTCGTCTGCCAACACGTCATTCGGGGCGATCCCGATGCCGCGCAGCGATTCATCGAGCCGGCCGAGGCATTTTCCGGGACCCCGGCTCCGCGCGCTCTCTCGCGTTTCTACAACTTCCGCGCGATATGGCAGGCGCTGGAAGGGCGCACGCAGCGGATGCTGGCGGATTTCGAGCGCGCGGCGCAAGTCGCTTCGGATGCCGGCGATCCCTTCCCGCTCCTCCTCGCGCACGTCAATCTCGGCTACTGCGCGATGAGGGCGGGGGAGCTCGCCGTCGCCGGCGGCGCGTTTGGGGAAGCGGTCCGGCTCGGTCGTGCGCTCTTCGTAGCCGAGCACGAAGCGTACGCTCTCGTGGGGAAGGCAGAGCTAGCGTTGCTGAGCGGCGATCTCGCTGCTGCGCGCGGGTTCGTTCTCGATTCCAAAGCAGCGTCTCCAAGCTCCGCGTCACTCGGTCTTCGGATCCAACAAGCGAGCGTCGCGATCCCGCTTGGTATACGACTCTCCGACAGCGAGCTCGTGGACCGGTTTGCGTCTGAAGAGGTCGTCGAACTCTCGTTTGGGACGAAGGAAGCTCAGAGAATCGGGCCGATTTGCAACGCCTTCGCGGAGCTGTATGCGCAGCGCGGCGAGAACGATCGGGCACGCGAAGTGCTCCGGCGGGCGGCAGGGATAGCGAGCATTGCGAACTCGCCGGCTTTAGCGGTCGCAATCGCTTCGCACGGGCTTGCAACGGAGACGCGACGCATGCGCGAGCTGCTCGAGCGCTGGGCTGCGCCGACGGAGAGCCGGGCGGGCCGAGCGTACCTCGCACTCTTCAACGCCGTCGTGGCAAAGGCGAGCGGTCGCGATCCGCGGCGACCGGCTGACGATGCGGCTCGCAGATTTGCGGATATTGGATGCCGGCTCTACGAGGCGCTCGCGGTCGAACTCGCGGGTCGCGAACTCGACGCGATGGCGCTCTATCGCGCGATGGGCAATCTCCGAGACGGACGTCGATTGGCGGCCGTTCTCGATCCGGCGAATCGCCGAGGCCGGCTCAAAGGGGAGCTGACCGAACGCGAGCGTCAGATCGCGGGCCTGATCGCCGACGGCAAGACCAACCGGGCCATCGCCGAGACGCTCACCGTGAGCGAACGCACCGTCGAAACGCATGTCGCAGCGATTCTGAACAAATTCGACGCGCATTCGCGGGCGGAGGTCGCCGCGCGCATCGCTCGGCACGACGATACCGTACGTAGTCGCTAGCGACTCTCCGTACTGCACCCTCGCAAGAATCCGTCGTTCCCCGGATGCCGCGCGCGGCCGTCGGCAGCTATGATCGCGGCCGAAGGAGAAGCCGCTATGAACGCTTCGACAATCGCACCACCTCGGATCCAAACCGCGCGACCGTTGGTCGAGCCCGATCGCCCCGAGACTACCGTTCAACCCGAGATCGCAAGCACGATCGCTGAAGTCCCGGTGAAGCGGTCCGTCGTCGCCGACCAGGAACCGCGGCCGACGCTCGCGCGCCCGACATCCGGAGCAGCGGGACTGTTCCAGGGCTGGGGTCCGCGACTGGGTTAGGGCCTAGCCGGTGAACGGAGCGCCGAGCTCCACGTGAACCGCCGGGCCGCCGACTTTCCCGCGCTGCACGTCGAACGTGTGGGGCTTCCCGTCATACGCACGAAGCTGGGTTTGGTACGTTCCGTACTCCCACCAAAAGCGGCCGTCGAGTTTGTCGATGACGTCGCCGGTGCGCAAGCCGGCATCCCAGGCCGGGCCGCCGGCGCGCACGAGCGCGCGCATGTAGCCGTCGGCGGGCTTGAAGAGCACGTAGAAGTACGTCGGCAGCGCACGCGCCGGGTCGAACGCCAAACCGCGCTCGAACACTTCGGCGGCCAGCGCCGGGCGCTCGCGCATCCAGTCGCGCACGCGGAAGAGCGCGTCGAGCCCCGCGCGGCGCGGCTCGCCCTGGACGTGCCATTGATCGACGCTCCAGCCCGCGCAGTCGGTCAGCTCCAACCCGATGTCGCGACCATCTCTGCCGAGCGCGGTCACCGTCACCCGCATCGCGGCGGCGTACGGCTTCGCGTGGCAGTCGGCGGCGGCGGGATCGCCCTGCGCCGCGACGACGCGGTACCCGGACCAGCCGCGCGCGATCGCCGCGGCGATCTCATGCGCGGCCAGCGCGCCGTCCGGCGTGCCGTCGTCGAGCACGGCGATCCCGCGCGCGGCCGACGCCGGCGCGTACAAGCCTGACGGAAGCGTCGCGGCGCTCGCCGCACGGGGCGGGAACGGCGCCGCGCCGAACAGCGCCGCGCCCGCGACGACCGCGGCGATCGCACCGATCGTCGCGACGCCGACCTGCCACGGCAGCGTCAGTCGGGTGATCCGCTCGACCGAGATCCCGGTGAAGTTTGCCACCCACACGTTTTGCGTGTTGGTCGGATCGCACACGTTCTGGACCTGCACGACGGCCATCACCGCTGCGACGAGCGCGACCGCAGGCAGCACGTGCAGCGTCGCGAGCACCGTGTAGACGCCGATGCCGACGCCGTACGGATTGAGCGGGCCACGGTACAGTGCGAGCGGCGAGAGCAGGCCGAACATGAGGACGTACGTCAACGGCGAACGCGGCGCGACCGCCGCGACGAGCGGCTTGACCGCGCCCTGCACCTCCGGCGTGTTGGCGGCGACGAGCAGCATGCCGATGCCGATCATCAAGATCGTCGCCGGCGCGACGTCTTCGATCCCGCGGATCCAGGCCGCGATCAGCGTCTGAACGGCCGCGCGCGGGCGCGTTACGAGCACGCCGTAGACCGCCGCGACGGCGAAGCCGACGATCGCGTCGACCCCGAACCCGCGCAGCAGCACGAGCGGCAAGACCGGCGTGATCAGCGCGAGCGGGCCGACGCGGCGGCGCGGCGGTTCCCCGGCTTCTATCTTCGTCGCGTAGTCTCGGGTGGTGCGCGCGCGTACGATCGCATACGCGATCAGCACGGCCGCCTGCACCGCGAAGAGGACGAAGGCGTAGCTCTGGAACGTCGAACGGTCGACGCCGAACACCGTGCTGTAAAACTTCCACTGCGCGATGTTCAGGATGTACCCCAGACCGAACGCCATCAGGAACAGCGTCGCCGAGGTCGCGCGCGGCACGCCGACCGTCATGAGGACCGGCAGCACGATCGTTCCGATCATGATGATGGCGCCGAGGCCCGTCACGGTCGTGAACAAGATCGCGACGACGCCGCACAAGAGCAGCGAGAGCAGCAGCGGCCGGTCGCCGCCGAATTCGGCGGCGTACGTGACGAGCGTCTCGGCGATCCCGGTCGAGAGCACGACCCGGCTGAGCAGCGCGCCGAAGAACAGCGTCGCGTAGACCGGCGCAAGGCGGACGGCGCCCTGCGTGACGATCCCGGGCAGGTCGTGCACGCCGGCGAGCGCCGCCGTCGCGACCGCCATCAGCGGAACGGCGAGCAGCGCGGGAAGTTTCCGCGCGATCATCAGCCCCGCCAAGACGAGGAAGACGACGACGATCAGGATCCCGCTCACGGCGCGGACGTCCGCATCACGTCGTCCCAAGCCGGCACGGTCGACTTGCGCAAGTAGTCCTCGCGCGTCACGCCGTCGATCCGGTCCGCGCAGTGCTGCGCTTCCGCTTCGGCGACGGTGTAGTGGACGAGCATCCGCGCGAGGCCGGGCTCCGTGCTCTCGGCGCGCCAGGCGGCGGCGTAGAGCGGCGCGATCGACGCGATCGCGTCGCGCATCTCCCAGCACAGGTACTTGGCGATGTTGAGGCTGCGATAGACCTGGCCGACCTCGGGCTTCGTCGCGTGGGCCCGCGCGTCGTCGTAGTAGTCGCGCGCCTCTTTGCCGATCTGCAGGCGCCGGCCGAGCTGATCGTAGCGCAGCGCGCCGAGCTTCATCGCCGCGACCGCGTCGCGGTTGAGCGGCGGCTGCGCCGACCAGAGGTGCGAAAGCGCGGTCTCCGCGCGAGTGCGGATCCTTGAGAGGTCGAGCGTCTGCGCACGCGCCTGCACGCGCGGATCGAACGGATCGCGCCAGAACAAGTAATCGGGCGGATCCGAGGGCGTCGTGCGGAGCATCGTCCGAACGTTTTGCAATGCGTCCAAGTCGTCAGCGTAACGCGCATCGTCCGTTCCGAAGAACGCGCGAGCGAACGTGCGATGCCAAGTCGCATCCTCCACCGGCTGCTGTTGCCACGCCGATGCCGCCGCGTACGCTATCGCGGGCCAGGTCGCCTCGTACAGCGTCTCGCCGTCATCGTGCCACACCGTCATGAACATGCCGAGCATCCCGCGCGCACCCTTCCCCTCGCCGACGAAGCGCGCGACGTTGGCATACGACGTCGCGAGATCGGGATAGAGCTCGTTCCAGTTCGCCGCGCCCGGCGAGACCATCTGATCGAATCCGGCGCTCGCGATCCGGTCGATGTACGGCCGATACGTCTTCTCGTTGCCGTAATGAAAGGTGACGATGACCGTGTTGCGCGGAATCAAGCCGAGGATCGTCGCGTCCTGTTGGATCGCGTCGTCCCAAATCATCGGGCGCACGCCGCGCGGCAGGTAGCCGGCGACGCGGTTCACGTGATCGGCGAAGACCTGCGCGGTGCGCGGCGTGCGGCCGCGGCCGAGATCGATCGGCTCGTCGGCGCCGATGTGCACGAACGGGACCGGCATGGCGGCGGCCGCGACGCTGCGCACGAGGGGTTCGAGGTATTGGTACGTGCGCGGATCGCTCTCCGCCAGCAGGTACCCGTGCGGCAGCTCCGCGAGCGGCGCCTCGGCCTCCCATTTGAGCGACTCGTGCATGTGCGCGAACGTTTGCTGTTCGGGGATCAGCGTCACGTGAAAGCGCCGCGCGTAGAGGGCGAGATCGTGCAGCTGCGCGGGCGTCCACCCGTTCGGCCACGCGATGAACGGCGCGCGCGGATCGACGACGACCTGCTCCATGTACGGCGACCAGCCGTTGATTTTCACCGATGCAAGCGTGCGGATGCGCCGCTTCGCGTACTCCATGGTCGGAAACGGTCCCCGCGAGACGTCGTCCGAGACGATGCGCCACGGCATTGCCGGCGCGTCGACGATCCGCACGCAGGGCAGAATCCAGCCGCCCGCGGAGCGCTCCGGCAGCTGCGCGAGCGTCGCGAGCGCATCGAACTCGGCCTCACCCGCCGCGCTGGCGGCGGCGATGGCAACGCGGGCGGCGTCGGTCCGGAGCAGGTAGCCGGACTTCACGTACGGTCCGACGGCGACGTCGGCGCGCTCGCGGACCAGGACGGGCGCTGGAATGCCGAGCGCCGTCCAACGCGATCGCAGCAGCTCGAACCCGCCCGGATCGATGGTCGCCGGGAAGCGAAGCGGGCGCCGCAACGCAAGCGGTGCCGAACACGCCGACGCGGTCATCGTCGTGGGACTCGGCACCAGCGCCGGCGCGGCTGCGGCCGCGCTCGCGCAGACCAGGACGAAGAGTCCGACGAGGAACGATCGCACCTCGCGCGCTACACCAGCGCGTGATCCGTCTCCTCGCCGTCGTCGTCTCCGCCTCATCGCTCGCAACGATGACCCCGGTCTCCGTGGCCGATCGCGGCGCGCCGCCGCGCCTCGCCGTCGCAACGGCGATCCCCGCCGATGCGGCCGCCACGCTCGACCGGCTCGTAACGGACGCGATTCACGAGGGAAATCTGCCCGGCGGCGTGCTCGTCGTCACCTCGTCGACCGGCGTCCTGTACCGCAAAGCCTACGGGATCCGCACGCTCGAACCGAAGACGATCGCCAACGATCCGTCGACGTTGTACGAGTTCGCCTCGATGACGAAGCCGCTTGCGACGGCGACCGCGATCGCGCTGCTCGTCCAGCGCGGGGTGGTCCGCTTCGGCGATCGCGTGAGCGCCTGGATCCCGGAATACGCGCAGAACGGGAAGCACGACGTCACCCTGCTGCAGCTGCTCACCCACACGAGCGGGATGCAGATCGACTACGTCCGGGCGGACTATCAAGCCGACGTCGCGACGATCCTCGCCCACACGTACGCGGCGCCGTTGCGCTTCGCGCCGGGGACGAAGTTCGAGTACAGCGACCTCGGCTACGTCACGCTCGCCGACGTGGTGACCCGCGCCAGCCGCAAGCCGTACGAGCGCTTCGTGCAGGACGAGATCTTCCGGCCGCTCGGGATGCGCGACGCCTTCTTCGACACGACGATCGACGCCGCGCGCGCAGCGCGTCTCGCCCCGCAGATCCGCAATCAAAGCGCGCAGCACCTGCGCGATGCGTACGGCACCGTTCCGGGGCTGAACGGCCACGCCGGCATCCTGGCGACCACCGACGACGTCGCCCTGCTCGCGCGCGCGTTTCTGCGGGCCGCGCGCGACGAGCCGACCCGCGGCTTCGCACTGACGCCAGCGACGGTGCGCGCGATGATCGAACCGCGCTACGTCGGCCAGGGAAGCGTGCGCGGCATCGGCTGGGACCTGGATTCCGGCTACTCGCGCAATCGGGGCGAGATCTTCGCGCGCGGGGGCTTCGGGCATACGGGCTCGTCGGGGACGAGCGTCTGGATCGATCCGGCGACCGACGTCGCCGTCGTATTCGCCTCGAACGCGCACTACCCCGACGACAAAGGCACGACGCTGCTGCTCGAAGCCAAGCTCGACACCGTCATCGCCGCCCGCCTCGAACACGCGCGCAACGCACGCGACCCGGTAGACGCCGCACGCTCGCAATCGGCGCGCTTCAGCGCCGACGCCGCCCGCAGCGCACTCGGCTTCCCGGCCACGCCCGGGCCCGCGCCGACCCCCCGGCCCTCGGCATCACCGTCACCCTGAAACGCTGAAACAACCGACCGCCCGTTGAAGTAGGCGGAACTATGCTGATTCGCCGAGTTGCCGCGGCCTTTGGAGCCGTTGCGCTGTTCCTTGCGCCGGCCCGACCGCTCCCCGCCGCAGCGCAGAGCGCGCCGCCGAGCGCGCAGGTTCGTACGCTTGCCAACGGGATGCGCGTTGTCGTCCTCGAGGACCACGCTGCGCCGGTTGTGCAGGTCCACACGTGGTACCGGTTCGGCGCGCTCGACGAGACGCCGGGCAAAACCGGGCTCGCCCACGCGCTCGAGCACATGATGTTCCGCGGGACGCGCGCGATCTCGAGCGCGGGTCTGGACGACATGAACTCGCGGCTCGGCGCCGACCTCAACGCGCAGACGCAGAACGAGCTGACGCACTACTACTTCGTCGTGCCCGCCGATCGCGTCGACACGCTCCTGCACGTCGAGGCGGATCGCATGCGCAACCTCAAGCTCGACGCGAAGGACTGGTCGCTCGAGAAGGGCGCGGTCCTGCAAGAGTGGGCCCAAGACCACAGCAACCCGATCTTCTCGTTCATCTTCGGCTCCGTCGCCGAGAAGGTGTATCCCGGCTCGCGGCTCGGTGAGACCGCGCTCGGCGCGAAGGCCGACATCGAGAAGGCAACCGTCGCCGACCTGCGCCGCTACTACGACGCGTGGTACCGGCCCAACAACGCGACGCTCGTCGTGACCGGCGACGTCAAGGCCGCCGACGTGTTCGCCTCGGCACAGAAGTGGTTCGGCCCGATCCCCTCGCACGCGCTCCCTGCCCGCAAACAGTACACCGCCAAGGCGGCGACCGGCGCGACCGTGTCGACGAAAGCGGAGTTTCCGTTCACCCTCGTCGACGAGGCGTACGCAGCACCCGGGAGCGCGCCCGCGACCGAGCACGAACAGCTGCGCAACGACATCGCGACGGCCGCGCTCATGAACCCACGCGGTCCGTATCGCGCTGCACTGGTCGAGTCCGGGCTGACGCTCGGGATCATTCCGATTCCGCTAGAGGACCGGCGCGCGTCCGTCGTGCACGTGATCATGATCGTCGCACCCGGCCACACCGCCGCCGAAGTGCGGGCCGCGTACGACAAGACGACCGCCGAGATCCTCGCGAAGGGACTCGATCCGGAGTTCATCGCCGCGGCGAAACGCTCCGCAGTCTCCGGGCTTACGTACGCGCGGGACTCGATCGTCGGACTCGGTGACGGCCTCGGCAGCGCCTACGTCTTCCCGGGCGACACCGATCCGTCGCGCTACCCCGCGATGATCGCCGCGATCACGCCCGACGAGGTGAACGCCGTCGCACGCTCGATCTACGCCAAGCCAAGCGTGGTCGGCGTCCTCGAGCCGACGACGACCGATCCCTCGAAGTTCAAGCCGCCGTCGAACCTTGCGTCGTCGGTCACCGACAGCTTCGGCTCGCGCGTGCCCAACGGTCCGACCGTGCAGCCGGCGTGGCTCAAGGCGCAGCTCGCCAAGCCGCTCGCGCTGCGCAGCTCGGTCGATCCCGTCGTGACCACGCTGCCGAACGGGCTGAAGCTGCTCGTCCAGCGCGTGTCGTCGAACCCGACGGTGTTCGTGCGCGGCGTCGTGCGCACGTCGCCGACGTACGATCCCGCCGGCAAGGAAGGCCTGGGCGCGACGACCGCGGCGCTGATGAACTGGGGCAGCGCGAAGTACGATTACCCGGCGCAGCACAAGCTCGCCGACGATCGCGCCGCGTCGCTTTCGTTCGGGACGACGTTCTCCGCGCACGGCCGCGCCGAAGATTTTCCCGCGCTGCTCGACGCGCTAGCCGACGACGTGCGCAACCCCCTCTTCCCGACCGACAAATTCACGCTGGTGAAACAGCAGCAGACCGCCGTCGCGTCGCGGCGCGCGTTGCAGCCCGAGTACCGCGCGCAGCGCGCCTTCAGCGAGGCGCTCTATCCCGCCGGCGATCCGGAGCTGCGCGAGGACTCGCCCGCGTCGCTCGCCGCCATCACGCTCGACGACGTGAAGTCGTATCACGCGCAGTACGTCCGGCCCGACATGACGACGCTGGTCGTCGTCGGCGACGTCGATCCGGCTGCGGTCGCCCAGGAGGTCGCCGCACGCTTCGGCGACTGGTCCGCTATCGGCCCGAAGCCCGATCCGCACTTGCCTGCCATCCCGCTTCCGGAACCCAAGCGGCAGAACGTCGAGACACCCGCGCAGGACGTCTCGGTCGAACTCGGCGCGCCGGCGCTCGCGCGCAACTCGCCCGACTACGACGCGCTGCTGCTGGCGAACGCGATTTACGGCGGCGGCGCCTTCGACGCGCGCCTCTTTCGCGAGGTGCGCGAGAAGCGCGGCCTAGTCTACTTCGCGTACAGCACGCTGCAGGCCGGACGGGACCGCGGCACCTTCCGCATCTCGTTCCGCGCGGTACCCTCGAAGGTGAATGCCGCCGATGCGCTCGTGCGCTCGGAGCTCAAGCGCATGCAGACCGAACCCGTCACCGCCGATGAGCTCGCGAAGGCGAAAACGCGCGTCGTCGCGGCGGCGATCGACGCCGAACAGGCGACCAGCGCGATCGCGGGCGACCTGCTGCGAATCGGAGTGGACGAACTGCCGTCGACGTACTATGCGACGCTCGCCCAGCGCTACGCCGGGATCACTCCAGCCGACGTGCAGCGCGCCGCGAAGACCTACTTCCACCCCGACAACCTGGTCGAAGCCCGCACCGGACCGAAGTCGTAAGCGTGGAGACGGCGGCGACCTCGGCCCTTAGCCGTTCGGCGGCTGTCGTAACCCGACGGTCGCGCCGTTGGGATCTTTGACGCTGGCGACCAGCAATCCGTAGCCGACGTCGGTAATCTCTTGCGCGACGGTGCCGCCCGCGGCTACGAGAGCTTTCACGCTCGCCGCGATGTCGCTCACCGTCCAATAGGCGAGCGCGCCCGGTTCGCGTTTATCTTCGTTCGGAACGAGGCCGATTTCCATATCGCCGCTCTTGTAGCCGACGTACTGGGAGGAATCGACATAGGGGTCGGTGCCGCTGAGCTCACGAAAGAATCGCTTGGCCGCGATCAGATCTGCGGCCGGATAGACGATCAGGGAGACGTCCTTCAAGATTTCATACTCCTTCTATCTCTATGACGGATCGAGCGCGGTGAAACGTGACGGGCGCCGCAGGAGGGGATTCGTTGGAGGATGCTGGGTGGCTCGCGGAGCGTTTTGAGGCGGCTAGGCCGCGCTTGCAGCGCATTGCTCAACGGATGCTGGGATCGGCTGCCGAATCCGACGACGCGCTGCAGGAGAGCTGGCTGCGCATCAGCCGCGCGGACGTTGCGCGTGTTGCGAATCTCGAAGGCTGGCTCACGACCGTTGTTGCGCGCGTCTGCCTCGATGCGCTGAAATGGCGGGAAAGCCGACGCGAGGAGTTGACGCCGGATGATCCGCGTCGCGACATTGCAGCAATCGCTCCCGGCGAACGCCCCGAGGAAGAAGCGATTCTTGCCGATTCGATTGGCGTGGCCCTGCTGATCCTGCTCGATGCGCTGCCGCCGGCGGAGCGTATTGCATTTGTGCTGCACGACATGTTCGACGTGCCCTTCGACGACATCGCCGCGATCGTCGGAAGGACGCCCGAGGCGGCGCGGCAGCTCGCAAGCCGCGCGCGCCGCCGCGTGCGCGGCGCATCCGCCGGCCATGATGCCGAGACGCAGCGGCACGACGAACTCGTGCGCGCGTTTCTCGCAGCCTCGCGGGCGGGAAACTTCTCGGCGCTGCTCGCGCTGCTCGATCCGGAAGCAACGCTTCGCGCGGATGCGGCGGTGGTGGCGATGGGCGGCGCGGCGTACTGGCAAAATGATCGTCTGCAGGCTGGTATCGAAGGCGCGGATGCCGTTGCCCGGACGTTCTCGGGACGTGCGAGTGCTGCGCAACCTGTATTTATCGACGGCAAACCGGGAGCGGTGTGGATGCATGCAGGCGAGGTGAGCGTCGCGTTCCACTTTAGGATAATGGACGATCGCATCACTGCGATCGATCTCATCGCCGATCGCGGTACGATCGCGCAATCGGTCATCGATCGTTAGGGCTAGCGGCGCAACCCGATGCGGCCGTGGTCGTAGTCGAAATAGAGATCGAAGCTCCTGAGCACGTTGGTCCCGATGATGCCGTCGAACGGAATCGCGAGCGCATCGGCCATCGTGTTCGGGATCTCGACACCGACGTCCGCGTTCTTGAAGCGAAACGGGCCGAGGTCAAACTCAGACACTCGGCGAGGTGAGATGTAGACCGAACCCTCGAGGTAGTTTACGACGTGGTTCCGACCCGCCGCCGACCAATGCGCGGCGATCTCGGCCGCGTTTCGGCGCGCAAACGGGCCGAACGCGAAGAGGTCCGGCGAACCGGTGTCGACCGCGAACGCACCGCTCGCCAGCCGCCCCAAGGTAACGTGCACGAGCGGCAGACCGTAGTCCACGTTCGCCGGCAGCACGACCGTGTTCGGATCGGCGAAGACGCTCGCCGCAGCCTCGTGCGAGAGCACTTCGACGCGCTCGTGCAGATAGTCGATGCGCACGACGTGCCCGAAAAAGAAGTCGTAGCCGAGGATGCCGACGCCGGTTGGAATCGCGAGGACCGAGACGTCGCCCATCTCCAGCGAGCCGACCGACATGCGAGGCACGATCGCGTGCTCGAGCAGCGGATCGAAACGCCGCGCGTCGCCGGCGTCGAGCGTGATGCTCGCGGTCCCGGAGTCGAGAATGAAATGCTCGCGTCGGCCGCCGACGACGACGGCGACGCTCACGCGCCCTTGCCGGAACTCCGCCGGCAGCTCGACGATACCGAGCGGTCCGGCAGCCGGCGCGAAGACGTGCTGTTCGAGGGGAAGCGATACCGCGGCGGCCGGCACCGGTCCCGGCGCGATCGTCTCTACCGCAACGTCGAGATCGTTGTGCGGGTCGCCGTCGCTGATGTGCCAGTGACGCGGACGCTCAACGCCCGCCACCGGCGCGAAACGGTCGAACGTCGTGCCGAACACGCGCTGCCCCTCCCGCGTCTCCTCGCGCACGATGAGCCCGCTCGCTTCGTCGACGAAAAACCAGCTTGGAGGCTCGCCGCTCGGCCGATCGACGATGACCCACGCCGGGTTCGGTCCGACCGTCTCTCCCGCGAGCTCGCACCTTTTCGGATCGAATGGAAAGAGACTTTGCGGCAGACGGTCGAGCGCGTCGCCCTGCTGGTCGGCAAAGAGTCCGTGCACGATTCCGTTCGCGTCGCCGCGCCAGCGCACGCCGTGCAGCCGCCCCGCATCGTAGAGCGCCGAGCCGACCGCGACCGTGGCGCGAAAGTCGTCGCCCTTCACGGCGACGTCGACGGGCAGAACGCGGCTGCCATTCGTGTACGTCCAGCGTTCGCGCCGGTCGGCGAACGCGGCCTGCGGCGTCCCGGCAGCCTTGGCGTTCGTCGCGAGCACTTCGGCAAGCGTCGTCGCCGCGGGACGCAAGCCCGCAGGCTGCCATTCCGCGGCGGCGCCGCGAGGATCGGCGCAGAGCGCGGCGCACGCGACGATGGCTACGGCAATCAAAGGGGCGCGCACCCGCGCTCGTTGCCCGGCGCGAGCCGCGTCACCTACCGAACGAAGGGACGCCCTGGGCCCTTGCGAACCGGAGCGCATGGCGCTGAGCGGGCTAGACATCGCGGTTATCGTCGCGTTCTTCGCGATCAACCTCGGCATCGGGTTGTACTTCGCGCGCGGCTCCGGGAAGAGCGTCGCGGAGTTCTTCCTCTCCGGCCGGAGCGCGCCGTGGTGGCTGACCGGCGTCTCGATGGTCGCGACGACGTTCGCGGTCGATACGCCGCTCGCGGTGACCGGCTTCGTCGCGCAGAACGGGATCGCCGGAAACTGGCTGTGGTGGAACATGGCCGCCAGCGGCATCCTCACCGTGTTCTTCTTCGCCGCGCTGTGGCGGCGTTCGGGCGTTCTCACCGACGTCGAGTTCATCGAGCTGCGTTACGGCGGCGCGCCGGCGTCGGCGCTGCGCGGGGTGCGCGCGGTGTATCAAGGCGTGATCGTCAACACGATCATCATGGGCTGGGTGAACCTCGCGATGGTGAAGATTCTCTCGCTCACCCTGCACGTGCCGACGTACCTCGCGCTGTGGGTGTGTCTCGCGCTCACCGCGCTGTACGTGACGATCGGCGGTTTCTGGTCGGTACTGGTCACCGACTTCCTGCAGTTCATCGTGAAGATGACCATGGCGATCGTGCTCGCGATCGCCGCGGTCGCCGCGGTCGGCGGCATCGGCGCGCTCAAGACCGGCCTTGCGGCGCTGGACGCGCACCGGGGCGGCGGCTCGATCCTCGCCTTCACGCCGTCCGGCGATGCGTCGAGCTGGATGCCGGTGACCACGTTCCTCGTCTTCATCGGCGTGAGCTGGTGGGCGTCGTCGTATCCGGGCGCGGAGCCCGGCGGCGGATCGTACATCGCCCAGCGAATCTTCGCGTCGCGCAGCGAGAAGGACGCGGTGTTCGCCACGCTCTTCTTCAACGTGGCGCACTACGCGCTGCGCCCGTGGCCGTGGATTCTCGTCGCGCTTTCGGCCCTCGTGCTCTACCCGCACGGCGTAATCGGCGCCGACGGCAAGCCCGACGCCGAACTCGGCTACGTGCAGACGCTCGTCGATCACCTGCCGGTCGCGCTGCGCGGCTTGATGATGGCGGGCTTCCTCGCCGCGTACATGTCGACGATCGGAACGCAGCTGAACCTCGGCGCTTCGTACCTGACCAACGATCTGTGGCGCCGCTTCATCGACAAAGAGGGCAGCGAAGCGCACTACGTCGCGGTCTCGCGCTGGATGACCGTCGTCGCCTGCATTCTCGCGGCGATCGTCACGATGTTCATGACGTCGGTCGGCGAGGCGTGGAAATACATGCTCACGCTGACCGCCGGCGTCGGCCTGGTGATGATCCTGCGCTGGTACTGGTGGCGGATCAACGCGTGGAGCGAGATCTCGGCGCTCGCCGCCTCGGCGATCGTCGGCAGCTGGTGTTACCTCAGCGGCGTCGTCGCGGGCGACGATCCGAACGCGACCGCGAAGCGGCTGCTGATCACGGTCGCCGCAACGACCGTCGTGTGGCTGATCGTCACGTTCGTCACGAAACCCGAGTCGGAAGCGACGCTGACGCGCTTCTACGCGCGGGTGCGGCCGAGCGGCGTGGGCTGGGGACCGATCGCGAAACTCGTCCCCGGCGGTTCGGAAGACAACCTCGGCCTCGCGCTGGTCGACTGGGTCGCGGGACTCGGTCTCGTCTACGGCGTGCTGTTCGGGATCGGACGCTTCGTGCTGGGCGACGTGGCGCAAGGAGTCGGATGGTGCGCGCTCGCCGTCGTGTGCGCCGCGGTCATCGCCCGCACGCTGCGCGTGCCGGGCGTGAACGTCAAAGGGCCGTCGGCTACGAAGGCAGCGGCGAGTGAGGCTCCGCGGTAATCGCCGCCCTCCTTAGGATTGCGGCGCCTCGCTGATCGCGCCGAAGCGTTCGTCAAGGAGGCGCGCCGCTTCGTCGAGCTCGCCCGCCAGCTCCTCGACCGTCTTCGCTTCGCGGATGCGATCGGCGACGTTGGCCAGGGCCAGGTCGAGCGCGTGCACGTGATCGACCAGCGGCGGATCGAAGCGCGCGTGATCCGCCGCACGAATCACGCGCTGATCGGAGAACTCGCAGCGCAAGATCAGCCCCTCCAGCTGGTCGCTGAGATGGCCCGTCGGCTTGAGCCGGTTCCGCGCTGCCGCCAGCGCCTCGCCCAAGTAGGCGCGAATCTGCTTGTCGACCTGATGGCGGGCATCCTCATCGGCGTAGTCGGCGTAGCCGGGGATCCGGGCTTGCAACTGCTCGAGGTCGCTCATCTTGCGGGTTACGTCGCCCTGCAGCCGAACACCCCGGTATGAGCGTCATCGTGGGGCTAGCGAGCCTCGCCGCTCTCGGCGCGCTTCTCGCGTGCGTCCTCGTGTGGCGCCGCTGGAGGGACGAACGCGGCGAGGCAGCCCGCGTCCGTGCCACCTTCGCCCGCTATGTGGCGCCGTCGGTCGTCGACATGCTGCTCGCGCGCAAAGACGAACGGCTGTTCACCGGGCGCACGGTCCGGGCCACGATTCTGGTCTGCCGCATCCGCAACTTCGCGCACTTCATCGAGCCGCTCAAACCCGAAGAGACGCTGCGCTACCTCAACGAGTTTTACGGCCTCGCGGGCACCGCGATCCAGCGAAACCGCGGCATCATCGACGCGTTCCTCGGCGACGGAATCGTCGGCGTGTTCGGCGTTCCGATCGAGAATCCGACGCAGGAAGACGATGCGGTGGGCGCCGCGCTCGACATCGTGCGGCACATCGTGGCGATGCGCGATCGGTGGGACTCGCAGCAGCGCAAACCGTTCAGCGTCGGCATCGGGATCAACACCGGCGACGTCATCGCCGGTGATGCCGGTTTCCGCGATCGTCGCGAGTTCACGGTCGTCGGGAGCGAAGCGACGTTCGCGCACCGACTCCAGGAAGCGGCATTCTCGCTCAACGCGTTCGTCGTCGCCTCGCGCGCGACGTGCGAGCCCCTCGCCGGCGAATACAAACTGGTTCCCGTCAAAGGCATCCCGCTCCCGGGCGTGCGGAGGCTGCTCGACGCATTCGTCGTGCGCGGACGCACCCGCGGTCCCGAACGCTTCACGCTGCCGGTCGACGCGCTCGTCGAAACGCAGATCGAA
>JAQBPM010000216.1 GCA_028287525.1 Vulcanimicrobiota bacterium | reverse complement strand
TTGTAGCGCCACAAGCGCTTTCCGGTCGTCGCGTCGAGCGCGTTGAACCAGCCGTTCCCCTCGCCGAAGAAGGCGAGGTTTCCGGCGGTGGCGAGCGCGCCGCCCATCAGCGGCTGCGGCGTCATGTAGGTCCACGCGATCTTTCCCGTCTCGGTGTCGATCGCGACGAACCGTCCGTCCTGGACCCCGCCCGGCTCGACGTTCGTGAACGCGCTCCCCAGGCGAATGCGGCCCTTCTGATACGCTTCCGGCTGGGTCGTGAACCGCATCAGCTGATCCATGCCGAGCACGTATACGTAGTGGGTCAGCGGTGAGTACGCCGACGGCGACCACTCGGCGCCGCCGTTCGCGCCGGGGAGCATCACGACGCCCTTTTTCGTCGGCTGCGAGAACATATTCTTCGAAAAGGCCACGAACGGAGCGGACTTGCGGATCAGGTGGCCGTTGCGGCGGTCGACGATGAAGAACCAGCCGACCTTGCCGGCCTCGCCGGCGGCCGGAATCGTCTGCCCGTTCTGATGCACGTCGAAGAGTACGACCGGGCTGACCGCGTCGTAATCCCACACATCGTGCTTGACCTCTTGGTAGTACCACTTCAGCTTGCCGGTGTGCACGTCGAGCGCGACGATCGAATCGCTCCACAGGTTGTCGCCCGGCCGATACGTGCCGTTGAGATCGGGGTTCGGATTGCCGGTGCTGAAGATGACCAGTCCGAGCTGGGGGTCGAGCGCGGGAGTCGTCCACACCATCGCGCCGCCGCGTTTCCAGGAGTCGCCGCCGTACGTTTTCGGATCGGTCGCATTCCAATGCCAGCGCGGTTTGCCGGTCTTCGCATCGAAGGCCGCGACGAAGCCGGCGATCGGCCACTCGCCGCCCGCGCTGCCGATGATCACCATACCGTCGTAGATTTGCGGGGTCATCGTCTCGGAGTAGCCCACCGTCGCATCGGCGACGGTCGCGGTCCACCGTGATTTGCCGGTGATGGCATCGAGCGCGATCAATTTGTCGTCGAGCGTGAGGACGTACACCATTCCGTAGGCGACGGCGGCCCCGCGATTCACCGGGCCGCAGCAGATCTGGAACGTGCCCAGGTTATAGGTGCTGTCCCAGATCGGCCGTCCGTTCGTCGCGTCGAGCGCCATCACTTTCATCGAGTTGTTGACGGTCGGCGTCGTAATGTACATCACGCCGTTCACGACGATTGGCGTCGTTTCGAAGCTCGCCGTATACCCCGTCTGCGCGAGCCCGACCAGCGAGAGCGAGCCGACGTTCGCCGAGTCGATCTCCTTGAGCGGCGAGTAGCGCTGGTTGTCCCACGTGCGCCCGTGCAGCAGCCAGTTCGCGTTGTCGTTCGCCGCGCCGCTCATCATCGCGTCGGTGATGTTGACGTTCGCGTTACCGGGCAGTTTCGAATAGACGTTGTTTTTCGGCGGCGCCGCGCGAACGATCTCGTTCGTGTTCGCGGCGGTCTGGGCGGCGGTAGTCGGCGCGCTCGCTCCGCCCAATGCGACGTGTGGAAGCGTCGCGATCGTCAACGGAGACGTACCGGCCGGGTATCCATTGCGCTGCAGAATGAAGGCGGTGACGTCGAGATACTGCTGCTGCGTGAGCGATCCGGGCGCGGTGAGCGGCATCTGCTTGCTGGTGAAGTCGTAGAGTGACGCGGCCGTTCCCTTCGGGCCGACGTACTGCTTGAAGACCTGCCCGACCAAAGCGGGACCCGCTCCCCCTTGCAAGTTCACGCCGTGACACTGCTGGCAGCTCGCGGAGTAGACCGCGGCGCCGGCCGCGGCTTGCGCGCGGGTGTAGTATCCTGTGCTCTGTGCGGCGACGGCCCCGGCTGCCGTCAGCCCGCCGATCACGACGATCGCCGCGGACAACAAGATACGGTTCAAACCGGGACTCGCCTGACGCATGATTTCTCCCTGGCTTACGGTGCGAGGTGCGTACCGGCGACTTGATCCGGCCACTCACGCTTCCCTTTGTAGAGCAAGCGACCGCAAGGTGGCGAGCGCGGGAAACATGCGGATGTTTCGCCCGGTACGTCGCGCCGGCGCCGAGGCAAGACACGACTGGGCTTTTCGCGAATTCCTCACCCCGACGTGAAGATCGCCGTTTGGGGCTCCGGCTCGATATACGAGGCCGCGATTCGCGCGTGCCTGCGCCATGGGATCGAGATCACCGAAGCGGACGACTGCGACGTCCTGCTGCTCGCGAACTATACGCGCATGCTGAAAGCTCCGGATCGGGCCCTCCCGCGCGTCGGGCCGTTATGTTTCCATCCCAGCGTGCTGCCGAAGCACCGCGGCCGCGACGCCGTCTACTGGACGGTGAAGATGGGCGATCCCACGTGCGGCGTTTCGTGGTTCTGGATCGACGCGGGCATCGACACGGGCGACGTCGCCGCGACCGTCGAGGTCGCGCGGCCCGACGTGCGGCCGCGCGAGCTCTACGAAGAGACGCTGGTGCCGCTGGGCGAGATGCTGCTCGACTCGCTGCTCGGCCAGTTCAAACGCGGCGTGTTCTCGCGCTTCCCTCAAGACGAACGCTTCGCCACGTACGAGCCGCCGCGCGAACGGCCCGCCGCGGCAACGACCGAGCGGTAAGCCCAGCGGGCACGCCGCCGCTTCGGCTCAGAATCGCTCGAGCGACGGGCGAAGCTCGGGGCGCGATTCGATCATGCGCAAGTACCGTGCGGCGCTCGCGTCGCGGACCGCCCAGATCGCGACGCCGAGCGCGAGCAGGCTGAGAAACCACGAGAGCACGCCGTGCGAGACCGGCGTCAGGCCGGTCGGCAAGCGAAACCACATTGCCAGACGGGGCGCCAGCAGCGCGAGGAACGCACCGTATGCGATCGCGATGATCGCGTGCAGGGCGCGCTCTCCCCGCGGCAGCTTTCGTGTGTCCCATTCGACGATGAAGTCGAACGCGGTGATGACGATCTCCGCGGCGAGCGCGATCGCGAGCGCTGCAGCGATCCAGCCGTGCGGTGCGAACCACGCGAGCGTGCTGAACAAAACGAGATAGACGACCTCGCGCGCCGCGTGCAGCCGCAGCTCGCGCCACGCCGCGGGCTGCGAGGCAAGCCGGGCGACGCGCTCGTGAAAGACGATCGTGTCGTACCCGCCCATGATGCCGACGGCCGCGAGGACCCATAGCGGCGAATCCACGGTGCTCACACGCGCACGGTACCCAGCATCCGCAGCGTTACAGCAGGTGAGCGACGCCCCGGTAGGCCCGCGCCTGGGGCGCGAAAAAAGGGAGTGACATGCCGCATACCGTTACCGCCGCCGACCTGCGCGCCGACCACGTCGGCAGCTTTCTGCGAAGCGCGGAGCTTCTCGAGGCACGGCACGTCGGCGCCTCGCCGGAGCGCCTGCGCGAGATCGAGGACCGCGACATCGTGCGCGTCCTCGCGAAGCAGAAGGATCTCGGCTTTCGCATCTTCACCGACGGTGAGTTCCGGCGCAGCGGGTTCATGAGCGATTTCAACGATGCGGTCGACGGCTTCGACTACGGCGACGCGGTGCAGCGCAGCTGGAACGCGGCGGGAACGGCGCAAACGGTCGCGCCGAGCGCCGTCAAAGGGATCGTCACCGGCAAGCTGCGCCGCACGCGCCGGCTGGCCGAACACGAGACAGCATTTTTACGCGAGCACAGCCCGGGGCCGATCAAGATGACCCTGCCGAGCGCCACGCAGTTCCCGGCGATCTCGTACAAGAAAGGGATCAGCGAGGGCGCGTACGCGGATCATTCCGCGTTCCTGCGCGACGTCGTCGACATCATCAAAGACGAGGCGGCCGCGCTTTCGACCGAAGGCGTCTCGTACATCCAGATCGACGCGCCGCGGTACAGCTATTATCTCGATCCGAAGTGGCGCGAGCATTTGCGCGCGGAGTTCGGACAATCGCCGGAGCAGCTGCTCGACGAGGCGATCGTCGCCGACAACGCTTGCTTTCGCGCCGCGCGCAAGGCGGGCGTCGTGCTCGCGATCCATCTGTGCCGCGGCAACAACCGCAGCCAATGGTACGCCACCGGCGGCTACGACGCGATCGCCGAGAAGTTGTTCAACGAGCTCGAGGTCGACCGCTTCCTGCTCGAATACGACGACGAACGCTCGGGAACGTTCGAACCGCTGCGCTTCGTGCCTAAAGGCAAAACCGTCGTGCTCGGGCTCGTCAGCACCAAGCGCGGCGGCCTGGAAGACGCGGAGTCGCTGACCCGCCGCATCGACGAGGCGGCGAAGATCGTCCCCCTCGACGATCTCGCGCTCAGCCCGCAATGCGGCTTCGCATCGATGGCCGAAGGCAATCTCCTCACCGAAGACGAGCAATGGGCCAAACTCCAACTCGTCACCGACACAGCGCGCAAAGTCTGGGGCTAGCGCCCCGCTCACGATGGGGGCGAATCGATCCTCGTGGCGGAGAGGAAGCGTTCGGTGTCTTCGGCGTCGAGCGTGCTGATCGCGCTTCGAGTGACCGTTCCCCCGCACTCGCGCATCGTGCGGTCGATCGCCGTGGCGTCGTGCTCGTCGACGAGTGCGACGACCGCGGCTTGACCGACGGCAAGCTCTTCCTCTGCGTCTTCGATCGCGATGCCGTCTTCCTCACGGCTGGAGCCGAGGATCAAACGCGCGAGCATCGTCCGCAGCAGCGCGAACGGGTGATCGATGTCGATTTTCGGCAGCTCGCCGTGATAGCGTCCGTCGACGTGCATCCCGCGTGGGTCTCGCGCCACCAGAAACGCCCGCCGCACGTGAACTCCCGGAACATTCTCCAACGCGTGCTTCCCGTCGCGCGCGTGGGCGACGTCGTCGAAGAGCACCGTAACGTAGGTTTGGGCCACTCATCTTCCCTTTCGGTAGCGGTCGAACCACTCGCTCATGATGTTGAGGCGCTCGACGCGGTGGATCGGTTCTCCGGTGCGGCTGAGATCGTGCGTGTCGCGGGGGAACTCGACCAGGGTGACCGTACGGCCGAGGTTCTTGAGGGCTTCGTATTCCTGCAGCGTCTCGGCGATCGGCGTGCGCGTGTCGCCGTCCGCGTGAAGCAGCATCAGCGGCGTGCGAACGTTCGTGACGTGCGCGAGCGGCGATTGCTGCCACATCGTCATATAGGCCTGCAGCGGCGGACCCCACGCGTGCGGCGTTCCGGCCGGTCCTTCGAAGCCGAGCGGCGCCGCGAAATCCGCGCTCAGCGTCTCGGTAAAGAGGTTGCTCACCGGGCGTTCGGCGAGCGCCGCTCGGAAGCGGTTGGTGTGTGAGATCATCCACAACGTCGCGTAGCCGCCGTAGCTTCCGCCGGAGACGAACGTCCGGGCCGGGTCGACGTCGGCGCGCTTGACGACCGCGTCCATCACGGCCGTCTCGTCGGTGAACATCGCGTTGCCCCAATCCCCGTCAAGCGCGGTCGACCAATCGTACCCGTATCCGACGCTTCCGCGCGGGTTCGCGTATACCACGACGTAGCCGCGCGCGGCGAGCACCTGGAACTCGTGAAAGAAGCTGTTGCCGAATTCGGTATGGGGGCCGCCGTGAATGTCGAGGATGACCGGGTAGCGTTTGCCGGCGACCGCGTTCGGCGGACACATCACCCAGTACGCGACCGAACCGCCCTGGCCGTTCGCGACGCTGTGCTCCTCCGGCGGAGAGAGCGCCAGCGCGTCGATCAGCGCGTCGTTCAAATGGCTCAGCTGGATCGTTTTGTCCGTTGTTCGATCGTAGACGTACGCCTCGGTGAGATGCGTCGCGTCGAGCGCGGTGAAGGCGATCGTTCGCGCGTCGCGGCTCGCCGAACAGTCGATGTTCTCGCGTCCGCCGCCGATCAGCGTCGCGGTTCGCCGTCCGGCGAAATCGATCGCGTCGATCTCGGTCGCGCCGGGGATGCTGACGTCCGCGATCAGACTGCGCCCGTTCGGCGCGACGATCGCGCACCCCGCACCGCCTTCCTTGGTATCGTTGATGACCGCGTCGCCGATCGACATCGCGTTTTCGGCGACGACGATCCGGTCGTCCGATCCGTCCAAGTTCACCGTGGCATAGCCCGGTTGTGCCGCGCTGTCGTGGCGCGAGACGAAGCCGTAGAGGATCCGCTTGCCGTCGGGCATCCAGCCGGCCTCATTCACGCCGTAGCGCGAGATCGGCAGCCGCGTCGCGCTCCCGCCCGTCGACGGCACGAGGAAGATCGCGCCGCGATCGCCTTCGGGATCGGAGAGCGGCGTCGAGCCGTACGCGATCGTGCGGTCGTCGGGCGACCAATCGGCGCCGCTCT
>JAQBPM010000269.1 GCA_028287525.1 Vulcanimicrobiota bacterium | reverse complement strand
ATTGTTCGCGTGTAAAACGCTTGTGATCGTTTAAGGTGGGCTCACAGCACCGCCTGCTTACGTCAGCCACGGATCTCCCCGTCGAGACTACTCAGCCCCTCGAGCGAGTCCGAAGTGGACTAGCAATCTACTATAACACGACCCGCAAAGCCGGGGTTCCACTCGTGGCTTACCTGAGCCCGTCGCCCTCGGCCGAGCAGAGCGCGCCTTCACAGTTCCTTCAGGATTGCTGAGCAAGACCTCTTATATGATCGCAATCGCCCGACGCCCGGTGTGGCACGAACGCTCGCTCGTCTTTGGCGGCCTCGCCGCCGGGGCGGTACTGGCAGCCCTGCTCGCGCTGGCAGTCGTCGACACGCTCCGCCAACTGCACGCGATGACCGCTCAGCTGGCGACCGTCGCCGAGGACCTCGGGACCCTCGACGTGACGAGCCGCAAGCTCGATCGCCTGGCGACGATGCAGGCGACGCTGGGGCGCACCAACGGCAAGCTCGATGAGACCAACCTGAGGCTGGACGGTGCGCTGTCGCGCTTGCGGTCGACGCAGGCGACGCTCGGTTCGATGGATTCGAAGCTCGGCGGCCTCACCGGCGAGATGCACGGCGTCGATCGCGACCTGCGCTCGATGCGCGGCGACATCCACGTGATGGCGCACAAGGTCGGCGGATCGTTCCTGTTCCGTAACGTCAAGTAGCCGCGGCGGCAGCGGCTTCGGCCACCGAGCCGAACCCGTCGCGCCGCAGCAGCGCGGCGAGCTCGCGCTTGACCCGCGTGACCAGCGCCGTCCCCTCGTAGATGAGGCCCGTGTACAGCTGCACGGCACTCGCTCCGGCACGAATCTTCGCATAGGCATCGGCCCCGCTCGCGATCCCGCCCACGCCGACCAGCGTCACGCCGCCCCCGGTGAGTTCGCGGACGCGCGCCAGCATCGCCGTCGAGGACGCCATCAGCGGCACGCCGGTCAACCCGCCCGCCTCCGACGCCGCCGGGTCACGCAACGGCGGCCGCGCGCGCGTGCTGTTGGCGACCATGATGCCGTCGATGCGCGCATCCAGCAGCACCGCGACGAGTCGTGCGAGGAGCGCGTCGTCGATGTCGGGCGAAAGCTTCGCGACCATCGGCGGCCCGGCCGACACCCACGGAATCGCCGCCAGCTGCGCGAGCAGATCTGCCAACCGTTCCGGCTCCAAGAACACTTGGCCGTTCGCGGTGTTCGGACACGACACGTCGAGGGTGAGGTAGTCGGCGTACGGCGCGAAGCGCGTCGCCAGCGCCACGAAGTCGGCCGCCGGATCGGCGCTGTCGGCGTTCGAGGCGAGGTTGATGCCGACGCCGATGGGGCTGCGGCCCTTGCGTTGCATCCGCGTTTCGAGCGCGTCGGCGCCGTCGTTCGGAAACCCCATGCGATTGATCACCGCGCGATCCGCCGGCAAACGAAAGACGCGAGGCCGGGGATTCCCGCGCTGCGGACGCGGCGTGACGCCGCCGATCTCCGCAAAGCCGAACCCGTGCGCCGCCATCAGGTCGTACACGCGGCCGTTCTTGTCGAATCCCGCGGCGAGCCCGACCGGATTGCGCAGCGCGCGACCGAACAGCTGCACGCGGAGAATCGGATCGTCGTCCCGGGGCTGGCCCGGAACGAGGCCGGTTTCGAGCGCGCAGAGCGTCATCTCGTGCGCGCTCTCTGGATCGAGAAAGTGCAGGAACGGTTTGGCCAGCAGAAAGGGATCGATCAACGTCCTATACGCGCCGGCGGTCCACGCCGGCCTCGCCCGCGCCGGTCAACGCGGAGAGAATCCACGAGATGATCGCCATCGCGATCGCGCCGAAAAAGCCGGCCCAGAAGTCGCGCACGATCAGCCCGACGCCGAGCGCCCCGACGAGCCAGAACAAGAACCCGTTGATCACGAACGTGAAGAGGCCGAGCGTGAGGATCTCCAGCGGCAGGCTCAGCAGAATCAGGATCGGCCGCAAGATCGCGTTCACGATCCCGAGGATCAGCGCCGCGATGATCGCACCGGTCGGCCCGGTGACCCCGACTCCCGGGATCAGGTGGAAGTAGGCGATGATGAACAGCGCCGCGGCGTTCACCAGGACCCGAATCACAAAGCCCATGCAGGTTCCTTCACGATCCTCCCAGCGCTGCCTTCACCGATGACGCCAGCGCCGGGGTCATCCCTTTGACCGCGGCGATCTCGTCGACCGAGGCGCGTTTGATCGCGCCGACCGAACCGAACACCGTCATCAAGCGCTTCTTCCGCACCGGCCCGACACCGTCGAGCGTGTCGAGCACCGACTTGGTCATCGCCTTGCCGCGCTTGTTTCGGTGGTGCGTGATCGCGAATCGGTGCGCCTCGTCGCGGATGCGCATCACGAGATGCAGCCCCGCCGAGTTCGGCGGGAGCACGATCGGCTCGCCGCTGCCCGGCAGGAACAGCCACTCGTGCTCTTTCGCTAGACCCGCGACCGGAATGCCCCACATGTCAAGTTCGTGCATCACCTCGACGACCGCGTTGAGTTGTCCCTTGCCGCCGTCGATCAGCAGCAAGTCGGGCTTCTCGTGAAACCGCTCGCGCTTACGGGCCTGCGCTTCGATCGCCTTGGTCGCGACGTCGTTGTCCGCGACCGGCGGCCGGTCCGCGTCCTGGCGCAGATAGCGCAGCCGGCGGCGGAGCGTCTCCGCCATCGAGGCGAAGTCGTCGGGCCCTTCTACCGCTTGGATGTTGAAGTGGCGATAGTCGCTCTTCTTCGGCCGGCCTTCGATGAACACGACCATCGAGGCGACGGAGTTCGTTCCTTGGATGTTCGAGATGTCGTAGCACTCGATGCGGTGCGGCGGACCGGGCAGATCGAGCGCCGCGGCCAGTTCGGTGAGCGCGCTGGCCGACGCGCTCTCCGTCGCTTCCTGATGCACCAAAAACGCGCGCAGGTTCTGCTCCGCGTTCTGCTTCACGAGCGCCAGGTACTCGCGCCGCTCGCCGCGCTGCGGGACCAGCACGCGCACGCGCTGACCCTTGATCTCGGTCAGCCACGCTTCGATCAGGCCCGCGTCGTCCGGCAACGACTCGACCATGATCTCTTTCGGAACCGCCGCCTCGAACCCGGCGCGCCGGCGCGCGCGCGCTTTCACCGCCACGGGCGCCTGCTGGTCGCGCGCGCCCCGCAGCGCCAGCGGCGAG
>JAQBPM010000267.1 GCA_028287525.1 Vulcanimicrobiota bacterium | reverse complement strand
GAAGGGATAGGCGCTACGGGCCCGTAGCTCAGCGGTAGAGCAGCCGGCTCATAACTGGTAGCGCGCTGGTTCGAATCCAGCCGGGCCCACGCTTTCCCGCAGAGATGTGATCGCTTCTTCCGCGTTCGTCTTCCCACGCGACCGGCTGTTCGCACGCCTCGACGGCGCGTTACGGGCATCGCTAGCGCTTGTCGTTGCGAGCGACGGAAGCGGGAAGAGCACCGCGGTGCGCGAGTATCTCACCGCGCGCGCGATCGGGTCGGTGTGGATCGATCTCGCCGGGAACCAAGTACATCCGGCGGCGCTCCTTCACGCGCTGGCGGCAGCGTTCGGAGATCTCGCACCGGCGATGCGTTCTTCCGTCGCCATCGCCGCGCAGCGGCTCGCTTCGGGCGAGGAGCGTGCTCCCGCCGTCGCATGGGCGTGCGAGCATCTCGCCGCGGTCACGACGACGGTCGTGCTCGACAACGTGCAGGCGCTCAACGATGCGCCGGAAGCGGTCGCGCTGGTGCGCGACCTGATCGAGGCGACGACGCCGCGCCTGCGGTGGGTGCTGATCGGTTCGGACGCCAGTTCGTTCCCGGTCGCCGGCTGGCTCGCCACCGGCGTCACGGAACTCCCGATCGACGGCGAGGACCTGCGCGTCGACGTCGTTGAGTTGCGGACCGCGGTTGAGGCTGCCGGAGTCCACATGAACGACGCTGCCCTCGTCCGGCTGCATCGAGCGACCGGGGGATGGCCGCTCGGTCTTGCCTTCGCGCTGACCGGAGGGCGGTTCGACGAATCGCTCACGCCGGATACTCTGTACGACGGCCTCGTCGAAGCGGCGCTCGCGGCGCGCGACCAGCCGTCGCAGGACGCGCTCTTTTCCACCGCGCTGCTCGGCCGTTTCGACGCGGCAACGTTGGCGCAGCTCGCCGTCGATCCGGCCGCGACGGTGCGCGAGCTGCTGCAGCTGGGCTTCGCGTATGCAGTCGGCGCGACGGGGTACGCCTACTTCGAGCCGTACCGGGACCGGCTCATCGCTCGAATCGCGCAGGAACGGTCACCTCGGTCGACCGCGCTCTTCGAACGAGCCGCCGACGTCCTCGAGAGCGCCGGACGCTGGAGCGATGCGATCGCGATTCGTTTACGAACCGGAGATCCGATCGCGATCGCGCGGTCCCTCGACGCGCGCGGATTTCGGGCACTCGATCTCGGCGAGGTGGCGCCGGTGCGTGAAGCCCTCGCGGCGGTGCCGGACGATGAGATTGCTCACCATCCGATTGCGCTTGGGATGAAGGCTGCGCTGGCGTCGCTCGACGAGCGGTTCGACGTCGCCGAAGCGTGGTTCCGCATGGCGATCGACGCTGCCGAAGGCGAGGTTCGCAGGCAGATCGTGCTGCGCTACGGGCTCGATCTCGTGCGGCGCGATCGCGCGGACGTCATCGAGTTGCTCGAAGGAGAGGCGTCGCGCGCCGACGACGAGGGCGATACGGCGGCGCTGTGGGCACTTTTGGGCACCGCATACGTCAGCCGGCACCGCACGGACGACGCGCAGGCCGCCGCTGCGCGCGCGCTGACGCGGCTGGATCGGGTGCGTGACGCGGGCCTGCGCAGCCGCATCCTGCATCAGACCTCGTACGTTGCGCTGAGCTCCTTGGATTACTCGTCGGCGCGCGATCTTGCGACCCGCGCGCTTGAGGCTGCCGACGCCGCGTACGAATACGACGTCGCCGCACGCGCGTGCAGCGTGCTGTTCAACGTCGCCATCCTCGCTGACGACGACGTGCCGGCGGGACGGCACGCGCTCGCGAAGCTCGATGAGGCCGGGCGAAAGGCGGGGAGTCCGGCGCTGCGCGTCTATGCGACGATGAACGCGTATGCGCTCGAAGTCGACGCCGGCGACGTCGCTGCGATCGAACGGCTGGACGACGAGTTGCGGCGGCTGCAGATTTTCCTCACCCCGATGACCAGCGAATCGCTCCTGCCGGCGCAGGCGCTGCGCGCAGCGTGGGACGGCCGCTTCGACCACGCTTACGAACTGCTTGCGCCGAGCGCGGACAAACTCTTCGACGACGACCGGAAGGCCTATCGCTGGGCCGAGATCGCGGTCTACGCCGCAGCGTCGGGGAGACGCTCCGAGAGCGCCGGAGCGATCCGGCGCAGCCGTGACCTCGTGAGGCGAATCGATCCCAACGACCGGCTCGCGCTGCGCAGCCGCGCATACCTCGCGATCGCGGAGATCCTCTTGGCGCACGACGGGCGGGCACGGAGCGCGATCGCCGACTTGCGGAACCTCACGCGAAAAGCCGGGCCGCGTTTTACCGCTCTGGTCGATGCCGTGCGCGGTCTCTACGCGCGCTGGACGAGCGGCTGGCACGGAGAGCCGTCGCTGGCTGAAGCCCTGGAGGCTCTGGAACGCTACGACCTCGGCGGCGTCGGGCGTTTTCTCGGCGCGCTTCCGTTACCGCTCACCGACCGGGCGCGCAGCGGGCTCCTCAGCGACACGGAAAAGGCGGTGTTGGGAATGATCGCCGCCGGCTCGACGAGCAAGGAGATCGCGGCCGACCTCGGCAGGAGCCCACAGACGATCGACGTCCACGTCCGTTCCATCTGCAAAAAACTGGGCTGCAGCGGCCGCCGTCAGGCCGTGGCGTTTGCTCTGCGCGAGGGCCTGATCGACGAACGACGACGGCCTGCTCGGTCAAGTCTTCGTTAACCAAGCGAGCTTGGAAAGCGCCGCAGGAAGAGAAGGGTTGCCCTCTTCGCATTGATACCCAATTGGGGGTAGTGTGCTGAGGAAGCAAGGGGCGGTATTGTGATTTTGGGCACGGTAGGCCGGGAGACCGTAAGAGCGCCCGTTCGCTGGTTTGGAGGTCCCGATGTTTCTCGGCAACGCCGTACGGCGGGGAGACGAACGACTGGCCGATGCGCTTCGCGAGCGTACTCGGGAATTTGCCACGGCCGCGCTCGAGGGTATCGCGCCGGCACATCGGACCGTCGCGGCTGAGATCCTCGCCATGCGCTTCGTCGAGCGCTTTGCCGCCTCGGTCGGCGCGGCAGACTGGACGCGGCTTCTCTCCTGGGTGGACGCGTCGTGCGAGCGGTATGCAGGCGTCGTCCCGGTACCTGCGATCGTCGGCGCCGCCGCCGGCGTGGTGGCCGCCAACCTGGACCGCACGCCGGGTGTGGGACTCTCGGCTGCCGAGGTCGACGTCGTGCGTGCCGAGGTAGAGCGGCTCGCCACCCGCCCGCGGCTCGTTCGCGATGCGGCGCGGCACGAGGCGATCGACGAGATCGACGTCGCGCTGGACGACCTCATGACGCGCCTCGATCAGGTGGACGCCCTGACCGCGGAGCACTCGCGTGCCGTCTCGGCGTGGTGCGCCCGGCTGGCGAAGCGTTTGGCGCTCGCGCGCCACGATGCCGTCCACGTTGCACGCAGCGGGCTCGTCCACGACATTGGCAAGATCAAGACGCCGCTCGCGATCTTGAACGCGCCCCGCTCACTCGATATCGACGAGATGGCGATCATGCGCGGGCACGCGGCGGCCGGTGCGGTGATCGTCTCCGAGGTCGCGCTGGTCGCGCACTTGACGCCGATCGTGCGCAGCCATCACGAGCGCTTCGATGGATACGGCTACCCCGACGGCACCGCCGGAGGCGCGATACCGACCGCGGCGCGCATCGTCGCGGTGGCCGACGCGTTCAACGCGATGATCGGCCGGCGTCCGTATCGGCCGCCGTTCTCTCCGTCGGTCGCCCTCGAACGGCTCGAGGCCGCGCGCGGCACCCAATTCGATCCTATCGTCGTCGATGCAATGATCGACGTCGTCACCAACCGCGGATAAAGGCGAACGACATGCAAGCACCTTCTCGCACCCGCATGCTGGCGGGACTTCTCGCGCTCGCACTGCTCGCCGCCTGTGCATCCGGCGGCGGATCGGTCATTCCGGCCGGCGATCACGGACGCATCGCCGACAACATTTCGCGCGCGCTCCCCGGTGACTCGCCGACCCCAACGCCTTCGCCTACTCCGACCCCGGGTTTGCTGGGCGGTTTGTTCGGCTTGGTCGGCGCGGTTGTCAACCTCGTGCTTTCTCCCGTGTGTTCGGGGCTGCTGCGGTGTCATACGGTGCAAAATACGAGCGCCGGCGCAAACCCGAACCCTCATCCGGCTTCGGTGAAAGGATACACGCCGAAGCAGTTGTGGTCGGCATACGGGCTGAGCGCTCCCTCGACGTCGGCCGCCGCGAACGGACCGACGATTGCGATCGTCGACGCATTTGACGATCCATCGGCTGAGTCGGATCTCGCCGTCTACCGCTCGCAGTTTGGCCTGCCGCCGTGCACGACCGCGAACGGCTGCTTCTCGAAGTTGAACGGCAGCTTGCAGCGTGGCGGATATCCGCAGGCCGACAAAGGATGGTCGATGGAGATCTCGCTCGATCTCGCCATGGCATCCTCAGCGTGCCCCACGTGCCGCATCACGCTCGTCGAAGCGGCAAGCAACGACATGAGCGCGCTCGCGCAAGCCGTCAACGCGATCGCCGCGACGCACCCGGCCGCGATCAGCAACAGCTATGGTGCTCCCGAGACGGCGGATGCCGCGACGCTGGATGCATACTACGCGCACCCTGGGATCGCGGTGACCGCAAGCATCGGCGATCAAGCCGGCGTCGAATTCCCGGCGTCGTCCGCGAACGTCATCGCGGTCGGCGGAACGACCCTCAAGACGGCGTGGAACGCGCGCGGCTGGTCGGAGACCGCTATGAACAGCACCGGAACCGGGTGCAGCGCGTACGTGGCGCGGCCGCAGTGGCAGACTGCCGCGTGCGGCAGTCGGGGCGTCTCGGACGTCTCCTTCGTGGCCGATGCGGTGACTGGACTCGCCGTGTACGACACCCAATCGGGCGGCTGGATCGTGCTCGGCGGCACGAGCGCCGGCGCGCCGTTCATCGCGGGCCTGTATGCCGCGGCGCGTGACTTCGGCTCCGGTCAAATCGGCGCAGCGAGCCTCTACGCCAACTCGGCCAAGCTGCACCAAGTGAGCGGCGTCCCGGCCGGCGACACGACGCTCGGTTCGCCGAACGGGCTAGGCGCGTTCTAGCACCCGCCGACGCAGGTGCGGCGCCGCCGAACGGGCAATTTCGCCCGGTCCCGGCGCCATAGTCTATCGGTTAGGACGCCGCCCTTTCAAGGCGGAGAGACGGGTTCAACTCCCGTTGGCGCTACCAGTGAAGACCCCGCTACGGCGGGGTTTTTTCTTGCCGGCCGCACTGAATTTTTGCCGCGGGACGTATTGCGTGGTCGCCTGGTCACTCACGACCGGATTGATTCTAGCGGGTTGGTTCTGCACCGCGATCACCGCAAGATGTCGCGACCGCAACCAGGGCTCACACCTTGTCGACGGAGTTCGGGTCACCGCGCTCGCGGATGACCCGAGCACGCCAAACCTCGGTGGTCGCGTCGCGCTGTATCGCTAGGTCGAGTTTCGCCCAGTCGATTCGCGGAGCAGGCGCGACTCCGATGAGCTCCGCCACCGCGTCCACGGCCGCTTGCGGCTGCCGGACTTCGTAGATCAGCCGAAGCGGTTCGATCCCGGTCCGAGAAAGAAGAGCGCCCAGTGCGCTTGGTCTCGTACGATGTTCCGAGGGCAATCGAGGATCGCGTCGCCGTCGTACGCGGCTTCCCCGCGGGCAACGTGCGTCGATCGGTATTTCCACCAGCTCAGGCGCGCTAACCTCTGGCCGTGATGCTCCAGCGCGGCGAACCGTTCGCGGCAAGCTTCAGCTTTGGCGCCCTCTTGCAGATTGCCGGCTTCGTCGGAGGTCCGACGTGCGGTTTCATCTTGGCAATAACGTTGAGCGTTGGCGGAAGCGCGTCGATACGCCGGCGAGCAGTGGCACCTTGCCGGCGTGAACTTCAAACTAGGACTCGTCGAGCATCGGTCTGCATGGACAGCCCGGAGCGATTGCGGCCAAGTAAGGCGTCCTACGCGGAGCCGATCGCGCGGCCTCAAGCGTTCGCCGAGCGGCTCCGCGTAATCCCCGGTTACCGTTGCGACATCTTGATGAAGAGCTCGTGGTCGAGGGGCACGACGACGACGGCGAACGGCGTTCCGGCATCGTCCGAGAGGCCCGGCAGCGGACCGCCGAAAGCGTTCCCGCCCAGCTTCGCGTTGTCGTAGTACGGGGCGAAGATCATGAGATGGGGATGCCAGTGGCCGGCACCCGGGCCGAGGTATTGTTCGGCGGACCACATGTACGCGAAGCTGACCGCCTCACGCTTCGGCAGTCGTCCGGTATCGTAAGCGGACTGTACGCCCTTCGCAATCTGATCCGGCGACTGACCTTGCAGGCCGAGCTGGCTGCGGAGTTCGTAGTACGGCATCACGGTGCGGGAAGCGATTGGGTCGAAGCAGATCGGTGCGCGGACCTTGGCGTCGTAGACGATGCCGCGGAGCTGCGCGGGCGTGTAGGTCGGCGCGGCCCACCCGCGCATCACCATGCAAGTGAAGCCGTTGTCGCCGTTCACCGCCACCGTGTAGCCGGACGACCCCAACACTTTGACGGTCGCGTGGCTTGTGATGCTCTCCGGCGCGGCGCTCCTGGCCAGCGACATCTCCGCGGCGTGCGGCATCATGTATTGGTCAAGGGGAGGATATTTCTGGCTCTGGGGATCGGCCGCCGAAGCGCCGGCGGCCAGGGCCAGGATGAGCGCCGGAACGGCCCAGGATAGCTTGATCACGTTCGTCTCGCCTTCGTAAGGGATAGCATTGCGATGCGATGACGAATCGGATAGGCCGAAAGATTCGCGGCGAGGTCAGATTTCGCCGGGCCGCTTATTCAGGAAACGCGTTCCCGAACATGGGTTTGCCGCTCTTGGATTGCTGCGCCGTGGCTTCGTCCTCGATGACGTCCCAGTGCTCGGCAAGCCGTCCGTCCTCGATGCGAACGACGTCAGCGGCGATCCAGTTCGCCGGCTGGCCGTGTCCGGAGAACCGCCCATGGACGATCACGAGATCTCCGTCCGCCACGATCATGTCCGATTCGTATTTCAACGTCGGCGGGCTGCTCTTGATCAAGTTGAACAGGCCTTCGCGGCCGGGCTCGATGTGAGCGCTGTGCTGAATGTAGTTTGGCGACCAGTACCGCTCGGCCGCCGCGTAGTCGCGCTTGTTGAACAAGACGTCGAACGCTTCGAGGACAAGCGCCTTATGTGTTTTCTCGATTGTCTGGGCCATGTTTCTCTCCGAAGGCTGAACGCCGGCGCGAACGGTCTCACTCTACGCTTTGAACCCTCGGTTGAGAAGTACGCACCTCGACGTAAGGTACGCGAGGAGCGACGCCTCTCGCCGGCTTAGGCGGGGACTCTCTCGCCGCGCGGACGGCGTCATATGTGCGCCGCGCTTTCTTCAGGTCGGTGACGTGCGTCTCGATCCAGCGAAGCAGGGTGGCGACGTGAGCGGCGCACTCCTCGCCAAGCGGCGTGAGACTGTAGACGACGTGCGGCGGAAGGACCGGAAAGCTCGTACGTAAGATGAGACCGTCACGCTCGAGGTCCCGGAGGGTCTGCGCCAGCATCTTCTCCGAGATGCCCTCGATCGCCCAGCGGATCTCGGAATAGCGCCGCTCACCGCGGCTGAGCGCTCGCAGAACGAGCGAACCCCACTTGCTTGCGAGATGAGTAAGCACTGCGCGCGAGACGCACGTCGCGACGTCACAGTTGCCGACGACTCTGGTTGCGGAAGCGGCGTCCATACGAACCTCCAGGTACGTACTATCCTTGAGTTAGTTTAAGCGATATTCTCGCAGCATGCAAAGCGGCTTCCCGTGGGAACGCCGGCGCATCGCATCGCGAGATACTCGGAGGACCACCCCATGCCCATGATCGACGTCTATGCAGTCAAAGGCACCTTCAGCAGCAAGCCCGAGCTCACGAAGGCCTTGACCGCGGCGCTCATGCGCTGGGAAAAGGTCCCGCCCATCCCGCTCTTTCTGGAGAACACTGCGGCGTTCGTTCACGAGCTCGAAGCGGATGCGATGGCGAACGCAAACGGGGAGAGCAACTACGTGCGCGTACAGATCCTTACGCCGGCCGGCGTGCTCGACCGCGAGAAAAAACTCGGCGTCACCGAGGAGATGACCGAGATCATCGCTGCGCAGGCCGGAGATCCAACGCTCGCAGAGCGCACCTGGTGCCTCATCACGGAAGCGCCGGACGGGGGCTGGGGCATCGACGGGCACGCTTACACGTCGGCCGAGATCGGTGAAGCTGCGCGCAAAGAACTCGCTGCCCACACGTGAGGGCGGGCATGGCAAGCGCCTTCTTGATCTGCATTTGCGACACGCTTCTGGACGTTCGTCCTAGCTGGTAGGGCCGCATGGCCGCCTTTGGGGACCCTGCGGCCGTTCGGCGTAAGCGCACGGTAAGGTCGCGACTCTCGCCGCCGTAAGCGCGCCGTACCGGGCGGCGTTCAAAATGCGCTCATGGTTATCTTCGTCTCGCTCAATGAGGCCCTCCGCGCGGGCTACCAGGTGGAAGATCGCACGGAGTACGGATTTCTCGTCCGCACCAGAACCGACGCGGGATGGGCGCGGGCGATGGTCGTGCTGCGCGGAGGGCCGGAACGATGATCGCGACCGTACAACTGCCGCGCGTGCTCGTCGTTCACGCCCAGCCGCTTGTCGGCAAGGCGCTCTGCCGGTTGCTGACGGACGAGAACGCGCTGGAGGTCGTGGGCGACGCGCGCAGCGTCGAGGATGCCAACGTCGGCTTCGTGCGCCCCGATCTGCTGCTGTTGGATTTCGAGAGCTGTGACGGCGGGCTCGAGCAGTCCGTCGCGACGTGCAAGACCGCCTCGCCCGCGACGCGCATCATGCTGCTCACCTCGCACGCCGGCCAGTTCACGCTGCAGCGCTCCCTGGCGTGCGGGCTGGAGGGCTACATCCTTACCGACATCGAACCCGCCGAGCTGCGCCGCGCCTGCAAGACCGTGGCCGAAGGCGAGCCGTATTTCGATCCGCGCGTCGCGGGCGTGCTGCTGCGCCGGCTCCAGTCGCCGCAGACGCCGCAGGACGAGCTCTCGCTGCGCGAAGGTGAGATCGTCGCGCTCATCGCGGGAGGACTCTCGAACAAAGAGATCGGCGTGCGCCTCGCTCTCTCCGAGAAGACCGTGAAGAACCACGTCACCCGCATCTTCGCCAAACTCGGCGTCAGCGCTCGGACGCACGCCGCCATCTACGCGATCCGCAACGGCTTCGTCTAACGGCTCGAGGCTAGCCAAAGGCCGGTAACGCTCGGCCTCTCACAAGCGCAACCAGCGAACGACGCTCTGCAAGACGGGCGTTTTCGTTTTCTTGACGCCGGTCCGGCGAGACGGCGCTCACACCAGCAAGAATTCCCTCCTTATCGCGCGCGCCGCGCCGATACGATTCTTACGAACAAGGATGTTGTTTCGTGTCCGCTGTGCGTGGTGCAGCGAAAGGGAAGGAAAACGTGTATTCGAGCCTGTGCCGCTTCAGAGCGGCATTGTGTTGCTCATTGCTGGCGGTCGCGCTGGCGGCATGCGGAGGCGGCGGCCGATCCGGCGTCGTCCCGAATGCCGGCGTCGTTGCGGACTCCGGCCTCGCCGCAAACGATACGACGCTCGTCACCGCCGCGACGGCGAAAAGTACGAGCCTCACCGAGATGCCGCGTCGCGCGGCAAGCTTCGCCGACTCCGTCGGCGTCAACGTGCATCTCGGCTACTATTGGACGCGCTACAGCGATATCACCGCCGTGCAAAACCTGCTCACCGGATTGGGGATTCGGCATATCCGCGACGGCATCTCTCCCGGGTGGACGAACCTGTGCTCCGAGTTCAGCCAACTCGGAGCGCACGGTATACGCGGTGATTTTATCGTCGGCTCGTGGATGAGCCCGACCGACGTCACGACGTGGGACTCGTGCACCGGGCGGACGGCGGATGCGTACGAGGGCCTCAATGAGTGGGACATCTCGCACCCCGCAACCGACACGAACTGGCCGCAAACCGACGCGTCGGTGCAGCAGTCGCTCTACTCCACCGTCAAAGCGATGCGTCCGGTCACGGTCTTCGCTCCGTCGCTCACCAGCGAGTCGGCGTACGCCGCACTCGGCTCCGTCGCCGCCACGAGCGACGTCGGCAATGCGCACGTCTACTTCGCGGCGCGGAATCCCGGCACGACCGGATGGGGAGCCGGTGACTCTTTCGGCGTTTACGGTTCGCTGAAGTACGACCTCGCCATCGCGCGGCAAACGACTGGGACGAAACCGATCGTCGTGACGGAGACGGGTTACGGTGATACGTCCGACACGGTATACGTGCCGCCTGCAACCAAAGCACGATACACGTTGCGGACGCTGCTGGAAGCGTGGAATGCAAAGCTTTCACGGACGTATCTCTACGAGCTTATCGACGAAGGCGGCGGATATTTTGGGAGCTACGGCCTGGCGGACGGCAACGGGAACGTCAAGCCCGCGTACACGGCGGTGAAAAATCTGCTCGCGCACCTCAGCGATCCGGGTAGAGCCGTCACGCTGCGATCGCTCGCATACACGCTCGCCGCGCCGGCGCAGGTTCACCATGCGCTATTCGAAAAGCGCGACGGATCGTTCGTCCTCGCGCTGTGGCTCGAGGTCTCGGAGTGGGATCCGAACGCGAACGTCCCGATCGCGGTTGCCCCGCAAGCAACGGTCTTGACGTTCGGCCGCGTGCCGTCGATGCTGCGCACGACGTCGTTCGACGACGGCGGCAACGTAACGACGCAGGCGCTCGCCCAGAGCGGCGCGGTTACCCTTTCCGTCGGAGGGAGCCCTACCTTGCTCGATATCATGCCCTAGCGCTCGCTCTGTTCCGACGTCATGGAATATCACCGAACGCCCTGCAACAGGGCGTTCTTTCTTTCGCTCGACAGCCTCGCTGCGTTGAAATTCCTTCCGCGCGCAGCGCGCGCGACGATGCTCACATCCGTGCGAATTCGATCCTGACGGCGCGCGCCGCGCCGATAGAAAAACGTGTACTCAAACCTATGCCGCGTCATCACGGCATCGTTTTGCTCGCTGTTGCTTCTCACGCTCGCGGCATGCGGAGGCGGCAGCCGGCCCGGTCTCGTTCCGAACGCCGACCTCGTCGCGGGCCCGAGCGCAAGCGCAGCCCCGACGCCAAGCACGGGCCCGAGCCCGGTCGTGAGCCCCGTTGCGAGTCCGAGTTCGACTCCCAGCCCGAACCTCGGCCCGTCCGAGGCCGCTCGTGCCGCGGACGCTTTCGTCGACTCCGTGGGCGTCAACGTCCACCTCGGCTACTATGGGACGCTCTACGGCGACAATTTCTCCGCCATAGCATCGCTGCTCACGGGACTCGGAATCCGCCACGTCCGCGACGGTATCTCTCCCGGGCAGACGAGCCTGTGCTCGAACTTCAGCCGGCTCGCCTCGTTCGGCATACACGGCGACTTCATCGTCGGCAGCTGGATGAGCCCGAGCGACGTCACGGCATGGGACTCGTGTACTGCGCGGACTGCGGATGCGTACGAGGGCCTCAACGAGTGGGACACCTCGCATCCCGCGACTGACGGAAACTGGTCGCAAACCGACGCGTCCGTCCAAGAGTGGCTCTCCTCGACGGTGAGATCGACGCGTGGCGTGACGGTCGTGGCGCCCTCGCTCACCAGCGAATCGGCGTACGCGACGGTCGGAGCGCTCGGTGCGAGCAGTGATGTCGGCAATGCTCACGTCTATTTCGCGGGGCGAAATCCCGGCACGGCCGGGTGGGGCGGCGGGGACTCGTTCGGCGTCTACGGTGCGCTCGATTACGATCTCGCGATCGCTCGTCAGCCCACGGGAACGAAGCCGATGTACGTCACCGAGAGCGGCTACGGCGACGCCCCGGGCACTTCGTACGCGGTTCCGGCCGGGACGAAGGCGCGTTACCTGATGCGCACGCTGCTCGAGAACTGGAACGCCGGCGTCACACGGACCTACGTCTACGAGCTCGTCGATAACGGCGGCGGAGATTTCGGCAGCTACGGCTTGACCGACGCGAACGGGACCGTCAAGCCCGCATACTCCGCCGTAAAGAATCTGCTCGCGCACCTGAGCGATCCGGGAACCCCAATCGCGCCGGGATCCCTCGCGTACACGCTGACCGTGCCCGCCAAGGTTCATCACGCACTGTTCCAAAAGCGCGATCGCTCGTTCGTCCTGGCGCTGTGGCTCGAGGCGCCCGAGTGGGATCCGAACGGGAACCACTCGGTCGCGGTCGCGCCTCAAGCCGCCCTCCTGACGTTCGGTCGCTCGCCGTCGTCGCTTCACACGACGGCGTTCGACGACAACGGCAACGCATCGACGACCGCGGTCGCTCCGGCCGGCGCGCTGACGATACAGGTCGGCGCGAGTCCTATCTTGCTCGACATCACGTCCTGACGGAACCGATTTCGGGCCGTGCTGGCACGGTTTTTCGCCGAAACGGAAGCACCGCTCGCTCAGCAGTTGTAGAGCGATAGCGGCCCGTCGCTGCAGTGCGATCCCTCCCTTGTAGGGTGGTCGAGACGACGCTCACACGCTCGTAAATTTGCTCTTGTGGGCGCTCGCCGTGCCGATAGGACTTGCGAACAGCATGTGTTCGCGTCCGCTGCGCAAGACGCAGCGAGGGATGAGAGAATTTGAATTCAAGTCTATGCCGCTTGACCGCGGCACTGTGTTGCTCTGTGTCGATGGTCGCACTTTCCGCATGCGGAGGCGGCGGATCCGGCGCCGTTCCGAACCCCGGTGTCGTCGCGAGCTCGGGCGCCGCCCCGAGCAGCGCGATGCTGACGACCGAGTCAGTACTGCAAAGTACGAGCGCCGAGACCGCTCGCGGTGCGGATGCCTTCGTCGACTCCGTCGGCGTCAACGTCCACCTGGGATACTATGGAACGCTCTACGGAAACAATTTCAGCGCTGTTGACAATCTTCTCGTAGGGTTAGGCGTTCGTCACGTCCGCGACGGCGTCTATACGGGAAATACGAGCCTGTGCTCCAACTTTCGCCAGCTCGCATCGCAGGGAATCCATGGCGACTTCATCGTCGCGCATTGGATGAGTCCGACCGACGTCACGACGTGGGATTCGTGCACCTCACGGACGGCGGACGCGTATGAAGGCCTCAACGAATGGGATGCCTCGCATCCCGCAAGCGACACGAACTGGCCGCAGACCGACCGATCCGTGCAGCAGTGGCTCCACTCGACGGTCAAGGCGATGCGCGGCGTCACCGTCGTTGCGCCGTCGCTCACCAGCCAGTCGGCGTATGCGGCACTCGGCTCCGTCGCCGCGACGAGTGATGTGGGGAATTTGCACGCCTATTTTGCCGCGCGAAATCCCGGCACGCCCGGATGGGGCGGCGGGAACTCGTTCGGCGTCTATGGTTCGCTCGGCTATGACCTCGCGATCGCGGCGCAACCGACGGGCGCAGAGCCCGTCTACATCACGGAAACGGGCTATGGGGATACGTCGAATACCGTATACGTGCCGCCCGCGACGAAAGCGCGGTACACCGTGCGGACGCTGCTGGAGGCGTGGAACGCGCATGTTCCGAGAACGTACGTCTACGAGCTCGTCGACGAAGGCGGCGGGTATTTCGGCAGCTACGGCCTGACGGACGGCAGGGGGACCATCAAGCCCGCCTACGCCGCGGTGAAAAACCTGCTCGCACACCTGAGCGATCCGGGCACGCCGGTCGTGCCGCGATCTCTGTCGTACACGCTGGCTGCGCCGGCGCAAGTTCACCACGCCCTGTTCCAAAAACGGGACGGATCGTTCGTCCTAGCGCTATGGCTCGAGGCGCCTGAGTGGGATGCGCGTACGAATACGCCGCTCGCGCTCTCGCCGCAGGCGACGCGCCTGACCTTCGCCCGCACCCCGTCGAGACTTCGCTCGACGTCCTTCGACGATGCCGGGAACGTGGTGACGGGGACCGTCGCTTCGGCGGCCTCGGTCACGCTGAACATCGGGGGCAGTCCTACCTTGCTCGACGTCACACCCTAAACCACCGGTCACGGGGGCGCTTGCGGTCGGCTGCCGCGCTACGATACCGGCGTGGGAGAGACCGCTGCGCTCCGCGTGCTCCAGCTCGGCATGACGGGTACGCGTGAGCGTGGCGGAGGCCTCGACGTGTACTTCTTCAACTTGCTGCGCGCGTTGCCGCCGCAGGGAGTGCGCACACGGGCCCTCATCGCCGGCGACGCCAGCGGGCGAGATGGGGCGGCCGTGCTCGAGTCGTTTGCCCCCGACGACGTCGGCATGTTCCGCCGATGGAGCGCGTTGCGCCGCAGCATCACACGCTCGCTCGCCGAGAGTGACGTCGTGGTTTCGCACTTCGCTCCGTACGCGTTTCCGGTCCTCGACCGTCTGCGCTCGCGGCCGCACGTCGTGCACTTCCACGGATCGTGGGCGCTCGAGGGCGCATCCGAAGGCGCCTCACCGGCAGTCGTTCTGGCAAAGACGCTCCTCGAGCGTATCGTGTACGCGCGCGGCGCGCGGTTCATCGTGCTTTCGCGGGCGTACGCGCAGCTGCTGGCCGAGCGCTACCGCGTCAATCCTGACGCGATCTCGGTCGTCCCCGGCGGCGTCGATCTCGACTGGTTCCACGATGAGCGGCCGCGCTCCGAGGTGCGCCGAGCCTTAGGCTGGCCCACCGATCGCCCAACCGTCGTCGCGGTGCGCCGATTGGTGCGCGCAAAGGGGATCGAAAACCTGATCGATGCCGTCGACGCGCTCCGCCGCGTGATCCCCGACGTGCTCCTCGTGATCGCCGGCACCGGCCCGCTCGAGGAGACGTTCCGTTCGCAGGTCGCTTCGCGCGGGCTCGAACGATGGGTGCATCTGACCGGTTTCGTCGATCCGCGCGCCCTGCCGGCCATCTATCGCGCGGCCGACGTCTCCATCGTCCCGACGACGTCGCTCGAAGGGTTCGGCCTGGTCGCGCTGGAGGCGCTCGCGTGCGGGACGCCGGCGCTCGTCACGCCGGTCAGCGGTCTGCCCGATACGGTCAACATGCTCGACCCGGCGCTCGTGCTCGACGGGTGCGACGCACGTTCCCTTGCGCGCGGCTTGAGCGATGCGCTCACCGGGCGGATCGCGCTTCCCTCCGAGGAGGCATGCATCCGCTACGTGCGCGGGTTCTCGTGGCCGGCGATCGCCGGGCGCATAGCGGACATCTACCGGGCGGCGGCGTGAAGCCGCTGCGCGTCGCGTTCGTCGATCACGTCGGCGCGACTGCCGGCGGCGCCGAACAGACCCTGGCCACGCTGCTCAAACACCTTCCACATGACGCGATCGAACCGTCGATCGTGCTGTTCGAGGACGGGGCGTTCGCGCAGCGCCTGCGCTCCGGCGGCTGTGACGTCGGGATCGTCCCGGTCCACCCGGCGATCCTGCGCTCCACGCGGGAACGGTTGCGGTTCGGGGCGGCATTTGCCGCATCGGACGCCGCCCGCCGCCTTGGCACGATCCTGGCGCGGCGGCGCGTCGACGCCGTCTACACCAACTCGATGAAGGCGCATCTCATCGGCGCGTTGGCCGCGCGCCTCGCCGGCGTCCCGTGCGTGATGCACTTTCACGACATGATCGCCGGAAAGGGGCTGACCGCGCTTCGCGTCGCCGCGCGGCTGGGGTCGCGCGCGCGAATCGCATGCTCGCAGATGGTCGCCGATACGATCGCCGCCGGACCCACCAGCGTGATCTATGCACCGCTCGACCTCGATCGCTACGCCCGGGTCCCGGAGAGGGCCGGCGCGCGCGCGGCGCTCGGCCTGCCGAACGATCTGCCGGTGGTCTCGCTGGTCGGCCGCATCAACCGCTGGAAAGGTCACGACCGATTCTTGCGCATCGCGGCGCGCGTCAACGAGTCGATCCCGGCGCGTTTCGTGATCGCAGGCGCCCCCGTCTTTCGCGACGCGGACTTCGTCCCCGAGCTGCACGCGCTCGCCGAGCGCCTGGGGCTGGGCGATCGCATCGTGTTCTTGCCCTGGACCGACGACGCTACCGGCATCTATGCCGCGAGTGACGTCAACTGCAACTGTTCGACGCGCGAGGCGTTCGGCCGCGCGGTGATCGAGGCGGCCGCGTGCGGGACGCCCAGTGTCTGCTTCGACGACAGCGGCGCGGCAGAGACGGTGATACAAGGCGTCACGGGACGTGCCGTTCCGGCCGGCGACGAAGAGGCGTTCGCTACCGCGATCGTCGCCTATCTGCGCGACCCGGAGCGGTTGGGCGCCGCCCGCATCGCGGCGCGCGCGGGGATCAGCCGCTTCGACGCCGCGCACATCGCCTCGCAGACCGTCCGCGTGATCGATGCCGCGGTCGCGTAGTCCGCGCGTCGCCATCGTATCGGATCCGCTCGTCCAGCGGGGCGGCGCGGAACGCTGCGTCGAGGTGATGGCGCAGACATTTCCCGACGCGCCGATCTTCGCGATCCTGTATTCGCAAGACCACGGCCCCGCGTCGCTCGCGCCGCGCATCCGCTCCTCAGGCTTGGCGCGAATACCGGGGGCAGCCCGGCGCCATCGATGGTTCCTCCCCTTGTATCCGGGAGCCGTCGAAAGTTTTGACCTCACGGAGTACGACGTCATCGTTTCTTCGCACCATACGGCGGCGAAGGGGATCCTGCGAAGCGCGCGCCAGCACCACATCTGCTATTGCCACACGCCCATGCGCGCCTTGTGGGAGCGGCCGTTCGACGAGCTGCGCACGCTTCCGGCGCCCGCTCGTCCACTTGCGAGCGCGATGCTCGGGCGCCTGCGGGTGTGGGACTTCGTCACCGCCGGGCGCGTCGACGAGTTCGTCGCGAACAGCGAGACGACGCGCGCCCGGATCGCAAAGCACTACGGCCGCGACAGCCGCGTTCTCCATCCGCCGATCGACATCTCGCGCTTCACTCCGCACGGCACCGCGGTTGACGCGGACTACTACCTCGTCGCCTCGCGCCTGGTGCCGTACAAACGCATCGACCTCGCCGTTGCGGCAACGGCCGTTCTCGGGCGGCGCCTGATCGTCGTCGGAACGGGACCCGGCCGCGACGTGCTGCAGGCGCCGCACGTCGAGTATCGCGGACACGTCTCCGACGCCGAGCTAGTGGCGCTGATGCGCGGTGCGCGCGCCATGCTGTTTCCGGCATTCGAAGACTTTGGAATGGCACCCGTCGAGATGATGGCGTGCGGACGTCCCGTCGTGGCCTTCGGCGAGGGTGGGGCGTGCGAGACCATCATCGACGGCGTAACGGGCGTCTTCGCCGGCGAGCAGACGGTTGAAGCGTTCGTCGAAGCGATGCACCGCCTGGAGCGGCTTCCGTTCGATCGCGGCCGCATCCGCGCGCACGCAGAGACGTTCGGACACGAGCGCTTCGGCGCGACCCTCGCACAACTCGTTGACGCCGCCTGGGAACGCCTCGAGCGCCCGATCGCCAGGCAGAGAAGGATGACCAGCGCATGAGCCGCCTCACGTTGCCCGGTGCCGGATGGTCCCGAGCGTCGCTCGCATCGGAGGCCGCATCAGGCCGGTTTTCTCGGCTGGAAATAGACTCTGCCGAATATCCCGCTGCGACCGAGGCACACTATATCGACCTCGAGAGCGACCGATCTTCGGAGTTCCATCATGCCGGCTCCGCAGATGCGATAGGCGGCGAGGGGTCCTGATCGTGGGCTCTTACCTCACCAGCGCCTGTTCGTAGAGGCTGACGTGCCGGTCGGTGTAGGCTTCGTACGAATAGCGCGACTCGGCACGCCGGCGCGCCGCTCGTCCCCAGGCCTCCGCTCGTCCGCCGCTCAGAATGTGGCGAAGCGCGCGCGCTAAGCCCGCCTCGTCGCCTTGCCCGACCACGATGCCTGTCTCGTGCGGAACGACCATGTCGGATATGCCTCCGGCGTCGAAGCCGACGAACGGCGTTCCGCACGCCATCGTTTCGGCGACGGAAAGCGGTCCCGTCTCCGCTAACGAGCAAAACAGAAACACGTCGGCTGCGGCGTACCAGCGTGCGAGTTGCTCCTGATCGGAGACGTAGCCCGTCATCTTGTGCGGGAGAGAGCCGATCGCGGCCCTGAAACGATCGTCGGGCTCTCCGCCGATGACGAGCACGAACGGTGAGAGGTCGGCGCACGCCGCAATCGCTGCCAACGAATGGCGTATTCCCTTTCGCTCGTCCCGCAGCAGTGAGCCGGACACGAGGACGATCGGACCGTCGACCGGCAGTCCGAGGCTCCGGCGCAGCGCGCTGCGATCATCCGCCGGGCGGAATAAGCGCGTATCGGCGCTATACGGGATGACGGTGGGACGAATCGGCATTTTGCCGCTCTCGACCGCAAAGTCGGCCATCCAGTTGGAGCCGGCGATGTTGTGCACGCGACGGGTGCGGTGCAGCGATTGCTTGACGCTCTGCATGAATCCGGTGTTGTCGATCTTGCACTCCAGCGGCCAGTCGCTAAGCTGCGGGCAACCGCCGTTCGTCCCGCATCGCGTCTTGTAGCGTTCGCAGCCGAGCGGAAAAATGCACCCTCCGGTAACGGGTGAGCAGTCATGCAGCGTCCAGAACGTCGGCCGCCGAGAGGACACGTATCGGATCGTCAGCGGTGATATCGCGGTCGTGAGATCGTGGAAATGAACGACGTCATAATCGCGCACGAGTCCCTGAGCGATCGCCATTGGCAGCTCGAACGGCACCAGCTCGGGGAATCCGAGCCTGCCCGCCACCCGATGCGCCTTCCGGATCCCGCGCTGGATAAGCCCGGTACCGAACAGCGGTCGTCGGGTGTCCCCAAAGCCTGCGCCCGCCCAGGCGCAGAAATGCGTCGTTTTGTGTCCGCGAGCGTTGAGCGATGCCGTCAGGTCTTGCGCGGTGCGGCTTGCGCCGCCACCCCACGCATCGCTCTTGCTCACATGAGCGATCTTCAAAGTCTGCGGCCTTTCAGTCGGCAAGCTCGAACTCACGATGGACGGGTGGCAAACGTGAAAGAGACGGTCCCGCGCAGACGGCGCCAGACCGAACGAAGCAGCACCCGCCGGCGAAGGACGTGCGAGAGCTTCCGAGCCCAGGCGCCGCTGCGAAGCAGTCGCTGCAGAAACCCCAATTTCCAGAAAGAGCTGCGATATCGAGCGATAACGGACTTCGGGTGCGTCAGCATCTCCCACGGCGAGACCGCCGGCGCCAAGGGACGTTCGATCGCGGTCGATCCGAGGTGATCCAGATGCGTGAACTCGCCGAACGCGGCGATTTCGTGATTGGTCGGCCGTTCGACGAACCGCCGGAGCCGCCGGAAAGCATCGTCTCGTGAAATCTCCAGGCCCGTGCCGCCGAAAATCCCAAGCCACCGGTCGACGAAGCGCAGCGACGCTTCGTGAATGCTCGCAACAGCCCGTGCTTGATGCGAATCGTGATCGAACTCGCGCAAGACTGGGGACGCGGCTCCACGCTCGTCACGGCGATAGCCGGTGACCGAACCATGCGGAGCACAGAAGAAGACCTCCAGCAGCCAAAGCGCCGCATGGACGGCCTGGTGCACGTCGGCGGGCGCTCCGGCGTGCGACAGCCACGACGTCGCGGTGCCCGCTTCTCTCCGAAGGTTCAGAATGCGCTCGTCCGTGGCCAGATAGTAGGCACGACACTCGGTGCGCGCCCCGAATTCGCGGACCAGCGCCGATGTCGCTTCGAGCAGCGAACCGCCCCAACCGACGTCGAAGAACGCAAGCTGCTCGGAACTCGCGGAAAAGCCGGTCGAGCGAAAGTAGTCCAGCGCCAACGGACGTTCAGCTGCGGCCGCCTGCAGCACGTACGGCTCGAGGCGAGTGAAGAGCGTGCGGAGCTTGGCGTAGTCGGGCGCCGTGGCGACTCTGGTCATCGGGTCGCAGCCCGTCTCGCGCAACTCAACCGGGAAGGAACCGATGTCGAGACCGATGCGCTCGAAGAAAGCCTGCACCGTTGCGCCCTCTGCACCGACGCAGAGCGTCACCTCGAGCGCGCGCTCGTCGACCTTCGTCAGCGACGGGAAGCTCAGGGCGCGCCTGGATGCCATGAAATAGGACGACGGCGGCAAGTCGCCGGAACGCCGCAGACGCTCGTAGATCTGATGGATGACGTAGCCGTCTCGAGCGCAGATCAACACGAGCTCAGCGCCCTGCTCTTTGACGGAGCGAGCCAGCCATTGCGTCAGCCCGAGAAAGAGCGGACCCAAGACGCCCGCGGCAAACGCCTCGAAGCAATCACGTTCTCCGTCCCCGCGGTCGATCGCCAGCGCCTCGATTCGAGCAAGAACGCTTCCCGCGAGCGTCGCCTCGGACCGAAACTGCTCGCGCGGCGCGATCGCCTTGCGGTACCAATAGGTCTGGAGTCCCGCTTTGCGGCCGTTATGAAAGTCGGACTGAAACCGGTCCCCGACGTGCAGGATTCGGGCGGGCGGCGCGTCGAGCGCTGCCGCGACCTGGGAAAATAAGCTGCCGTGATACTTCGTCGCGCCGAACTCGCTCGAGACGAACACCTCGTGGCATCCGCCGTAGCCGACCGACGTCAAAAGATCGTCGATGAACGACGCGGGCAGATATGTATCGGAGACGAACGCGACGTTTCGGCCATCCCGCTGCAGGCGCTCATAGAATGCCTTGATGTCCGGATTGGCGACGCAGACCGCCCGCTCGACCGCGAGCTCCTCCCTCATCGTGTCCTCTACGTCGAGTTCCGGCAGCGCGTCGTGCAGGCACGCGTAGATCTGGTCCAGCGTAACCTCCTGGGCGCGCGAATGCTGCCATGCTTCTTCGCGGGCCGATCGCTCCGCCTCGGCCCGCTGCGACCGGAACTGCTGTGGGCTCGACGGCATTCCGGCTCTGCCTTGAGCGCGGATGCCGACGATCTCGAAAACGTCCTCCGGTTCGGGAACGCTCCGGAACACCGCGGTATCGAAGATGTCGATGCTCACCCAAGCGGCGCCTCGAACCGCTCGCTCCAAACGCCGATCCGACGCGGAAACGACGTGGCGCCAGGGAAGATAACAGCGTTTTGCAACCGGCCGAAGCAGGCTCCACCGGTCAACGCGATCCGGCACGAGTCATTGTCGTTTGGCCCGGCGCGAGCGCCTGCGGGAGAAGGCGTTCCAGCTTGCCGAGCGAGTAGCGCTCACAGACGAACGCGTAGGCGCGGCTCGCACGCTCGAGCGCCGGAATCGGGTTGCGGAAGATCGCCGCCGCAGCCGCCGCGAACCGGTCGTCGTCGTCGGCGATGATCAGTTGCACGCCATCCTCGACGCCGAGCCCCTCGGCGCCCTTGGTCGTGCTGATCACCGGGATCTGCGCGGCAAATGCTTCCAGAATCTTCAAGCGCGTACCGCCGCCTTCGGTGAGGGGAACCGCGCACGCGTCGGCCAGCCGCAAGTACGGCCGGACGTCCGCAACGCCGCCGGTCACGATGATTCGCGGATCGCGCTCCGCGGCGGCGAGCATGAGATCGGTGGGATCACGGCCGACCAGGATCAGCCTGGCGTCGGCAAAACCGGCGACGAGGCGCGGAAAGACGCGCTCGATGAGCGCTGCCGCCGCGCGGGCGTTCGGAGCGTAGTGGTACCAGCCGACGTAGACCAGCGTGCGCCCGTTCGGCTCCAGGCCGGGCGGCGGCTGCGTCGCTCCGCTGCGAAGGTCGGCGTACTCGTCGACGTCGACGACGTTCGGCCAAACGAAGGGCTCGGCAATCCCCGGCGCGAGACGCCGGAGTCCGCGCACGTCGTCCTCACTCGGAACCCAGACGCGGCGAGCGCTCCGGAACACGTGACGGTGGCGACGGCGAAATCGCCACAGCCGCATCCGCATCGCTGCCGTGAGGCGTCCGCGGCTGCGGAGCAGGTCTTCCTCGAGCAGCGGCTCGATGTTGTGCGCGTCGACGATGATGTTCGCGCGGCCGGCGAGCGCGGCAGGGAGCGCGTCGGCCCAATGCGAGAGCACGATGAGGTCGGGCGCCGCTCGTTCGAGGAACTCCGTCAAGCGGCGGTTGAGATCGTGCGTCGCGGCGTCGTCTTCGAGGGGAAACTCGCGCGGACGAAGCAGCTTCTCGAGCCGGCGCAGTCCGCCGCGCGCGGTTCCCGGATACTCGCGGTCGCCGACGTGCACCCATCGTTCGACGCCCGGCATGGCCTCGGCCGCCGCATCGCCGCCGACCGAAAACACGTGCACCGGTCCGAGGCCCCTCAGGGCCCGGATCATCAGCCACGTGCGCAGCGGGCTTCCGCTGCGGGGCGGGTATGGCGCGTGGCGCGCTACGACGACGGTGGTCACGGTCGGGATCCTCCGAGGGTGCGCAGCGCTCCGGGGCGACGCGGTATCAGCCGGCGCGCGGCCGCGCCGCGCAGGCGCTGCCACGTGTAGCGCCGGGTTGCCATGCGCGCGAAGCGTCGGAAGGCTTCGGCCAAGCGCCGCTCGCGCAGCGCGTCGGCGAGACGCGAGTACTCGGCGTACGAAGCGAGAGCATCGGCGCGCCGGCTGAGCGCGCGCGAAATTCGGCGTTGCCCCAACGCGTCGGCCTCGGCGCGCAATGCCGCGATCGAACGGGTGAAGGCCTCGGCGTTCCGCGCGGGGTCGGCGCGCGAGAGGGAATCGGCCCGCACGCGCGCGCGATAGTAGGCGTCGCTGATGCAGAACAGCCGCGCTCCGCGCAGCATCGCGCGCACGTAGAGGTGAAAGTCTTCGCCGGCATGGATGTCTTCCGGATACGTCAGCCCGTGCCGCTCGAGGAAGGTGCGGCGCATCACCGGGTGCATGAAGCCGGCGGGAAGATCTTCCGAACCGGGCGTGTCGAGCGCCAGGAACCGGAGCAGGCTCAGCGGATGCCGCGGATGCTGCTCGCCGTGCCGGAATGCGGTCAACGCCGGGACGCCCGGCAGGTCGAGCTCGATGTTGTCGGCGAGCAGATCGGCGCCGACCGTTTCGGCGAGCGGTACGAGGCGCGCGAGCCGGTCGGGCGAAAACGCGTCGTCCGCGTCGAGCGGGGCGATCCAGGTGCCGCTCGCTGCCGCGAGCGCGACGTTGCGCGCGTGAGCGGCACCCCGATTCATCTCGTAGCAAATCACGCGCACGCGCGGGTCGTTGCCGGCGGCGTCCAGTGCCGCCGTCGCCGTCCCGTCGCGCGATCCGTCGTCGACGACGATGATCTCGATGTCGCGGAGCGTCTGCGCGCGCGCCGACGTGATGGCGCCCGCGATGAAGCGCTGGGCGTTGTATGCCGGAATGACGATGCTGGCACGGACCCCGGAAGTCATGCGCTCGCCGTTCCGCGCACCAGCCGGCGCCTGGCGGCCATGCCCAGGCGCCGCCAGGTATACGCGCGTGACGCGAGGCCGCGCAGGGTGCGCAGCGCTTCGATCACGCGGCCGGCGTGCATCGCATCCGAGAAGCGCGAGTACGCACGATACGCAGCCAGATCGGCGCTGCGCCGGTCGAGCGCCCGCACTGCGGCCCGGTCGCCGAGCCCCTCCGCCTCGGCACGCAACGCCGCGATGGAGCGTGCGAAGGCCGCGTACACGCGTTCCGGGTCGCTGCGCGAAAGCGACTCGTCGCGCACGTTGGCACGATAGTATCCTTCGCCGACGAAGCGCAGCTGCGCACCGTGGAGCAGGCACCGGACGTAGAGATGAAAGTCCTCTCCGGCGTAGATGTCCTCGGGATACTCGAGCCCACGCTGCTCCAGGAACGAGCGGCGCATGAGCGGCTTCATGTAGCCTATCGACATGGCGTCGGAACCGAAAATGTCGAGCGCAACGAATTGCGCAGCATTCGGCCGGCGGCCGCGCAGCGGCGCTGCGAAGCCACCCAACGTCGGGACCCTGCCGCGCACGGCGACGACGTCGTCGGCGAGCAGGTCGGCGCCGAGCCGGTCCGCTTCGCCGGCGAGCTGCTCGAGACGCTGCCCGGCGAACGTATCGTCCGCATCGAGGGGCGCGACCCAGCGGCCGCGTGCCGCCCGCAGCCCGGCGTTGCGCGCCGCCGAAACGCCGCGATTGCGCTCGAGGCGGATCACGGAGAGGCGCGGATCCCCGCCTGCCGCCGCGCGCGCGACGTCGGCCGTCCGATCGCGCGAGCCGTCGTCGACGACCAGCACCTCGATGTCGCGCAACGTCTGCGTGAGAGCCGATGCGACGGCGCGCCCTACGAACAGCTCGGCCTGATAGGCCGCGATCAAGACAGTGACGGCGGGCATGCGATCCTTCCTGCGGCGGAAACGGGGCGCAGGACGCTTGCGTACGTCGCCTCGAGCGTCGCCACGGCGGCATCCCAGCTGAACTCGCGTTCGGCACGGCCGCGGTTGTGGGCGCCCATCCGGCGCGCGCGTTCGGGTGAGCGGAGAAGGGAGACGAGCGCTCGCGCGAGCTCTTCGGGGTCGCCGGGCGTGACGCGCAGTCCGCCAAGGTCGTCGACCAGCTCGGCAAGTCCGCCGGAATGCGTCACGACGACCGGCATCCCGGCCGCGAACGCTTCGATCACGCTCGTCGCGTACGGATCGCCGAACGACGGCAGCGTGTACACCGCGCTGCGATGCATCAACGCCGGGATCTCGTGACGGGCAACGTTCCCGATCACGTCGACGCATCCGTTCAGTCCGAGCTCACTGGTGCGCCGGCGCACGTCCGCCAAGTGGCGTCCCCCGCCGGCGATCACGAGCGTCGCTTCGGGGACGGACGCGCGCACGCGACCGAACGCGTCGAGCAGCGTGTAGACGCCCTTCACCGGGCTGACGTTGGCGACGAACAGCACGCGCGTGCGCGCTGCCGCCTCCGGCGGCTCCTGCGGCGCCGGCGCGAACAGCGCGGTGTCGACGCCGTGCTTCTGCTCGCGCACCTTCGCGCGAATCGCGGGTGCGGCGTCGATACGCGTTTCGGTCGCGATGCGCGTCGTCGCGAGGAGAGCGGCCGCGCGTCCCTGCTGCACGCGCAAGACCGCGGCCTTCGCCAAGCGCAAAAAGCGCGCCCCAAGACCCGTGCTGGGCGGTGCATCGTGCGGCCACGGCGCAACGTACGTGCCCAGAACGATGGGAACGCTGCAGCCCAGCAGCGCAAGGCTCAGGCCGGAGAACACCGGGTTGAGCTGATGCGCGACGTCGATCCGCTCGCGGCGGTCGATCTGACGGAAGAGCATCCGCACGCGAAGGGCGTACTCGAGCCAGCCTGCGATGCCGCTCTTTCTGCAGACTATCGGGTGCAGCACCACGTTGGCCGAGACGGGGCCGCGCACGTCGACTTCCTGGCACGCTACGTGCACGCGGTGACCGCGCCGCGCCAGCGCCGCGATGAAGCCGTACGCAACGATGCCGTCGCCGTGCGGGCGATGATCGGTGAGCAGCTCGGAGGGGTGGACGATGAAGATCGTCAGCGGCCCTTCGGCCATCTCGCCTCCTGCTTGGGCAGGCCGTACCCTTTGCGCAGCCACACGGCGGTTTCGCCGAGCATCCACCACAGGCGCCAAAAGCGATCGAACGCGGTGCGATCGTGCTCGAGCTTGTCGTAGAAATACAGCATGTTGCGCCAGCGCTGCGCGAGCAGTCGCCGCTGTCCGTAGCGATTGAGCGTCGACTCGTGATGAACGAGCACGGCGTCGGCGACGTGGTACAGCCGGCCGTGCCGGCGCGCGCGCTTCGAGAACTCCCAATCCTCTCCGTAACTGTAGTCGACCAGTGCCGGGTCGAAGCGCTCCGTCTCGAACAGCGTGGAGCGGAACGCCATCGCACACCCCGGCGCGAACCCGACCTCTCCGCGGTCGTTCAGCTCGGCGGTGTTATTGTCGAAGAAACCGCGCCAAAAGACGCGCTGCCAAGCGCCCCAAATGCGGCTTCCGAAGCCGGGCTGCTCCACGAAGTGCCTGACTTGCGGGGGCGAGATGGCGCAGCGCAGCCCGATCGCATCGGAATGCGCGCGGAAGTTGTCGCGCAGATGCGCGACGACGTCGCTGACGAACTCGACGTCGTCGTCGATGAAGAGGACGTTGGCACAATCGTTGAGCGCGATGGCGGCGTTGCGCGCCACGGTGAGACCCGGAATCGTCGGATCGTGCCGATAACGCAGTACGTCGTCCTCGACCAGCGCGTACGGGGGATCGGATTGATCGATGACGATGATCCGGTCGGGCTGGGTCCGTTGTTCGCGGATCGAGCGAAGTGCGAGGGCAAGATCGTCACGCCGATTCTTCGACGCGATGACGATCGCGAGGGAGTCCGGTTCGGGAGAACTCATGAGTGCCTCGGAACGAGCTTGAGGATGGTGACCGCGTCGGAGATCGTGGTCGTGAGCCGGGTCGCCGCAACGAGCCGAACCGGCTGCAGGGTCCCCATGGCGTCGGACGCGTAGCGGGTCGCGGAGGCCAGCGGGACTCCGAGTGAGACGGTCGCTTGAGCCGTCGGGACCGGGTCCTCGCGAAGTGTATTCGGATCGATCGCCGACGACTCGAGCCACAGCGCGAGGTAGATCCCGTCGCGACCGGCGAGCAACGTGTGGCGAACCGGTGCGCCGGCCGCGTTTACTTCGACCTGCAGCGCCGGCGAAGGATGCGATGGAGAGCCTGCCGCGGCGAGGAGCTGCATGATGCTCGCCAGGGCAAGGAACGCCGGTTTGGGCGCGCCGTGAGCATCCGCAAGCCCGAACGTGTCGAAGGGCGGTCCGCCCTCGTCGAAGAGCTCGTACTGGTACGTGCGCTCGATCCCGGAGTTGTACTGCGTGAAAAACATTCGCGGAATGTAGCGCGCAGCAATCGGCCGCGGAACCATCTCCGGGCGCGGTGCCGTCCCGTAACCGCTTTCGGTCACCTCGATCGGCTTTGCGCCCGCGACCTCTCGCGCGTGGGTGATCCCGTAGCGCAGGCTGCCATAACCGCCCTCGCCCCACCCGTTCGTCTCCGGCGGCCGGCCTGCAAAATACTGGTGCAGATTGCCGCGGTCCATGCTCGTTGAGAGATCGCCGACCTGCGCGTACGCCGCTATGGTCGAGAAGGACGGACCGATCACGGGCAGATCCGCAAGTGCGGGATCCGACTTGACCGAGCGATAGAGCGAACGCTGATACGCGCGGATCGTCGCGACCCAGTCGCCGTCCGCGGCAGGATGGCTCGTGTTGTACTCGTTGGGCGCTTCGTACGCTTCGATCGAACGGCCGACGCAGCGGCGCCACGCAGCGAGCCCCGCGCCGTCGAGATTGGGCTTGGTGATGTACGTGAACCGGATGCCGTTTCGCGAGAGGCGCTGCGCAGCGGCGCACAGATCCGTCCGGCCCGGTTCGACGCCGTCGCGCACGTGGCGCACGTGCAGAGCCGTGAGCAGCTGCGCGACGCGATCGACGTTGGCGTACGGCGTGTCGCCGTATGCCAGATGCAGATTCATCCCCACCGAGTCGACGAAGCTTGCGGCCGAGCGCGGGGTTTCGCTTGCTGGTGCCGCGGCCGTCGTTGCCGACGCGACCGACGCCACGAGGGCGCCCGCCGCAAGCGCGACGATCGCGATCGAGCGCGACGCTGGGAGCAGGACACCGCGCAGTCGCGTCGCGACGTGCACGAATCGCCGCTCCTCGAAACGCCAGGCGCCGACCGCCCAGATCAGCAGCGTGAAGGCGAGCACGTACAGCACGCCGGACGCGGCCAGCGCGAACAATCCCGTTACGCGGTGCGCGAACAGGCCAGCGATCCACGGCAGATCGACCGCGTCCTTCAATCCGAGGGCGCTGAAGACGCCGACCGCCATGATCCGCAACGAAGCGTCTCCGGTGGAATGCCACCACTCGTATACGTTCCCGCGTCTGTCGACGACGAGCGAGCACACCGAGTACGCAATCCATCCCGCTGAGTAGCCCAGCGCGGCGCCCACCACGCCGAGGTGCGGCACCAGCAGCAGCGTAGCCGCGACGGTCGCGGCCGCTCCGGACGCAACGCACGCGGTCTCGAGCTCGGGCCGACCCAGCGAACGAACGACGGTGACCCGCACGGCTGCGCCGGAGCTGACCACGTATGCGAGGGTTAGGCAGAGCACGATATCGTGCACGTAGGGGTGATCGGTCCCGAACCAAACGCGCATGATCGGGCCGCAAGCGCCCCAGACGAAGCCCGCGAGCAGCGTCGTAACGAGCAGGAAATAGAGTGCCGTGCTGACCGAAATGTGACGCACCTCTTCGCGGTCGCCGCGTGCGTCCGCCGCCGCCGCCGCGGGCGGAAGCGCATCGAGCAGATAGCCGGGTAGTCCGCGCGAAATGTATGCCAGCCTGCCGCCGATCTCATAATAGGTAACGCTCGAGACGCCCACGATGCCGGCCGAGAGGAACCGTCCGGCGTCGAACATGATCACGTTGAAGATCGTCGTGAGCTGCGTCCAACCGCCGAAGCTGAACATCTGCTTGACGATCCGGGGGTCCAAGCGCCGCGGATCGTGCCAAACCGGACCGAAAAGGCGCCGTGCGGTGAAGTAATGCAACGTCGCGGTCACGGCAACTTGCGCAGCCTGCGCCGCGATGACGCCGAAGATGCCGCGGTGCAGGTGGAGCAGCACGGCGACGAGGGCGGCGTAGACCGCGTACCCGACGATGTTGTTGCGGCTCGCCAAGTCGAGCCGGTGGACCGCTATGATGCAGCTCCCCAGTATTCCGAAGGCCAGCGACGCGATCAAGATCACGAACAGGGCCCGGAACACCGCTACGGCGTGCGGATACGCCTCCGCCGGCATCTTGAACAAATGGACGAGCGCTGGTGCGCATAGAAACACCGGCACGGCCGTCAGAATCCCGAAGCCGAGGTAGAACAGCATGCCGAAGGTGATGACTTGGCGTGCCGACGCGTGCTCGTTGCGCTCGACATACTGCGCGATGAACTTGACGAACGAGCCGCCGAGTCCGAAGTCGAGGATGCCCAGGTATCCGGCCAGCGCGCCGACCGTCGCCCACAAGCCGAAGTCCAAAAATCCCAGCGAGTGGACGATGTAGGGCGTGAGGGCGAACCCCACCACCATCATTAGGATGCGAGCGCCTGCCCCGCTCATCCCGTTGCGCACGATACGGCCGACGGCGTTGTGAGCTGCGGTCACGCTCGCACCGCTCTCCTGATGCGTTCGTGACGGCAGCAGATCAGCGCGAGGCTGAGCCAGAAGAAGATCCCCATGAACTGATTGTGATGATCGCTCGAGGTGTCGCTGAGCGCCAACGTTAACTGCAACGCGAACACGGCGGCGCCGAACGCGGCTTCACGCGGACTCCCCCGCCGGCGCGCCTCGGCCCAATACCGCCACGCCAGCGCGAGGCCGGCGGCCAGCGTCGCGAGGTAGCAGGCCGTCCCGAAGTATCCCATCTCGGTGAGTCGCCCGATGTAGCCGTTGTCGAAGTCGACGACCTGTTGGGCGGAGCCCAGCTTCGCCGCGGTTCCCAGCAGACCAAGACCACCGCCCGTCGGCTGGCTTAGCGCAATCTGCAGCTTGTCGCCGAAATATGACTGGCGGTCATTGTACGAGCTATCGCTTTGCAGATTTCCGAGCGTCTCGAAGCGGCGCGAGAGGTCGCTCCCCGCCTGGTCGTTCCCCAGCAGAACGCCGGCATTGAACACCAGCAGCGCGCAGACGATGCCGACAAGACTGAAGACCGCGAGGTTCTTCGCGCGATTCGGACTCATCAGCAGGTAGGCGAACACGCCCACGAGCGCGGCGATCCACGCAGTTCGCACCATGGTGAGCACGAGGACGCCGGCGACGAGCATGATCTGCACGAGCTGCAGCCACGAGGGGCGTTTGAGGCGCGGCAGGTTCAACAGGAGCACCGCAACCAGAAAGTCGGCGAACGGACCCGGCGCATTGAGCGTCGAGAACGGACGAAATTGGAACGGCGCCGGGTATCCGACGCTGATGATGTTCGTGTTCCGCATCCACGCCGCGTCCCACTCGGGCAGTGCGACGTACTGAAAGACCGCGTACATCGCCAGCCCCGTCGCAATCCAAAGCGCGATCGACGCGACCCGCTCGCTCAGCGCTTCCGGTGCGATGTCCAGCCGCGCGACCCACAATCCGAAGAACATCGGCAGAATGAAATTGAGCGCGGAGTAGATGGCCGCCAGCCCATTGCCGGCCGCGAGGCCGACGACGAGGGAATAACCGAAACCGCCCGCCCACAGCCACGCGCACAGAGCGATCGAGCGCCGGTACTTGGCATGGTCCCGATACAGCACGAGCACCGCGAACGGGAGAAGCGCAAGCAGCGGCACGATGCTCGCCACGGCGATGTAGTTGAAGCCGATCCGCCAGTCGATGAGGCGCCGAATTCCCGGCATGATCGCCCAGAGCACGAGCACGATGGCGATCGGCATCCACGGACGCGCCCGCCACCAGGCGACCACACCGTTCAGCGACCAATCCGACGCCGCGCGCGCCGGCCGCGCCGCAGCGATCACTGCGCGGCCTTACGCATACTGGAGCCCATAGGCGCGATACCAGGCGTACGTCCGGCGCAGCCCTTCCTGCAGCGGCGTCGTGGGCGACCAGCCCAGCTGCCGCGCCCGCGTGATGTCGGGCCGCCGGCGGTGCGGGTCTTCCGGGCGCGGGGCAAGGTGAACGGCGTCGTACGCCGTCCCCACCGCTGCAGCGACCTCGTGCGCGATCTCCACGACGGTGTGCTCTTCTTCGCTGCCGAGATTCACCGGGTCATAGGCCCCGGACGACACGGCAACCCGTATCAACCCGTCGACGACGTCGTCGACGTACGTCATCGAACGCGTCTGAAGCCCGCTCCCGTGAATTGGCAGGGGTTCGCCCGCGGTCGCCGCGGCGAGCAGCGCCGGAACGAGCCGTCCGTCGCCGATGTCCATTCGCGGCCCGTAGCAGTTGAACAGACGCACGATGCGTCCGTTCAAACCGCGTCGCCGGATCGCAACGGATATCGCGGCTTCACCGAAGCGCTTGCCTTCATCGTAACAGGCTCGCGGGCCCACCGGGTTGACGTTGCCGAAATACGACTCCGGCTGCGGATGAACGCCGGGATCTCCGTACACCTCGGACGTGGACGCGAAGAGCATGAGGGCGTCGCGCTCGAGCGCAAGCTCGATCAGGGACATCGTACCCAGCGCGTTGACGGCCAGCGTTTCCCACGGATTCGCGTCGTAGGCTTCCGGGCTGGCCGGGGAGGCAAGGTGGAAGATCGCATCGATGGGGTCCGCCGACGCGGCTTCGATCGCAGCCCGCAGCTCGGCGGTCGGTGAAGCGACGTCGACGTACACCAGCGTCGCGCTCGCCGCCGAGAGCGCCGGGCCGAGGTTGCCGATCCGGCCGGTCGAAAGGTTGTCCGCGACGATGACGTCGTTCCCGTCGCGCACCAGGCGATCGACGAGATGGCTGCCGAGAAATCCGGCTCCGCCCGTTACCAGAACGGCCATGCTATCCCCGGGCGCCGGCGCGGGGCGCAAAGTGCGCCGGCGAATCGACGACTTCGGGAACGAGCTGCGGCGTGCTCAGCGGCGGGGAAAGGCGGCGGCCTCGCGCTTTCGTCGGCACGATGCCGAGCAGACGCACGTCACCATCGCCGATCAGCCGCAGGAGCTCTTGATCGGCGACGCAAGCCCGGCGCCCCGTTCGCACCGCCACGAGCAGCGCGTCGGCGGCATGGGAGAATTGGAGCGCGGTACTGGACGTCGGGATCGCCGCCGCGTCGATCACGGTGACGGCGAACTCGCTTCGCAACCGACTGGTGAGTTCGCGGATCGTCCCGTCCGCCGGCCCGCCGCGCAATGCGGTGACCCACAGACCCGGCACGTCGGCTTGGCGCGCGTGGAGTCCGACCGCAGTGCACGTCGGCGGTATCGGCCGGATGTCGAGGCTCTCCGCGACGCCCGGGCGCGCCGTGTTCGCTTCCAGCAGCAGCGTCCGATGCCCGGCCTCGGCGAACGCGCGCGCGAGACCCGACGCGACGTACGTCGTACCGTCGCCGGACATCGCCGCACTGACCACCACGATCGCCGGCAGCGCGGTTTGCGACTCGACGCGAATCCGCAGAATGCGAAAGTTCTCTTTGAGCGATTCCATCGAAGTGGACACTCCTATCCGACGTCGGTCAGCACGGGGCTGCCGTAGAGATCTTCGATCGTCGTTCGCGTGCGCAGCCGCTTGTCCGACGCGTCCACGAGGAACGCGAGCGTGAGAGCGAGCCACAGGAACGCGATTGCCAGCGCGGTGCCCAGGACGCGCGGCTGCGACAACAACGACGGGCTCGCGAAGGTCGCCTGATCGATCACGACCGCGGGCGCGATCGCCGCGGCTTGCGATCGATCCGCCATCGCGGTTGCCAGCCGATCCGAAAGGCGCGCAAACGCCTGGTCGCCGGCTTCCCGCTCGCGACGGAGTGCCGCTACGGAGAGGCCGGAGGTGCGGCTCGCGCTGAGATGCTGCGTGAGGTCGGCGATCACCGCGTCGAACGTCGCGAGCTGCGCGCGATCGCTCGCGTACGCTGCGTCGGCCTTGTTCTTGTCCAGCATTGCGGCGACGTACGATTCGCTCTTGGCGGGCTGCGCCGTCTCGCGCGTTTGCAGGTCCGAGAGCATCTGGCCTTCGCGTCCGACTTGCGACTTTTGGCCGGCGAGGCCCGGAAATGCGTCGGTGTACCCTGCCAGCGCGACGTTGAGCTGCGCGAGATCCTTGCCATATTGTTCCCGCAGGCTGTTGAACGTTGGATTCTTGTCGATGATCTCGCGCGACGCGAGCTGCCGGGTGAGCTGCGGGCGCGCCGCGGCGAACTGCGCAGCCGATGCGTCGCCCTGCATGGTGGCGCGTATCGCATCGCGCTGGTGCAGCGTCGCGACCAGCTGGGTGTTGATCGCCGTCGTGCCGGCCTCCGTCGTGATGTACGGATCCTGAGCCGAAACGGCGGCCAGCTTGGAGTCGATCCCGGCCAGCACGTCGCGTCGGCTTTGGAGCTGCGATCGGAGGTCGGCGATCAACGATCCGTAGCGCGACGTCGCGATCTCGCGCTCGAGCGCTTGGATCTCGGTCGAGAATGCGTTCGCGGCTGCGACGGCGCGGCGCGGATTGCGGTCCGTCACCGTGATCTGGATGACGTTGGACGCCGGCGGCCGGACTCTCACTTCACCGGCAAGCTTCATCGTGTCGTTCAACGAGAGGTGAAGATCGCGGCCGACCCGCTGCACGACCGTGGAGCTCGTGATCAAGCTGGGGAGATCTTGCGGCGTCACCGCAGACTGCGTCGGGTCTTTCTGCGGATCCAGGGCCGCGGCGTTCTGCGATGGAGCGGCGACGCCGAGGATCGACGCGGTCGCGTTGAACGTCCGCATCCTCTCCTGCAGGGTGAAGTACGCCATCACGCCGATGGCCAGGACGATTGCGACGACCAGCCATTGGCGGCGAAGCAATCCAGTGATGCGATCGATGGTCATGACACCTCAGCTCGCCGCGGCCAGCGGCAACGTGGTTGCAGGGCGACGGCCGACGCCGCGAAAGCGAAGGCCGGCCGCCGCGTAGGATTGCGGGTCGAGTACGTTTCGGCCGTCTACGACGACGTCGCCCTGGAGTCGCGCGGCGACCGCGTAGGGCGAGATCGCGGCGAACTCCGGCCACTCCGTGAGGACCAGCAATCCATCGGCGCGATCCAGGGCCTCGAGTGCGGAGAAGGCGACCTCGCAGCGAATCTCGGGGTGCAGCGCGATCGCGGGGTCGTATGCGAGCGGCACAGCGCCGCGAGCGCGCAGATCGTCGACGATGCGCAAGGCGAGCGAGTCGCGAACGTCGTCGGTGCCCGCCTTGAACGTGAGTCCCCAGACCGCGATGCGCGCGCCGCCCAGGCCGCCGAGCTCCTCTTCGAGGACGTCGACGATACGGCGCGGCTGCGACTCGTTGACGCGCAAGGTCGCTGTCAGCAGCTCGGGCGGCGCACCGTGCAGCCGGGCGACGTGGCACAAGCTCTTCACGTCTTTCTCGAAGCAGGGTCCGCCGAAACCGATCCCCGGCGCAAGAAACTCTCCGCCGATCCGGCGATCCTCTCCGACGCCGCGCAGCACTTCGAGGGCGTCCGCGTCCAGCACGTCGCACAAGTTGGCGACCTCGTTCGCGAAGCTGATCTTCAGCGCCAAGAAGGCGTTCGAAACGCTCTTGACGAGTTCCGCATTGCGATACGAAGTGACCAGGACGGGGCGATCGAGCGCGGCGAGAAGCCGCGCGTAGTGCTGGCCGGCGGGCATCGACGCGGCTCCGATGACGATGCGGTCCGGATTGAGGAAATCGGCTATCGCCGATCCTTCCCGCAGAAACTCGGGTGCGTAGATGAACTCCGCGTCGTATTGCTCGGCAAACTGGTTGGTCGTGCCGGCCGGCACCGTTGAGCGCAGCACGATCACGGCATGTTCGGGCATGACGGGAACGATCGTGGAGATCGCATCCCGCACCGCGGAGAGGTCTGCCGCGCCGTCTTCGAGTGACGGCGTTCCGACGGTGACGATCACGAAATCGGCCTGGCCGACGGCTTGGGCGAGGTCCTCGAAGAACGCGATGCGTCCGGTTCCTAGATGCCGCTGAAGCGGCTCCTCGATCCCGGCTTCGTTATACGGCGTGATTCCGCGCTGAAGCGCGCGGACGCGCTCCGGTTGGATGTCGTAGCCGTACACCTGATGGCCGAGCTCGGCGAGCCCGATCGCGCTCGCCATTCCGACGTACCCCGTGCCGATGATGCAGATAGTCTTGGGAATCGTCACTTAGTAGGCTCCGTCTGCTCGCAGCAGGGCGCGAAAAGTGCGCAGAACGATGCGGCTATCCGTGCCCGTCGAGGCGGTTCGCACGTATTCGAGATCGATCTGCGTCGCTTCGGGGCGATGCAACGGAACGCGGGATCGGCAGGTCGTCTGCCACAGGCCCGTGATGCCGGGTGTTGCGAGGTGGCGCAAGTGCTGCCACGGCTCGTAGCGCTTGACGATGAACGGCATCTCCGGCCGCGGCCCGACCACCGACATCTCGCCCCGGAGCACGTTGATCAGCTGCGGAAGCTCGTCGATCGACGTCTTGCGCAATACCGCGCCGACGCGCGTCACCCGAGCGTCGTTGCCGGAGGTCGGGGAGAGCGCGTCGACGCAATCCGCGCGCCCCATCGTCCGCAGCTTGTAGATCGTGAAGACGCGCCCGAAACGACCGACGCGGCGCTGACGGAAGAAAATCGCGCCGCCGTCTTCGAGACGGATTGCGATTGCGGCGATCACGAGGATCGGCAGCGCGACCAACAGGGCGCAGGCGCCGATGATGAGGTCGAGGGCGCGTTTGCGCCTGCGGTACGCTACGTTCTCGCGATAGGCGATGACCGGTGCAGTCATTATATGTGCAGCCCGAACAGCCCGAGGGCACCGATCGCCGACCACACCGAGTTCAGGTCGAACGTGCTCCCCTGCGGAACCAGCACGACGTCGCCATCGGAGAGTGTCGGGTTCTCGCCGGCACGCCCCTTACGCAGCGCGTCCAAGTTGTACGTGTTTTTCGTGGGACCGTGGATCACTTGAACCGCTTTGAGGTTCGCGTACTGCGACGGACCGCCGGCATAGTAGATGGCGCTGACGAGCGTCGGGTTGCCGCGCAGGACCACATCGCCGGGTTTCGTCACGTTGCCCACGACGTCGACGTGCGGCGCGCGGGGAACAAAGAGGCGGTCGCCGTTCTGTGCCGGCTGGGCGAACTGGTCACCGCCGAGTGATACGCGATTCGCGGCGCCGGCGCGCTCGAGCACGATTCCGCTGTTCGTCGCCGTCGTCGGCGAGGCGCCGCCTACCTGTGTGAGAGCCTGAGCGAGCGGCTCGCCATCCCGCAAATAGGCAATGCCGGGATGCTGCACGTCGCCCGTGATCGTCACCGCGATCGGCTTGTTCACGAGTTGAATCGTGTCGTTCGGCGCGAGCGGTGGGCCTAATTGCCCAGCCGCGCGCAGCGCGAGTAGGTCGTATGGCCCCATCACCGTGCCCTCGCGCATCAAGCTGACGCGACGAAAGTCCACAGCGCCGTTGAACAGATCCACCGCATCGGAACCGCGCACCACCCCGGAGGCGTCGGCGCTGCTCTGGGCCTGCGGCGTAACGTGCGTCGTCTGGAGGCGATCGACGACGCTCGAGAGCGTCTCCCCAGGAACGAACTTCACGGAACCGCCCGGGCCGCCGGCTACGAAGATCGATTCGCTTTGCGTGTCGAGCCGAACCTGAACTGCGACCCCCCGTACGTAGGGAGCAAGCCTAGAGCGGATGCGAGCGGCTACGTCGCGCGGCTCGAGATTCGCCGCGGCGACGCTTCCCGCTACGGGCACGGAGACGTTGCCCATCGCATCGAGCGTCCGGACCCCGGAGAGCTCCGGGTGATTGTAGACCTGGACGTCGACCTTATCACCCGGATGGAGCGCTGCTTGGGCGCTTCGGACGTTTGTACTAAACAAGAGAGCGACGGTGATCACAAACACAGAGCAGCGGTTGCGCATTGCTATCCTCGCGATAATCGGGAGAATTGTGGCGCAACGATACCATGCGTTCACACGGCAAATCACTACCGAGACCAAGGGTTCACATAGAATCGTCCTCCGCAGGGCGGTGAAGCAATCGTGTTTGAGTCCTGTGCACGCGTCGGTAAGAGGTGACGGATGCTCAACCATATCAAAAACTCGCTAAGCGAGATACTACTGTGAATCAACGCATCGCGGAGTCTGATCGCTTCCATAAACAGGACAAAGATACAGAGACGTCTTCGTTCGCACTATCATATGTAGAACAGCACGGTGCACCATTTACCGCCGTGGTTAGCGGTGAAGGAAAGCTTCATGCCAGCGATCATCGCGCGGAATTTCGGAAGCTTCTCGAGGGCCTCGGCCCAACTGCACCGGGGTGCTTGCCGGAACTGCTGGTGCGGATAATCCGGCGCAAATCTGTAGTAGCGCTGCGCACCAACGAGCCGGCGATGACGCTGATCGCACCGGATATCGTCGTCGGAATCATGGCATTGGAAAGCAGCGGTGATGGGCAGTCGTTCGCGTGCTGGCTGTGGCGGGTGAACCGCAATCGGATTCTCGATCGGACCAAACGCCGGTACGGCCTTACGACCCGAGAAGTGCAGCTGCTTTCGTGCATCATTCATGGTGCGCCGTCGTCGGAGATTGCGCGAACCCTGTGCATCTCCAGCACGACGGTCGAATGGCATACGAAGCGTTTGCTGGTCAAGACGGAATCCCAGAACCGCACGGAGATGACCGCGCGCGTCCTCGGCTGGCTTCCCGAAGCGCAATAAACTGCCAGAGGAACTGTCCCCACGCAGCTCAACGCTCGACCGGTTGCGAGCGCTGCTTCTTGATGTCCGCGCGACTCCGATGCCGGACGTAATCGCACGCGCGCCTCGCGCAAAACCACCGAAAGCGGTGGTGACACCGAACCGCGTCATCCATCAGTCCCGGAGGCCTCCGGGACTTCGCCGCAGTTGAAGCGACCTTAGTCCGTTTCGCGCGACTCGCCGCCTGAGGCACACTGGCGGCGGGCGACCACTGCACGCGGGCGCCCCCGCTTTTCCCAAAACGCGTCTTATCCCGTTCGGGGGTTCTCGTGTCAGCACTTCGCACGATGCTGACCTGCGTCGTGTTCGTAGCGACAGCCGAAGGATGTTCGCACACCGGCGGGCGCTCCGCAGAGCCCGCCGTCACGATGCAGCGTGCAGAGGCCCGCGTCGCGTACCGGGCCGCCGCCGACGTACGCGACATCGTCCCGGGACGGGGAGCCGGCGTCATCTTCGTCGACGCGATGAAGCAAGCTGCGCCCTGGTACAGCCGGAATCCGCTCGTTCTCGATCGCGCCGGCAACGTACGGTTCCTCGCGCCGGGTCAGGTCGCCGAGACCGTCCTCTACCCTCGCGCAGCATATCCCGCCGGCGATTACACCCTCATGTATGCCGGGAAGGGGCGTTTCGATTTCAACGGCACGGGAGCTGCCGTCATCGCGCGGTCGCGAGGGCGAATCGTGTTGCGCATCGTGCCGCGACCCGCGGGGATCCGTATGCGCGTGACCGCGACGGATCCGAGCGATCCGCTTCGTGACGTCCGGCTCGTCTTGCCAGGGTTCGCTCAAACGTACGCGAGTTCACCGTTCCACCCGCTTTTTTTGCAGGCGCTGCGCTCGTTCAACGTCTTGCGCTTCAAGGACTGGATGCACGGCGACACGTTCGTGGAGACGGCGGTTTGGCCGGGCCGTCCGGCAACGACGCGCGCGACGCAGGTCGCGCCGGCCGGAGTCGCGCCGGAATATATGGTCGCGCTCGCAAACGCAACCGGAAAGGATCCCTGGTTCACGCTTCCCGTCGGCGCGACCGACATGTACATCTACCAGTTCGCGGCGCTCGTCCATCAAACGCTCGATCCTCGCCTTCACGCGACGTTCGAGTACGGGCACGAGGCGTGGAAGCCCGGCACCCCGTCCTACGCGTACGCGGTAATGGCGGGGCAGAACCTTCAGCTCGCAGCCGATCGGAACGCCGCCGCCGTCCGCTGGTATGCGCGGCGTTCGACGCAGATGTTTGCACTCGTCCAGCGGGCGTTTGGGGTGGACGCCCGTCGGGCGCACGAGGCGGTTAAGGGCGCCGTTGCGGCGGCGTCGACTCGGCCCCTTTCTCGCGACGCGCTGGAGAGGTGGCACGCTCCCGCCCTTGCGCAGGCGCGCTACATGCCTTTGCCGCCGCCGCCGCCTCCCACTGCAGCTCCCGCACCCCCGATACCGCTGGCGGCGGAGTGCCGCTCGCCGCAGTGCCGGCGGTCGCCACAGGTGGGGAGGTCTGGGAGCGTTTCACCCGGCCTCTCCGCACTGCGGCGGCGTCAAACGACGCACGACGCGTACGACAGCCTACCAGACGATTATCGCACTTAGACCACACGCTCACTTCTGGGGAGTCCTTATGCATCGGAGAGACTGGTCAGCGTCGCCAGTTCCGACCTCGGCGTTTCGCTGCATCATGATCGCTCTCGCGCTCGCGGCGGCATCAGGCTGTCACCATGGCGGCGGAAGTTCGGCGGTTCTGCCGCCGGACGCTTCGGGCGCGGTGCGTCAAGCGGCGGCCGTCGTCGCGGGCGTTCCCCTGTACATCTCCGCCGGAGGCCCTGATGCACCGGGTCCCCCACATTACGTCGCGGACACCGACTTCAGCGGCGGGACGGTCTCAGGCGGAACGTCCGTCGCCATCAATACCAGCGGTGTCACGAACGCCGCACCGCAAAGCGTCTACCAGCACGGCCGCTACGGCAACTTCAGCTACATCCTCCCAAACTTGACGCCGAGCGGCGCCTATACGGTTCGCTTGCACTTCTGCGAATACGTGTATAGCGCCGCCGGCAAACGCGTGTTCAACGTCAGCATCAATGGCACGCAAGTATTGACCAATTTCGACATCTTCGCTACGACCGGCGCGAGGTACAAGGCCTTCGCCACGGCGCCGTTCGCGGCAACTGCGGACGCGACGGGAAAGATCACCATCGTCTTCACCAACGTCGTTGATCATTCGATCGTGGAGGGGATCGAACTGCAAGCCGCCGCTGCGCCGACACCCACGCCGGCTCCTCTCGCCGGGGATTACCTCACCTACCACAGCGATAATCTCCGAAGCGGGTGGAACCAGAACGAGACCGTGTTGACGGCCGCCAACGTCAAGAATATGACCCAGAAGACGCAGCTGTCGCTCGACGGCGACGTGCTCGCCCAGCCGTTGTACGTCTCCCAAATTCCCATCAGCGGGGTGATGCACAATATCGTCATCGTCGCCACCGAGGGCGACAGCGTCTACGCCTTCGATGCGGACACGTTCGCGCTGCTGTGGCACAAGAATCTGGGGCCGCCGCAGTCCAGCAGCGAGATCGGCTGCTTCGACATTCAGCCGCAGTACGGCATCACGGGGACACCGGTGATCGTCCGCGCGAGCAGCACCAGCGCGACGATGTACGTCGTCGCAGCGACGATGCCCTCGACCGGGGTCATCCACACGATACTCCATGCCATGGACGTCGCCACCGGCAACGATCAGGCGTCGGTGACCGTCGCGGCGAGCGCGACGCTCAGCAACGGTACGAGCGTCAACTTCGTCAACCACAACCAAATGAATCGGGCCGGCCTGATGTGGGCGAACAACTCGCTCTACGTCGCCTTCGGCTCGCACTGCGACCATCACCAGCCCACCTCGTGGGGTTGGATCATGCGCTTCAGTTCCTCGCTCGGGCTGATGAAAGCGTTCATCACCGCCGAGGACGTGCCGCCCGACGGCAACTTCCTCGCGTCGGTCTGGGGAGGCGGCTTCGCCCCGGCGGCAGATAGCAACGGAAACATCTTCGCCGTGACCGGTAACGGCGCGTACGACGCTAACACAACCGGCAAAAACTTCGGCGAGAGCGTGATCAAGCTTCCGGGCGATCTCTCCGGCGTGAGCAGCTTCTTCACGCCCGACGACTTTTCGAATCTGAACGTCAATGACTTGGACTTCGGGTCGGGCGGCGTCATGCTGCTTCCGAACGATCTCGCCGTCGCGATGGGCAAAGCCTCGAAGCTCTTTCTCCTGCACCAGAGCAGCCTCGGCGGCGAAGGGCCCGGCAACCCGGGCGCGGTTCAGGTCTACCAAGACAGCGGAAACGGCGTATGGGGTGGTCCGGCATACTTCGGCGGTCCCGGCGGGCCGTGGGTATACTATCAGACCGACAACGATCGAGTCCGTGCGTTCAAGTTGACCGGATCGTCGCTGGCGCAGAGTTCGGCGAGCAGCACCATCGGAGGGTACGGCGGATCGTCGCCGATCGTGACATCGAACGGCTTGACTGATGGGACGGGGCTGCTCTGGGTCATCGAGCGCTCCAACCCGTTGGTGCTCGAAGCGTACGATGCACGCAATGTCGCTTCACCGCTCTTCAGCCATTCGGCCGGCAGCTGGAACAACCCGAACCACAACCCCTTCATCTCACCGCTCGTCGCCAACGGTAAGGCCTACGTGGGCGGTTCGTCGACCCTCACCGTCTTTGGGCTCTAACAGTGGAGAATCGTATGCGATTCATGACCAAGATCGTTCCGGCACTCATGCTCCCTGCGGTCGTCGCGACGGCATTGCCGTTCGCGGCGACGCCGGTGCCCGCCGGCGCCCAGGCGGCTCCCGTTCCCCAGATCAAGCGAATTTACGGCATTCTCGTCGGCGTCGATCTGACGAAAAACTTGCTTTCGCTGAAGAAGCGCAACGGGCAAATCGTGCTGCTCGACATGTCGCAGGCGATCGCGCTTCAACAGGTGGGCGTCTTACCGATCAACAGGCAAGTCGTGTTATGGGGCATCCGCGGTCCGGACAAGATGTTCCACGTCCAAAGCATTGGGCACAGCGCGCCGACGCAGAGCGAGTGGGGGGACGACAACGATTCGGGCGACGCTAATTCGCAACAATAGCGATCGCGACGGGTGAGTTCAGGCCCGTGTGGGGGCCGCGGATCGTGCGGATCGGAACGGCATCACCGAGCGCCGCCGACGCATAGACGGTGATGCTGTTCGCGGCGGTATTCGCGACATAGATGGAGCCCGCGTCATCGACCGCGACGCCCGCAGGCCGCAGCAGTCCGGTGGACACGCCTCCGATCGCCGCCAAGGGCACGCTGTTGCCGCTCGCCGTGCTCGAAAATTCCACCACGTGCGGCGATAACGATCCGAGTACGGTAACGACGAGCCGCCCCGTCGTCTCGCTCAACGCAAGACCGCTCGTACCTGCCAGCAGCGTCTGCGCGCTGCATAAACTCACGACCTCGCTTACTCGCTACCAAACCATTGTTATCGAAGACCTGAACGTGGCTGGCATGCTCGCGAATCGGAAGCTCTCTCGTGCGATTGCCGATGTTGGTTTCTTCGAGTTTCGACGGCGGTTGCAGTATAAGGCTCAGGTGGCGGGCTCGACGGTCGTTGTCGCCGACCGATGGTTCTCATCCTCGAAACTCTGCTCGACGTGCTGCGCGAAGAACGAGTTCCTGGCGCTCGCCGAGCGAACTTGGACGTGCATATCGTGCGGCACGTCCCACGACCGCGATGTCAACGCGGCGCGCAACCTCGCACGATACGCGGAGAGTTCACCCGCGTCAGCCTGTGGAGCCGAAGGCACTGGCCGCGAAGATGACTTCGCGGTGAAACCGGCGGCGTAGAAGCAGGAAGAAATGCCTGGAATACGTGTCCATGCAAATCAGAACGGTATCCGCAATGTCGCACTACATCACCGTTCCGATCAATGAGAACGGGATCATCTTCGATACGGACATGGTCGCCGTGGTGCAAGAGGCGATCGCGGTAACGCCGCTTGGATTCGACGACGTCTACGTGTACTCGCACGGCTGGTCGACCGACGCGTACCGCGCGCTCGACGTCTCGAAGCTGCCGCTGCGATGCTCATCACGAACTCGTCGCTCGATCGCGCGCTGGGCACCTGGTATCCGCTCGCGGGGAAACTGGCGAACCTCTTCGGCACGCCGCGCGCCGCGCTCGGCGCGTCTGGTCCCACCGCCGCAACCATCACAACGTTCGGCGGTGCCGACGCGGTGAGCGTCGCGCACGGCTTCACGGCAACGGGTCTGGCGGACAGCACGCATCGGCTCGTCGTGGCCGATCTTTTGCCCGTCCATCAATACCGGGTCACTAGCGGCATCTACACGACCGGCGGCTTCTCCGGCAGCCACTCGGACTTTTTGTTCGCGGAGGTTTACCAGCTGATCTCGGGCTTCCTGTTCGGTCTCGCGCGATGAAAAGCAACCCGGTCACCGACGGCCGCGCACGCAGCCTTAGCGCGAGATGCGCGCGTTCTTGCCGGGTCCGCCGATCGTGGTGAACGACTCGCCGTCTTTCACGCGCACGGCCCACGCTTCGCGCGCGGTCGGCGGCTGATCGGCCCATCTCCGCGACGGCCCGAAACAGATCTCGATGCGGTCGCCCTTGCGCAATCCCTTGCGGAAGTCCGCATCGCGCGCATCACCTTGAATCGAGAACGTCGTGCCGTCGGCGAGCTCACACGCCCTTCCTGATAATGCGCTGGCCCGACCGGTTGCGCGATCGCCACGATCGGTCCAGCGGTACAGATCACCGCGACGGGATCGCGACTAGCAGCAGAGTGTTACGGCTCGTCGTCGGCAGCGCCGGCGACGACGACGCCCGGCGTGCGCACGACGACGCGCTGATGCTTCGGATCGAAGCGGACCGTTGCGCCGAGGCTCGCGGCGATCGTCGCGCCGGCGACCATCGTTC
>JAQBPM010000264.1 GCA_028287525.1 Vulcanimicrobiota bacterium | reverse complement strand
CGCGAAAACGCATAACATCGCGCTGCAAACGATTTTCTTCGGCACGCGGTTACCTTTCGAGGAAATTTCATTGGATTGTAAGGACCGAACCTTTCGCCAACCTTTCATGGCGAGCAGGCGCGGTTTTCTGGGAAGAAATTTCCGCCCGAATTTTCCGCCTTATACGTAGTCGCGCAGCCTGAGCGCAGCCGTCTTCGCGCTGCCGTCCTTGGCGATAAAGGCGAGCGCTATCACGGTTCCGGCCGGCCCGCGGAAGACGTCGCGGATCGCAGCCAGACCCATCCCGGGGGCATCCTTGTCGTCCACAGCGGTCAGCACGTCGCCATTCGCAAGCCCGGCATCGGCCGCGGCGGTGCCCGGCCGAACGTCGGCGACGACGATCTTTCCGTCACGCATGATGAGAAAGGTTCCAGACCGGTCATACGTCTCGCGCGCGGCGTAGTTCGCGTTCGGCGCCAGCGTCATCATGTGATTCGCGTAGTCGAACGTCACGGCGAAGCGCTTCCACGTGCCGGCGCCGATGTTTGCGGCGACGTGCGGGTCGGCGAACGCGCCCTTCGTTTGCGTGCTCAAATCGGTGACGACGTCGGGGATCGTGAACTCTCCGATGTGCAGCGTCGTGCGGCCGAGACGTCCGAGCGCCGCACCGCCGATGCCGAAGCCGTCCGCGCCGATCGCGGTCGCGTTCGGCGGGACGATCGACGGGTGCGCGGCCACAAACGGTGAGAGCACGGTGAGCGCGTTGCGGCTCCCGGTGTCGACGGTGCAGCGGCCGGCAAAGGTATCGACGGCACACGGGATCTCGACGTGTGTTCCGTTGAAGACGAACGGCATCGTCGTTCCGCGGGGCGGCGTGCTGCCGGGCGCGCGTAGGACGATCTCGTTCTTCCCGTAGTCGAACGTCGTCACGAAGCGCGAGAGCACTTCGAAACCGATCAAACCGTCGACCGGCTTCCCGCTCGACACGCCGAATCCGTCTCGCACCGGACCGACCACGAAGGCTTGGTCGTGCAGCGTCGCGTCGCCGACTTGCAGCGTCTCGACCCTGCCGAACTGAATCGGCGCCGTGCCCGTGCCGACGCCTGCGATCGCACCCTTGCCGGACGCCCTGATCCCCAATTCCTTCGCGAGCGAGGAGTCGATGAAGTTCGCGCCGCCGGTGTCGAAGATGAAGTGAAAGGGGCCCTTTCCGTTGATCGTCACCGGCAGATCGACGTGGTTGTCGACGAGCTCAAAAGGAATCGTCGTCGAACCGGACGGCAGCGAGAAGTCGTCCGGCACCGGCGCCGACCGCGCCGGTTCGCCGGACGCGGCCAACCCCGCGGCGACGGCCGCGGCAACGGCGAAAGCGCGCACGGTCGAAAAACGGATCATCCCGCTTCTACCGACCGCTCCGAAGCGGTGTTTCAGACGCTCGGGTAGGCGCTCGTCTCGAAAGTTCCGGTCGGTTCGCTGAACGGGATGATGCCGCTGGAGCGCTGCACCTGTCCGCCGAGCGACGATAGCGTCTCTTCGAGCCGTTCGTAGCCGCGGTCGATATACTCGAGGCCGATGATCTCGGTTTCGCCGGCCGCGGCGAGCCCTGCGAGCACGAGGCCGGCGCCGGCGCGAATGTCGGGCGCTTCGACCGGTGCGCCGGAGAGGGACGCCACGCCCTTGACCAGCGCGGTGTTGTTGTCCATCGCGACGCGCACGTCGGCGCCCATGCGCACGAGCTCGTTGACGTACGAGAAGCGCGCGTTGAAGATCGACTCCTCGACGACGCTGACGCCGGGCGCCGTGCAGAGGAACGAGAGCATCTGCGGCTGCAGGTCGGTCGGGAATCCGGGATGCGGCGCCGTTACGACGTCGGTCCCGCCCTTGACGTGCTCGGCCTGCACGCGGATCCAGTCCTCACCGTTCGAGACCTTGACGCCGCACTCGCCGAGTGCGACCTGCAGCGCGAGGACATCGTCCGGACGCGTGTTCTTCACCGTCACGTCGCCGCGCGTGATCGCGCCGGCAAGCATCAGCGTCCCGGTCGCGATGCGGTCGGGGATGATCGAGTACTCGACGCCGTGCAGCTCGCGCACGCCGGTGATGCGCAGCGTGTCCCCGCCCGCGCCCTTGATCTTCGCACCCATCGCGATGAGGAAGTTCGCCAGGTCGACGACTTCGGGTTCCATCGCCGCGTTGCGCACGATCGTGTCGCCGCGCGCGGTCGCCGCGGCGAGCATCGCGTTCTTGGTCGCGCCGACCGAGGGCATGCGGAACTCGATCTCGCCGCCGGAGAGATTCCCGTCACGCGCGCTCGCGATCAAGTACCCGTGCGCGACCGAGACGTCGGCGTCGAGCACGCGGAACGCGGCTTCGTGCATATCGGTCGCGCGCGTGCCGAGCACGCACCCGCCGGGCAGCGGAACCTCGGCGCGGCCGAACCGCCCCAGCAGCGGCCCGCACAGGTCGAACGATGCGGCCAGCTTGCGCACCAGCGTATATGGAGCGCGATACTTGTTGACGTTCGACGCGTCGATCGTGATCGAGTTGCGCCCCTGCAGCGCAACCCGAGCGCCGAGCGCTTCGAGCAGGGACCACATCACGGAGACGTCCGTGATGCGCGGAACGCGGTGCAGCGTCACCTTGCCGCGCGCCAGCAGCGCGGCGGCCATGATCGGCAGGGCCGCGTTCTTCGCGCCTTGGACCTCGACGCTTCCCTCCAACCGTGCGCCGCCGAAGACGCGCAGCGTCGTATCCAGACGATCTAAGACATTCATGCGACGCTCCGTCCGACCAATGGTTCCAACCCGAGGGTTTCGGTATCGTGAAGTCCGCCGGTGAACGTCGCCTGAAGGCGGCCGTCGGCGGCGACGCCGATCTGAACGGTGAACGCCCGCGTTCCCTCGATCTCGCGCATCCGCGCGCGGGCGCTGTCCGCTTTGCCGGCGTATCGGCCGCCGTCGACGTCCACGAAACGAATGTTCCCGTCAGCGTAAAAACCAAAGGCGACCGTTCGGCCGCTCGCTTCGCCGCGCAGCAGCTGGCTCGACGTGTCGGCATCGTCCGTAAGGAAGCCGAAGTCCGACTCGGGTTCGGCCATGCGAGCCGGCGGGGGACCGAACAGCGGCGCCCGCGGCTGTGCGGCGGGCGCCGGCGCGGGCTGCCGCGCGAACGCGACGTCGGCCGAGACGAGGTCGGGCGCGGGGTTCAGAACGCCCGGTACGGGCGGCGCGGGCTTCGCCTCCGGCGCCGCGTCGGCGTCGTCCTCGAGATGCCCGAAGTCTTCCATCGCCCAAATGCACAGCCCCAAGGCCGCGATCTGAATCCCGACCGCAGCCACGAAGACCCACAACGGCGTACGTTTCATCCCGCCGGGACCTTCGGCGCCGGGCGCGATGTATCTTAGCGGCCGCGGCGTATCGGGGAAATGAGGAAATCAACCGCCCAAGGAGGTCCCCCGCTTGCAACGCAGCATCATCGCTCCCGCCGAACGCGTGACGAACCTCCGCTGGGGGATCGCGCTGATCCTCGGCTTCGGCGTGCTCGTGAACTACATCGATCGCGGTGCCCTCAGCGTCGCGGCGAAGCCCTTGCACGACGAGCTCGGCCTCGGGCCCGAGCAGTTCGGCTATCTGAGCAGCGCGTTCTTCGTCGTGTACGCGTTCTCGCAGATCCCGATCGGCTACATCCTCGACCGGTACGGCGT
>JAQBPM010000261.1 GCA_028287525.1 Vulcanimicrobiota bacterium | reverse complement strand
CCAACCGATGCCCACCGCCCGCGCGGCGTCTGTCACAATCGACGCACGCACTTTGCCCGCCCAGAACAGGAGCGCGCGAATTTTCGACGCGTTCGACAAGCTTCCGGTCGGCGGGACGCTGGAACTGCACGAGGAGAGCGACCCGCGCTCGCTTCGGAACGAGTTCCAGCAGTACCGCGCCGGACGTTTTTCGTGGGATGCGCGAAATCTCGGCAGCGGCCGCTGGACGATACGCCTCGAGCGCATCGACGAGCGCGCCGACGCCGCGACGTTCCTCTCGCACACCGCTCCGTTCTCGAACGCCAAGCAGTCGACCATCGGCGAACTCGCGTCGCTTGCGACCGAGCGCGCCTATCGCACCGGCGAGACGATCTTCGACGAAGGCGAGATGTGGCCGTACCTGGGCTTCGTGCGCACCGGCAAAGTCGTCTACACGCTGCTCTCGCCCGACGGCAAAACGCACGCGCTCGGCGAGCGTCTGACGCACGATCCGCTCAACGAGTCGGGCACGTTCGACGGCGGCGGCGCCACGACGCGCGCTGAAGCGCTGACCGACTGCAGCCTGGTGCTCGTTCCGAGCGAAGCGGTGCTGCACGCGGTGCGCAACGACGCGGAGCTCGCGCTGGGCTTTCTCGCCGCGGCGTCGCAGGCGCGCCGCCGCTCGATCGACACGATCGCCGACCTCGCCTTCGCGCACGTGCTCCAGCGCGTCGCGAAGTTCTTGATGTCGTACGCGCCGGCCACGGTCGGCATGGCCCCCGGCCTCCCCGGCGTCGAAAATCTCTCGCAAGCGCAGATCGCGGCCGCGGCCGGAACGGTCCGTGACATGGCCGCGCGCGCGCTGATCCGGCTCAAGAACGCCGCCGCCGTCGAACTCGATCGTGGCCGCGTCCGATCCATCGATCGCGCGCGCCTCGAAGCGTTCGCTCACGGCGTGCAGGCGCCACCCGTCTAACCATCGATCCGAGGAGTCCCGCCTTGCGCCGAGTTGTCTTTGCCGTCGTAGCCCTACTGTTTGCCGCGCCTGCGCTCGCTGCCGCGCTCACGTATCCGGCGGCGCCGCGCGGAACCGTGACCGACACCTATTTCGGGACGACCGTCGCCGATCCGTACCGCTGGCTGGAGGACGTCGACGCGACGCAGACCACCGCGTGGGTCAAAGCAGAAGGCAACCTGACGCGTTCGTATCTCGACGCGATCCCGCAACGCACCGCGATTCGCGACGCGTTCCGCAAACTGTTGAACTACGAGAAGGTCGGCGCGCCGTACCACCACGGGACGTTCTGGTTCTTCACCCGCAACAGCGGCCTGCAGAACCAGAGCGTACTGTACGTGCGCGACGGCGAGCACGGCACGCCGCGCGTGCTGCTCGACCCGAACACGCTCGCCAGCGACGGGACCGTGGCGCTGGCCGGCCAGTCGTTCACCCGTGACGGACGCTATATGGCGTATGCCACGGAGTCGTCGGGATCCGACTGGCAGACGTGGCACGTCAAGGACGTCGCCACCGGCCGCGATCTGCCGGACACGATCGAGTGGAGCAAATTTTCCGGTGCGACCTGGGTGGCACGGCGCGGCTTCTACTACGCTGCCTATGACAAGCCGCAATCCGGGAACGCCACCCTCAGCGCGCTCGGCGTGCAGAAGCTGTACTTCCACACGCTCGGCACGCCGCAGTCGGCGGATCGTCTGGTCTACGCGTCGACCGCCCACCCCGACCAGTTCGTCGGCACCGCCGCGACCGAGGACGAGCGCTACGTCTTCTTCTTCCGCAGCAAGGGTAACGGCAACAGCCTCTCCTGGAAGCGCCGCGACGAGCCCGACTCGGCGTTCCGCCAGATCTACGATCTCGACCCCAACGTGAATTACGACGTGGTCGGCGATGACGGCAACCGCATCTACGTGCAGACGAACCGCGACGCACCGCGCAGCCGTCTCGCCTACGTCGACCTGACCGACCCGCAGCACGCGCTGCACGACATCGTCCCCCAGAGCGCCGACCCGCTCCAGGGCGTCTCGCTCATCGGCAACCGCTTCTACGCCGACTATCTGCACGACGCGCACTCACTCGTGCGCATCACCGACCTGCGCGGTCGCGCCGTCGGGACGATCGATCTCCCCGGGATCGGCAGCGGCGGCCTGCCCGGCGCGCACCGCACGGACCGGTTTGCGTACTACTCGTTCACCTCGTTCACGTATCCGACGACGATCTACAAGTACGACACGAAGACCGGCGCGAGCACCATTGCCGTGCGGCCGAAGATCGCGTTCGATCCGGCTCCGTTCGTGACCGAGCAGATCTTCACCACGTCGAAGGACGGCACGAAGATCCCGGTCTTCATCACCCATCGCAAGGACCTGCCCCTCGACGGCAGCACGCCGGCGATCCTCTACGGCTACGGCGGGTTCAACATCTCGATCACGCCGTACTTCTCCTCGGCCGTCGCGATGTGGCTGCAGATGGGCGGCTCGTACGCGGTCGTGACGCTGCGCGGCGGCGGCGAATACGGCGACGCCTGGCACGACGCCGGGCGCTTAGCGAACAAGCAGCACGTCTTCGACGATTTCGAAGCGGCGGCGCAGCTGCTGATCGATCGGAAGTTCACCTCGAGCGCGAAGCTCGCTGCCAACGGCGGCTCCAACGGAGGCCTGCTGGTCGGCGCCGCCATCACCCAGCGGCCTGACCTCTTCGGCGCGGCGATCCCCGAAGTCGGCGTCCTCGACATGCTGCGCTTCCAGAAATTCACCGTCGGCAAGGCTTGGGTCACCGACTACGGCTCCTCCGAAGCCTCAGCCGACCAGTTCAAGTATCTCTACGCGTATTCGCCGTATCACAACGTGAAGGACGGCACGCACTACCCGCCGACGCTCGTGATGACATCCGACCACGACGACCGCGTGTATCCGGCGCACTCGTTCAAGTTCGCCGCGGCGCTGCAGCACGCGCAAGCCGGCGACGCGCCGATCCTGCTGCGCGTCGAGTCGAAAGCCGGCCACGGCGCCGGCCGCCCAACCGAAAAGATCATCGACGAAGTCGCCGACCGCTACGCGTTCCTGGTAAAAAACCTCGGCTTCACACCAACCATCGCGTCGCCCTAATCGCGCTGTCACCCTGAGCTTGTCGAAGGGCCCTCGTCGCGCACCGTGCCTTGCGACTCACGTTGATCGCGAGGCACTATTGGTGACGGGGCTCTTCGACAAGCTCAGGGTGACTTTAGACCGATTCCAACTCTGCTGTGGCGTGTTCGCTTTGGGCGTCGAAGGCGGCGCGCTTGGATTTCGCCGCGGCATCGGCGAGGGTGGCCGACTGCGCGGACGAGGCGACTGAGGCGGCGCGGGATCCGGCGAGCGCGTCGATGCCCTTCTTGACCGAGCCGAGGGCGCCGGAGAGGCGCGCGTCGAGGTCGGTGAGGACCTGCGCGGCGTACGCGTCGGCGCCTTCGCGCACGCGCAGCGCTTTCTGTTCCGCCTCGCGGAGCACGAACTCCGCGGTCGCGCGCGCGCGCTGGACGATTTCGTTGTCGTCGAGCAATTGGGACTGCGCCTGCGACGCCTCGACGACGATCGCTTGCGCCTTCTCCTGCGCTTCGCGAACGAGCCGGTCGCCGTTCTTGGCGATCGTGCGGGCCCGGCCGACTTCTTCGGGCAGCGATGCGCGCAGTTTCTCGATCAGTTCCAGGATGCGCTCCTCGCTGACGATGCGGTAGCCTAGCGGCAACACCGTTCCTTGCTTGACGGACGCTTCGAGCTTGTCGATCACGCGATACACGGACATATTGTCTTGATCTCCTACTGCTACGAGCTGACGTTCGGCGGGACGGGATGCGGGGGACGGTTGGCTTGCATGACGCGCAAGACGGCGGGCGGAACGAATGCGGCGACGTCGCCGCCGAGATTATAGACTTCTTTGACGAGCGTCGAGCTCACAAAGGACCAGCGCGGGTCGCTCGGCAGGAACACGGTGTCGACGGCGGAGAGCGAGCGGTTCATCAGCGCCGTCGCCATCTCGCTCTCGAAATCGGAGACGACGCGCAGCCCTTTGACGATCACCGTGCCGTCGCGATGGCGCACGAAGTCGGCCAAGAGCCCGCGAAAATGATCGACCTGAACGTTCCCCAGATGGGCAACCGCCTCGCGGATCATCGCTTCGCGTTCGTCGAGCGTGAAGAGTGGTTCCCGCTTTTGCGGGTTCACAACTACGGCGACGAGCACGTGATCGAACAGTTGCGCTGCGCGTTCGATGACGTCGAGATGACCGCGGGTGAGCGGGTCGAACGAACCGGGATACACCGCAGAATGCGGATTGCTCGGGTTGCCGTTCACGCCGCTTCCTCGCTGGGCCGCAGAAACGCGAGCGCCACCTCGCCGTAGCGCTCGGCGCGCTCGAGGGGCATCGCGGGATCCGCCGGAGCCGCGTCGCGGGATGAATGCTCGTAGACGACCGTCGTCGCCGGGTCGATCGCGTGCCGCTCGCGCAGCGTCGCGAACGTCTTCGCCGGATACGGCTCGGCGTACGGCGGGTCCGCGAACACCAGGTCGTAACGGCCGTCGACTGCCCGCACGGCGCGCTCGGCCGGGGCAGCGATTACGGCGACCTGCGCATCGACGCCGAGTTCCCGCGCGGCAGCGCGCAGCGCGTCGGCGGTCGGCCGATGGCGCTCGACGAACGTGACGTGCGCCGCGCCGCGGGAAAGCGACTCGAATCCGAGCGCGCCGCTTCCGGCGAAGAGGTCGAGCACGCGGGCGTCGGCGATGCGTGGACCGAGGATCGAAAACAGCGCTTCCTTGACTTTGGAAGGCGTTGGTCGCACCGCGCGGCCCGAAGGAATCGGTACCCGCCGGCTGCGGAGCGTTCCACCGGTGATCGTGAGCGTCCCCATATGAGTTATGGGGCGATGGTGTTCTGGGCCAGCGTCTCCAGCTCCCGCAACGCGCCGATTCGCAGCGTCGGCGGCGGGAGGTCGGGCGGATACGTCTGACCTTCCCAATCGAACCAGACGGCCCGCAGGCCCGCGGCGAGGGCGCCGCCGATGTCGCCGCGCGCATTGTCCCCAACGTACCATGCCCGTTCCGCCGGGACGCCCAGGGCGTCGACCAGGGCGACGAACGCGGCAGGGGCCGGCTTCACCGCTCCGATGCGATCGCTGACCAGGATCTCCTCGACGGCGCCGGGGCCGAGGGCGCGCTCGATCTTCTTCTGCTGCAGCGGCGACCAGCCGTTGGTCAGAATCGCCAGCGGTATGCCGCGCGCGCGCAACCCGTCGAGCAGCTCGCGCGCGCCATCGATCGGTCGGACCAGCGGGTCGACGAGCGCGTAGCACAGCGCGCGCCAACGCTCCGGATCGGCATCGCGCACCGCGAGCGCATCACCGAAGCGCGCGATCATCTGCTCGAGCGTGACCTCACCGGCCCGGAACTCCGTCAGGAGCTCCTCGATGCGCGTGGGCCACACGCCGTCGTGCGGATCGAGCCGATAGCCGAGCTCCTCCGCAAACGCGTAGAACGCTTTGCGTTCGAGCGCGTTATCGACCCCGAGCGTGTGATCGAAATCGAAGCCGATGCCGATCTCTCGCCCATCGTTCACGCCGTCACCAGCAGCGCGCGCGCGGAGGCGCTCTCGCTCAGGAGCGCGAGCAGCGGCGCGTGCTCCGGCTCGCGCAAGTCGGGATCGGCGCGCACGATTTCGTCGGCGGCGGTCTTGGCCTGCTCGTAGATGCGGAAGTCGTCGACGATGTCGCCGATGAGCGCCATGTCGCCCGCCTGCTGGGTCCCGGCGAGCTGCCCCGCCTTGCGAATGCGGAGATCCGCTTCGGCGATCTCGAACCCGTCGGTCGTCCGTTCGAGCACGTCGAGCCGTTCGATCTCGCCGGCGTCGTCGGGAGCGATCAGGATGCAGAACGATTCGGCGACGCCGCGCCCGACGCGGCCGCGGAGCTGATGGAGCTGCGCGAGGCCGTAGCGGTTCGCATCTAAGACGATCATGACCGACGCGTTCGGGACGTCGACCCCGACCTCCACCACGGTCGTCGCGACGAGCACGTCGGTCTCGCCGCGCTTGAAACGATCCATCGCCGCGTCCTTTTCGCGGCCCGGCATCTTGCCGTGCAGCACGTCGACTCGCAGATCCGGAAAGACGCGCGTGCGAAGATCCTCGGCCTCGGCGAGCGCGCCGGTGAGCGCGGTCTCGGTCGCGTCGATCGCCGGCGCGACCACGTAGACCTGCCGTCCGAGCTCGACGTTGCGGCGCACGAAATCGTACGCGAGCTCTTTGTAGCTCTCGCGCAGGACGAAGGTCCGGATCGGCGTGCGGCCCGGCGGCAGCTCGTCGAGGATCGACGAGTCCATGTCGGCGAAACGCGTCTGCGCGAGCGAGCGCGGGATCGGCGTCGCGGTCATCGAGAGCGTGTGCGGCGTTCCGCTCTTCGCGCGCAAACGCGCGCGCTGCGCCACGCCGAAGCGGTGCTGCTCGTCGATGACGACGAGGCCGAGTTCGCGAAACGTCACGCTCTCGGTCAAGAGCGCGTGCGTGCCGACCGCGAGCGCCGCTTCGCCGGAAGCGATGCGGTCTTCGGCCCGGCGGCGTTCGCGCGCGCCGAGCGAGCCGAACACCGCCTCGACCGTGACGCCGAACGGCAGCAGCAGCGGCGCGAGCTTCGCGGCGTGCTGCGCGGCGAGGATCTCGGTCGGCGCCATTATGGCCGACTGCGCGCCGCTCGCATGCGCGAGGACGATCGCTGCGGCTGCGACGAGCGTCTTGCCGCTGCCGACGTCGCCCTGGAGCAGGCGGTTCATCGGCGCCGTGCGGCTCATGTCGCGCCAGATCTCGGCCACCACGCGCGCCTGCGCGGCGGTCGGCGGGAACGGCAGCT
>JAQBPM010000247.1 GCA_028287525.1 Vulcanimicrobiota bacterium | reverse complement strand
AATCTGCACGATCCCCTGATCGAAGAGCGAGAGGCTCGTCGGCGCTTTGCCGCTTGCGGCGGACTTGTTAGCGCGCGACACGAGGCGAAAGTGTGTTGCTTGACCCGCAACACCAAGCGGCTCCAGCCCGATCGTCCCTGGCCCGGCCGGCACGGCGCCCGGGACATACACGATCGCTTGCGGCGCCTGGCCGATAGGGTTGGTCGCGATGACCTTATTGGTCAATGTGTCGATCCCCGTCATGCCAGCGGCGTTTTCGAGTCCGACGTAGACGCGTGTTCCGTCACCAGAGGGCCATATGCCGTGCGGTAGGACGCCGACCGGAATCGTTGCCACCTGTGAGAAGTCGCTGGTGCGAAAGACCTTCACTTCGTTCAGCCCGCCGATCGTGATGTAGGCGAATTGGCCGTTCGCATTGCGCACGATGTTGACGTGGTTGGAAATTGGGCCTGTCGTGATCGTCGTGAGCACATTGAAGGGGGGCTGGGCGTTGAATACTTCGGTTTTACCGGTGTCCTTGAGGGTGAACCAGACCTGCTTGCCGTCGGGCGTCGCCGCGATGTTCGGACAGAACGGACTCGCTTGCGCAACGTGCCCGACGATCCGATGGTCAGCTACCGTAATGACTTCCGTCTCCGGCGTGAACGATGAGCACACGTATCCGTACTTGCCGTCGGGCGAGAAGATCTGCATTCCGGGACCGTTCGGAACGGTAATCCGCGTCTTTTCGGCGTACGTTTTTCCGTCGAGAACCTGGACGTAGTTCTCGCCGCGCACCGTCACCCAGACTTCGGAGCCGTCAGGGGTGAAAAAAGCTTCGTGAGGTGAGCGGCCGACATAACTGACGTGTTTCACTTTGTTCGTCGCCGTGTCAATGAACGACACGGAGTTGGACGCAATCGAGACGACGGAGAGCGTCCGATTGTCCGGCGAGAATCCCATCCCATGCACGAGCACCTGTCCGATATACAGCGGGCTGAAATTGCCGGGCTGGGGATCACCCAAGCGAATCGTGCCGAGGAGTCGGTTCGTCGACGGATCCGTGACGGAGACCGTGTTCGAGAATTGCTCGGCCGAGTAGACGCGGTCACGACTGCTAACCGGAATATCCGGAGCGGAAGCCGCATACGGGGCCTGTCCGGCGTGCGCGGTGCGAATGGCTCCGCCAACGAGAACTGCGGCGAGCGCTAAAAAGAGAAAGCGTCTCACGATCGTGCTCCTAATGCATCTGCATCTGATGCGACATCGAGGGGTTTTGCGTCGAAGCGGGAGCGCTGGGCTGATCGGGAACCGGTACGGACGGGAGGAGCGGCTCGCTGAGGGCGAGTCTCATCGCCGCGATTTCTTGCTGCTGCGTCACGATGATCTCTTGCGCAAGGCGTTTGAGTTGCTCGTTGTGACCGTATCGCAGGATTGCGATCGACATGTCGATCGCGCCCTGATGGTGTGGGACCATCGTCGCAACGAAGTCTTTGTCGGCATTGCCCGTTGCCTTGACGTCCATTGCCTTCATCATCTTGGCCATCGCAGCGTTGTTTTCAGCGAGGAACGGCCCGTCAGCGGGGCTGGCGGATACCGAAGCGCCGGCGACGGACGCCAGCGCGACCGTGAGCAATAATGCTTTCATGCAACCTCCGTGGAGGAGCGTGCCGACCAGGGAGACGGCCGGGAACGCTTCTTTACCCAAATATGGTGCGATGGAGGCCGCGGCCGGTTTAGCGCGTCGCGCCTTTCCAGAAGAGCGTCGACGTCACGACCGGTTGCTCGATGAGACCGTAACCGTACTAGAAGTCGAGCAGCGGCTGCGCGAGCGCAGGATCGAGCGAGGTCGGGAAGAGGTTGCGGGCCATCACCTTGACCCGGTCGTACGGAAGATGCGCGAACGCGGAGATCGTCAAGGCTCACCGCTACGTCGACACCGGGCGCAAACGAGGGAGTGGTCGTCGTCACGCTGGACCGCTAACTACTGCGCGGGGTCGCGGATTCAAATTCTGCGACCCCGCAACCGCGGCGGGTAGCGGAATTGCAACAGCCAAAAGTTTGTGATTCGTTCCATGGAGTTCGAGCGCGGGTACGATTGGCATCGGGTCTCTGCGCCGCGGATCAGAAGGTGGCAAACGTCGGCTCACCGATGCCGATACCGAGCTGAAACGTAGTTGAGTGCGCAGCGCCGAGCAGGGACGCAAAAGTGGAACATGTCGGCGGATTGACACAGACCAGTGCAGCGAGCCCGGTGTGTTGTTGTCGCGTCGTGACGTTGTTGATAACGGTAACCTGCAACACGGTTCGGTGTGGTCCGCGGATCCAGAAGCCGTAGAGATTGTTAATGTTTCTTTGAGGGAACGGCATAGAGGCGCTGTATAGCTCGCGGCTCGAAAATAAGTCCACCAGGAATATGTTGTGTTTTGCTTCCCATTGGAAGAACTCGTTCGTCCCAAATTCCCAATTATTTGGGGCGACGTTGACTTGCGTCCGGCCGAAAATAGGATGATACCAGCCGAAATTTAGAAAGCTAAGGACACGTGCCTTAGGGAAGTAGTGATAGTACTCGAATCCTTGCGCGACGTATTGCGATTCCGAGTAGGCAGTCTGCACGCCGGCCTGCGTCGTCCACTGCAATGACGCATCCGGGGTACCTGGAATTCCGCCCGAAAAATGTTGGTACGCAAACCCATACTCGAGGTTGTCGATCGCCGAGCCCCACAGCGACTGTCGAACGATTACCTGCTCGAGATTGGTCTTGACCGCACTGTTACCTCGTTGCGAGAGATCGACCGAACCAATCTGCTTTCCGGATGGTAAGAGCAACGGAACGCCCCCGTGGAACCCATAGGGCTGCGAAGATGCCTCGACATGGTACAACTGCAGGGCGGTCGTTGGCGACAGTGGGAGTACCAGGTAGCCACTAAGAATTCCGGGCAGCCCCATTTTCGATGGCGTTCCTCGATCAGCGATGCCCCATGACGTGCCAACGATGAACGAATAGTCGATTGAGCGCGGAAAGCTAAGCCGCGAAAATGGGATTTGCGGCGGGACCGTTACATCCCTAAGCGGAGTGGCCGTCGGGACAGGGGTTGCCGTGGGCGGCAGTACCGTATTAGGCGGCGCTTGCGGTACCGGCTGTGGTGGCGGGTGCGGCTGCGAATTTGTGATGACATCGGCACAAGGCTGATCAGCTACAGCTTGGAGACCGGTGACGTGCATGACAACAGCGCAGCAAAGCAGGCTCACGGCCCAACAGCTCACCTTACCACCTCGGGAACGGTCCCGCATCGGTTTCGCGGCCGGCACCTGAAGCGCCATTGCTTTGCCCTCCACGCGGTGGATGATGCATCATTACTCGACAGCGAGCCAACACGTCGCGTTGCGCTGAACGGCACCTTGGCCGAGCATGCCGTCGGCTGCGCAGAACCTCCGTGACGAAACGCTGCCTTACCGCCTAGCGCATGTTGTCACGTCGTGCAAAACCGTCGATGACGCATTCGGCGCTCAGTGCAACCAGGACACCGTTGCCGACGGCTGATGTTGCGAAAGCAAAGTCGAAGGTAATCACCGTACCAATGGAGCCCTGATTAGGAGGGCATCGCGGTGGAACTTTCGGGCTATGCGGTCTCGCCCTTGCGGCAGGGTGACGTCACGCTTTGCCGGGGCTCCGGGAACGGCCTGACGCCGATACTCCTCGCCACCGCTCGGGACGGCTTGCCCGCGGCCCTCAAACGGCTCGAACATGAGTATGCGCTCAAAGCGGAACTCGATGGTGCGTGGGCTGCGCGGCCGGTCGAACTCTCCGGCCACAACAACCGGATGACGTTGGTGCTCGAGGATCCCGGTGACGAACCGCTCGATCGACTGATCGGTCGACCCTTGGCACTCTCGGATGTTCTCCGCATCGCGATCGCGTTTGCGCGCGCGCTCCGGCGCGTACACGACCGGGGTCTGGTCCATAAAGACATCAAGCCGGCGAATGTCCTGGTGGATCTGCGTAGCGCCGGCGTCTGGCTGACCGGCTTTGGTATCGCCTCCCGCATTCCGCGCGAGCGTCCCAATCCCCAAGCGCCTGAGGTGATCGCCGGAACACTCGCCTACATGGCGCCGGAACAGACCGGCCGCATGAACCGCTCGGTCGATGCCCGCAGCGATCTGTATAGCTTTGGGGTCACCCTCTACGAGTTGCTCACCGGCGAGCTTCCCTTCACCGCGACCGATCCGCTGGAATGGGTTCACTGCCACATCGCGCGCCAGCCGCTCCCGCCGAGCGAACGACTGATCGCGGTCCCGGCACCGCTGTCGACGATCGTGATGAAGCTGCTAGCAAAGACCGCCGAGGAGCGCTATCAGACTGCCGCGGGCGTCGAGGCCGATCTCCGGCGTTGCCTGACCGCATGGGAGTCGCATGGACGCGTCGACCCGTTCCCGCTCGGCGCGGATGACGCATCGAATCGATTGCTGATCCCGGAGCGGCTGTACGGCCGGGAGCGCGAGATCGACGTCCTGCTCGCGGCGTTCGACCATGTCGTAGCCACGGGCACGCCCGAGCTGGTGCTCGTGTCCGGCTATTCCGGGATCGGCAAGTCCGCGGTCGTACACGAGCTGCACAAGGTACTGGTTCCACCGCGCGGGCTCTTTGCGTCCGGCAAGTTCGATCAGTACAAACGCAACGTCCCGTACGCCACTCTTGCGCAAGCCTTTCAGAGCCTCATTCGATCGCTTCTGGCGCAAAGCGATGCGGAGCTCAGCCGGTGGCGCGATGCTTTGCGCGAAGCGCTGCGCGACAACGGTCAGCTCATCGTGAATCTCGTCCCCGAGCTGGAGCTCGTGATCGGAAAGCAGCAGGCGGTCGCGCACCTGCCGCCACAGGACGCGCAGCGCCGCTTCCAGCTGGTCTTCCGGCGCTTTCTCGGCGTATTCGCGCGGGAGGAACACCCGCTCGCGCTCTTTCTCGACGATTTGCAATGGCTTGATACGGCGACGCTCGAGCTGCTCGAGTCCGTGATCACGGATGCCGAGGTGCGCTATCTGCTGCTGGTCGGGGCGTACCGGGACAACGAGGTCGGCCCCGGGCATCCGCTGCTGCATGCCCTCGAGGCGATCCGCGCCGCCGACGCGACGGTCCACGAGATCGTGCTGGCGCCGCTCGGGCTCGATGATACCGGCCGACTTATCGCCGACGCCCTGCGTTGCGAACCGGAGCGCGCGCGGCCGTTAGCCGGACTCGTACAGGAAAAGACCGGGGGGAATCCGTTCTTCGCCATCCAGTTCTTCACGGCGCTCGCCGATGAAAGGCTGCTCGCGTTCGACGCAGTCGCGCTCGGCTGGCAATGGGACATCGCTCGCATCCGCGCCAAGAACTACACCGATAACGTGGTGGAACTCATGGCCGCAAAGCTGAAGCGGTTTTCCTCCATCACACAGGACGCCCTCAAACAGCTCGCGTGCCTGGGCAATGTCGTCGAGATCGCCACGCTGACCCTCGTTCTCCGAGAAACGGAGGACGCCATCGACACCGCGCTCTTGGAGGCGGTCCACGCCGGACTCGTGTTCCGAGATGAGAACGCCTACAAGTTCCTGCACGATCGCATTCAGCAGGCGGCGTATTCACTGATTCCCGAGGAGCGCCGCGCCGAGTTCCATCTGCGCATCGGCCGTGTGTTGCTGGCGAGCATGACGGCGGACCAGCTCGCCGAGCATCTGTTCGACGTGGCGAACCAGTTCAATCGTGTCGCTGGGCGGCTGATCGACCGGGACGAGAAAGCGCAAGTGGCGACGATCGATCTGCGTGCCGGACGAAAGGCCAAGGCGTCGGCAGCCTATGCGTCGGCGCGCGCGTATTTTGCCGCCGGCATGGAGTTGTTGGACGAAAGGGATTGGGACAGCCAGCAAGAGTTGACGTTCAGCCTCTGGCTCGAACGCGCGGAGTGCGAGCTTCTGAGCGGTGACTTCGAAAAAGCCGAGCAACTTCTCGTGGTGTTGCTGCAGCGCGCCGCTTCGAACGTCGAATTCGCGGACGCGTCCTGCCTGAAGGTCCAGTTGCACGTCTTGAAGGGAGAACACCCGCAAGCGGTCGACAGCGCGCTCACGTGCCTGCGCCTGTTCGGCATTGACCTGCCGGCACACCCGAGCTTCGAGCAGGTCCAGGCCGAATCCGAGACGGTCTGGCAGACCCTAGATCGGCGCCCGATCGAGAGCCTGATCGATCTGCCGATGACGACCGATCCGGAAATGCAGGCCGCCATGCAGGTGCTCTCGGGCCTTGCTGCTCCCGCATACTTTACCGACTTTCACTTACTGTGCTTGTTCGCGTGCCGCATGGTGCGGATGAGCATGCAGCACGGGGTCTGCGGCGCGTCCGCGAACGGCTGCTCGTATCTTGGGTTTATCCTCGGCCAGGTCTTTCACCGTTACAGTGAGGGGTATCGTTTCGCCAAGCTCGGATGCGATCTGGTCGAGAAGCACAGCTTTATCGCCTACCAGGCGAGGGTCTACCTCGCGACGGGAACGGTTGCGTTCTGGACGCAGCCGATCGCAACGGGGATCGATTTCAATCGGGCAGCCTTTCGCACCGCGATTGAGACGGGTGATCTGACCTTCGCTTGCTACGGTATGTACAATTCTCTCACTGGCCTTCTGCTGCGGAACGATCCACTCGACGCGGTATGGCGCGAGTCGGAGATGGCGTTGGACTTCGCCCTGGAAGCCAAGTTCGGCGACGCCGTGGACATCGTCCGCAGCCAGCAACGCTTCATCGCGACGATGCAGGGCCGGACCGCGACCTTCTCCACCTTCAGCGACGCGCAGTTCGATGAGGCGACGTTCGAGGCGCAACTGACCGAGGATCGCAATGCCATGATGATCTGCTACTACTGGATCCTGAAACTGAAGGCGCGGTTCCTGTCGGGCGACTACGCCGAGGCTCTCGCGGCAGCCGACAAAGCGAAGCCGCTCCTTTCCGCCGCAGCCGCTCAGATCCAGCTGCTCGACTACTTCTCCTACGCCGCATTGACGGTAGCGGCGCTCTATCAGAACGCTTCAGCCGACGAGCAGAACAGGTGGCGCGAACTCCTGACGGCGCATGGGGAACAACTGCGCGAGTGGGCCGAAACCTATCCGCCGACGTTCGCCGACAAGTACGCACTCGTCTCGGCCGAGATTGCGCGCCTCGAAGGGCGTGACGTCGATGCAATGCGCCTGTACGAAGCGGCAATTGTGTTGGCTCGCGAGAGCGGCTTCGTCCAGATCGAGGGGCTGGCCCACGAGCTTGCTGCCGAATTGTCTGTTGCCCTCGGGTTGACGACCGCCGGGCACGCCCATCTCAAAGCCGCTCGCGGTTGCTATCTGCATTGGGGCGCACTCGGCAAGGTGCGGCAACTCGACCAGCGTTACCCACACCCGGGCGAGGGATCGGCTTCATCTGCGCCTGCCGCGACGATCGACGCGCCCGTCGAGCAGCTGGACATCGGGACGGTGGTCAAGGCCTCGCAAGCAGTGTCGGGTGAGATCGAACTCGACAAGGTGATC
>JAQBPM010000238.1 GCA_028287525.1 Vulcanimicrobiota bacterium | reverse complement strand
TGGTTCGGACGCGGCGCGTTCGCGGGCCTGGGCAACTTCAATCTCGTGCTGTTCTTCGTCGTGCTTGTCGGGGCGTGCGTTACGATCGGCATTCCGATCGCGTTCGCGTTCGGCGTCGGGACGCTGAGCTATCTCGCGATCACGACCAGCGTTCCCCTCAACACCGTCGTCGGGCGCATGGACGAGGGGATCTCGAACCTCGTGCTGCTCGCGGTTCCGTTGTTCATCTTCCTCGGCTTGCTGATGGAGACGGCCGGGATCGCTCGCAGGCTCGTCGAGGCGCTGGCGAGTCTGGTCGGCCACTTCCGCGGCGGCCTCTCGATCGTGCTCGTCGCGGCGATGTATCTCGTCTCCGGAATCTCCGGCTCGAAGATCGCCGACATGGCGGCGGTCGCGCCGGTGCTGTTCCCCGACATGGTCCGGCGCGGCGAGAAGCGGCCCTCGATGATCGCGCTGCTCGCGACGTCGGGCGCGATGGCCGAGACGATCCCGCCGAGCCTCGTGCTGATCATCATCGGTTCGGTCACCGGCGTTTCGATCCGCGACATGTTCACTGCCGGGCTCCTGCCGGCGGTCGTGTGCTCGATCCTGCTGATCCTCGTCGCGCTGTATTATGCGAAGAAGGCGAACGCGACGCTGGCAACCTTCGCCGGCTGGGCGGTCGTCGGCCGCACGTTCCTGTACGCGGTCCCGGGCCTCGCCCTGCCGCTGCTGATCCGCTACTTCGTCGTCGAAGGCATCGCGACGGCGACCGAGGTCAGCGTCGTCGGCATCATCTACACATTGCTGATCGGCGTGCTCGTCTACCGCGAGTTCAAGTGGCGCACGCTGATGCCGACGCTGGTCGACACCGTCTCGCTGGCGGGCGCGATCTTGCTGATCATCGCGACCGCCACCGCGATGGGCTGGGCGCTCACGCAATCCGGTTTCGCGCAGCAGCTCGCCGACATCCTCGGCCACGCGCCGGGCGGCAAGGTCGGGATCATGCTGCTCTCCATCGTGATGTTCATCGTCCTGGGCTCCGTGCTCGAAGGCATCCCCGCGATGGTCCTCTTCGGGCCGCTCCTCTTCCCGGTTGCGAAAGCCGCCGGGATCAACGAGGTGCACTACGCGATCGTCGCGGTGCTCGCGATGGGCGTCGGACTGTTCTCGCCGCCGCTCGGCATCGGCTTCTACGCCGCGAGCGCGATCGGGAAGTCGAATCCGGAGAACGTCGTCAAGCCGATGATGCCGTACATGATCGCACTGATCATCGGCCTGCTCATCATCGCGTTCGTGCCGTGGATCTCGCTCGGCTTTCTCCCCAAATCGTCTCAATAAGGCAGACTACCGGCCACATGAAAACGTATCGCATCGCGACGATCCCGGGCGACGGCATCGGCAAGGAAGTGCTCCCCGAGGGAATTCGCGTGCTGGACGCCGTCGCCGCGCGGCACGGCATCCGCTTCCAATGGGACCAGTTCGACTGGAGCTGCGAACGCTACGCGGCTACCGGGGCCATGATGCCCGCGGACGGTCTCGAGCAGATCCGCGGGCACGACGCGATCTACTTCGGCGCGGTCGGTTTTCCGAACGTGCCCGATCACGTCTCGCTGTGGGGCCTGCTGATCCCGATGCGGCGTGGCTTCCAGCAATACGTCAACCTGCGCCCCGTCCGCCTGATGCCGGGGATCACCTCGCCGCTCGCCGGCCGCAATCCGGGCGACATCGACTTCTGGATCGTGCGGGAGAACACCGAGGGCGAGTACTCGTCGGTCGGCGGGCGCATGTTCGAAGGCACCCCGCAGGAGATGGTGATCCAGGAGTCCGTTTTCACGCGACGAGGCGTCGACCGCATCCTGCGTTACGCGTACGAGCTCGCCCGCGGCCGGCCGAAGAAGCACCTCACCTCGGCGACGAAATCGAACGGCATCGCGATCACGATGCCGTACTGGGACGAGCGCGTCGCGGCGATCGGCGCGGAGTACGCGGACGTGCGGAGCGACCAGTATCACATCGACATCCTCACCGCGCACTTCGTGCAGCATCCGGATTGGTTCGACGTCGTCGTCGGCTCGAATCTGTTCGGCGACATCCTCTCCGACCTCGGTCCGGCCTGCACGGGAACAATCGGGATCGCGCCGTCGGGCAACCTGAATCCGGAGCGCGAGTTTCCCTCGCTCTTCGAACCCGTCCACGGCTCGGCGCCGGACATCGCCGGCAAATTCGTGGCCAACCCGATCGGTCAGATCTGGTCCGGCGCGATGATGCTCGAGCACCTCGGGCATCCCGACGCCGCGGCGGCGGTGATGGCGGCGATCGAATCGGTGCTCACCTCGGGGCCGCGCACGCGCGAAATCGGCGGAACCGCCGGCACCCGCGAGGTCGGCGCCGCGATCGCCGACGCCGTAGCGAACGCGCGCGCGTAAGGTGTCCGAGGAACGGCCGAAACTCGCCGTCCTGGCGCGCGTTCCGGCTGCGGTGCTGGCGGCGCTGCGCGCCCGCGCCGGCCTCGTCGACCTCTCGGGCGAGCCGCGCGAGCGGTGGGAGCCGGCGCTGGGCGATGCGGACGGCCTGCTGGTGAATTCCGGCGTTCCGGTCGACGCGGCGCTGATCGCGCAGGCGCCCGCGGCGCGCATCGTCGCGACCGTATCGGTCGGCTACGACAACGTCGACCTTGCCGCGCTGCGCGAGCGCGGCATCGCGCTCACCAATTCGCGCGGGTCGCTCGACGAAGCCGTCGCCGACCTGACGTACGCCTTGGTGATCCTCGGGATGCGGCGGCTCGGCCGCGCTCTGAACTGGGTGCGCGACGGCCGCTGGATGAAGGCTGAGGCTCCGTTCGGCACCGACCTCGAAGGAGCTGTGCTCGGGATCATCGGTTTCGGCGGGATCGGACCGAAGATCGCGCGCCGCGCGTTCGCCAGCGGCATGCGGGTGATCTACTCGAATCGTCATCCGCGCGACGACGACGACCGCACCGGTGCGTCGTATCGCTCGTTCGACGCGCTCCTCGCCGAGGCCGACTGCGTTGTCGTCCTCGTCCCGCTTTCGCCGCGGACCCGCGGGATGTTCGACGACGCCGCGTTCGCGAAGATGAAGCCGACCGCGGTGTTCGTGAACGTCGCGCGCGGCGCCATCGCCGATACCGCCGCGCTGCTGCGCGCGCTGGATGGCGGAACGATCGCGGGAGCGGCGCTCGACGTGACCGACCCCGAGCCCCTGCCGCCCGACCATCCTCTGCAGGGCCGCGACGACGTCCTCATCACCCCGCACGTCGGCAGCGCGACCGATCAGACGCGAACCCGCATGGCGATGCTGGCCGCGCAGAATCTGCTGGCGTTCCTCGACGGTGCCCCCCTGCTCACGCCCGTTCCGCTCGAAGGTCCGCCCGCGTGATGGCGCGGCGGCGCGCGGCGGCATCGGCGGCCGCCATCGCCTTTTGCGCCGCCGGTGCGGTGACGGCTGCCGCACCGTCCGCGCACGTCGCGGGACGTTACTACACGCTCGAGACGACCGCGCTGCGCTACAACGTCGACACGGGGGCGTTCGCCAGCGACGCCCCGATTCGCATCACGCGGCCTGGTCTGGACGCGGTCGCCGAGCGGGCCGAGGGCAACACGAAGACGGGCGCCGCGATCATGCGCGGCAACGTCAAGGTCCACGACCGGGGCGGTCCGGGGAGCCTCCAAGGCAAAAACGCGGCTCCCGCTACGCTGACCTGCGACGAGCTCGACGTCGACGGCAAAGCCGACACCTACAAGGCCGTGGGCCACGCGCGGTACGAGAGCGACATTCGGAGTGCGACCGCCGACACGATGGTGCTGGACCGCAAGCACCGGAAGCTCCATCTCGAAGGCGCGGTCGTGCTCACCGAGGGGCAATCGACGGCCCGTGCCGCGGCAGTGGACATGGACCTGAAGTCCGGCGAGGCGGTCTCGAGCGGCTCGCCGGTGATGCTGACCCAACCCGCGTCTCCGATTCCGTCGTCGGCCCCGACGGCCGCGCCGCGGGCGTCAGCGGCCCCGAATCCGCGCCCAGCGCCCTCCCCGTCGGCGCAATGAACTTGCCTCCGCGTGCGTTCGTACCGCAGTAGGTTGCGAGCCGAATATACCGGCCTGCAACTAAATTTCAAAAATTAGGCGGACCTTCTGACCTGATAATCCAATTCTCATGATCGAAATCGTCGGTTCAATCGGAAGACGATTTGCCATGCCTTGGACCTTAGACCAGAGTTATCGTCATTTTGTCACTCACTAGGGAGGGGACCCCGCGAATGACACCTCGCATAGCCTTTGCGCCCGGAGCGGCGCTCATGCGGCGGACGGTGCGGACTTCGCTCGCCGTGGCCGCACTGATGTGCGGCACCAGCGTAGCGGCGTTCGCGCAGACCGTTCCGGCCGCGCCCGTTACCGCACCCGCCGCGGCCGACGCGGCCGCTCAACCCGCGACGACGACCGTCGCACAGCCGCAGACCCTCGCCCCGGGCACGGTCGCGCAAGCACCGGCACCAACGGCAAAGCCTGCGCCACGGCCGGCGCCGACCGCGGCGCCGTTCTCGCACCTGCCCGTCATCGACTTCGTAGCCACGTTCACGCAGCCCGCATATTACGGGCTGAACTCGCAAGTCAAGGGCTACGACCCGCTCGATCTCGGCGGTACCGTGCGCATCCCTGTCACGAGAAAGTTGAACCTGCTCTTCGACCGCATCACCGAAGGAACCATCAATCAGCCGCTGGAGTGCGTGATTCAAGGTGGTGCTCGGGTGTGTTCGCCGGACTCGCGAGACATTCTCCTGCAGTATCACGCGCTGTACACGTTCAACCGCTACCTGTCGGTCGATCTCGGCGACTCGTTCCGCCACCGCGTCTGGAACTCGAACGCGTCCGGCGTCAGCGCCGTCCCGTTCCCGGCCTCGATCAACTCGCAGGAGCACCACTTCGCCTACCTCGGTTTCAACTACACGACCAAGCCGTTCAAGGAGCTCTTGAACAGCACGTTCATCTTCTCGGAGACGCTCGACGTGCAGAACGTCGACCATCACGTCGGCATTTTGTGCCCCGCGACGGTCGCCCCGCCGCGGTCCGTTACGTGCGGAGCCAACGGTACGATCGGCTACGTCGACGAAAATACCCAGCAGAACCGCTACTACGAGACCACCCAGGGCGTCTCGATGATCACCCCCATCGACGCGAAGCGCGGCGTCACGCTGCTGCTCAACGAACGCTGGGGCGCGCTCAACTTCTACGAGAACGCGGTCTTCCCGTATCGCTGGAACAGCGCGCTGACGTACCAGCTGAGCAAACGCTTCAGCCCGGGCTTCACGCTGGCGTTGCGCCACTCGGACTACCATGCCATCCCGCAGGGCGCGCCGTTCCTGTTTCCCAATGCGATCCACGTCGGATCGTGGGATGTCATCGGGACATTCCACGTCGACACCGCCTCGTTCTTCGCACACTAGACCCATCGCGTGACCTAACCAAGACCCGCTGCGATGATGCAACTCATCGCAGCGGGTCTTTCTTTGTCGGGCTCGGACTGACGCGAGCTAGGTCAGGCGTTCGCGGCCGTGCGGCGCGGCCAGGTCCTGCTGCGGACCGATCGGCACGATGCGGGTCGGGTTGATCTCGTCGTGCGTCATGTAATAGTGGCGCTTGATGTGATCGAAGTTCACCGTATCGGCGACGC
>JAQBPM010000230.1 GCA_028287525.1 Vulcanimicrobiota bacterium | reverse complement strand
GGCTGCCGCTGGTCGAGCCGCTGCAATTCATGCCCGCGGTGATGGTCAACGTGCTCGGCGCGGGCGCCGGCGACACCCTCGGCGGAATCGAGGACCTCCTGCGCGAGCCGCTGCTCAAACTGCACGTCTACGGCAAGGCGCACGCGGCGCTGCGCCGCAAGATGGCCCACTTCACCGTCCTCGGCGAAACCGTCGACGACGCCCTGGAAAAAGCCGAACGCGGCCGCAACGTCCTGCACTGGATCGACGACCGCGCAGCCGCGGTGCGGTAATCGTGTTACTGAGATAATCGTGTCACCCTGAGCTTGTCGAAGGGCCCTCGTCACCACCGGTGCCGCGCGTCGAACGTTGCATTGCGGCACCATGCGTGACGGGGGCCCTTCGACGAGCTCAGGGTGACAACGATTATCTCCGTGACACGAGATTAGGGCATCGGGACGCGGCCGAGTGGGGTTCCGCTGAAGAATGCGCGTTGGGCTTTGCCGCCGATGACGGTGTCGAAGCGCAGCCGCTCCGGGGACCACGCGGCGCCGCCGATGCGGAAGGAGCCGTCGGTGAGCGGCGTCAGCGGCGTGCCGTCGTCCAGCACGAGCGCGCCCTTCACGAGCTGCACGCGCGTGCTGAGATCGTATGGACGCGAACCCAAGCCGCCGCCGGTACGGTAGAAGCCCACGTACGCATCCCATGCGCGCGGATGCGGGAACTGTTTGGGACCGCGATACGCGGCCGTCGCGTACCAGCGGCCTTCGGCGACGAGCTGTTCCGCGCGATGGGTGATGGGGTTCGGGATGAAGCGCAGCCCGCTGTACTGATAGCGCGGGATATCGGTCCAGAACGCGCCTCCGGCGGGGAGCAGCGGGTGCCGCGTTCCGTCGACCACCAGCGCCAACTGGTTCGGCTGCGGCGCGACGACCGCGAGAGCCGCGTCGCCCGACGCGGTGCGGTACGTTCCCGCCAGCCACGCCGCGTGCTTCACCTGCGTGGGATCCGGCGCTGAAGGGAGCGCCGGAAGCGGCTTACCCTGCGCGGACGCGCGGAGCACGCGCAGGCTGTGTTCGACGATCGCGCACGGACGTTCGGCGATGGCGCCGATGTTCGTCAACGCGACGGCGGCGAAGCCGGTGGTCAGATCGGCTTCCATGCAGGCGACGAACGGCGTCGTCCCGCCGGTGTGACCGACGACCGTGTCGCCGTCGAGCTTCGCGACCGCGAGCCCGTACGCGTACGACTGGTACAGGCCGGGAACGTTGCCGCCGGCTTTCGCCGCGGCGCGCGTGAGCAGTGCGTACGAAGACGGGGAGAGGATGCGTTTTCCGTCGAGCACGCCGCCGTCCAGGATCATGCGCGCGTAGCGCGCCATGTCGCCCGGCGTCGAGAGCACGGAGCCGGCCGGATCGACGAACACGGCCGCCGGCGCGGGGGCGAGCGTCCAATGACGCGGATCGGGGAGACGGTCGTCGGCGAACGGCAGATATCCGGTCGCAGCTCGTCCCAGCGTGTCGAAGGTCCAATCGGTATCGCTCGACGTCATTCCGAGCGGCGCCAGCACGCCGTCGCGCACGATCGCGCTCCACGAGCGATGGTCGATCGCCTCGGCGATCGCGCCGAGCGTCTCGTAACCGACGTTCGAATACGTCCAGTGCGTTCCGGGCGCATAGCCGGTCCACTGATCGCGCAGCAGCACGGTATCGAGCGGTGCGCCGAAGCCGAGTCCGCCGTCGGGCAACCCGCTCGTGTGGGTGAGCAGGTCGTGACCGGTGATCGGGCGCCAGCGCGTGTGCACGTTGAACCACGGCAGATAGCGCGTGACCGGTGCTTGCGGATCGAACGCGCCGCGGTCGCGTGCTTCGAGCAGCGCGATCGCCGTCATCGACTTCGTGATGGAACCGATGCCGAAGCGCGTCGCCGGCGTCACCGGTTCGTTGCGTTCGAGGTTCGCGCTGCCGAACGTGAGGACGGAGATCGTCCCCGTGCGATCCGTCAGCGCTAGCGCCATTCCGGGCGTTCGCTGGCGGCGCATCGCCTCCGGCGCGTCGTGCGCAATCCGCGCTACGGCATCGGCGTACTTCGCATCCGAGACCGCCGGCTCGGCGGACGACGAAGGCGCCGGCGACGGCGCGGTGTCCTGCGCACGGGCGGCAGGCGGAGCGAGCAGCGACAGCGTCGCGGCACACGCGGCGGCGCGAACGAGGAAGGTCCGGATGCGCATCTCGCATGCTACGGCACGCGGTTGCTTGTCCCTACCCGAGCGAAGAAACGTCGATCGGATGCACGGGTTTCGGCGGGTTGTCGGTAAACGCCATCGGCCGGTCCCACCAATCGTGTGCGCGCCAGCGCAATTGTTCGGCCGTCGGCGGCGGAGGCACGCGCTGCGTCAGCGCGCCGGCGTACGCCGCGAGATACCGGTCCACCATCCGATCCACCGAGAACGTTTCCTCGACGTGTGCGCGGCAGGCGGCCCGCGAGAGGCCGGCCAGCAACGGAACCTTCGCCGCCGCGTCGTCGGCGCCGTCGCACAAGAAGCCCGTCACGCCGTCGACGACGATCTCGGGGATGGAACCCATCCGCGCGCCGAGCACCGGCGTTCCGCACGCCATCGCTTCGATCAGCGTCAGGCCGAATCGCTCCGGTCGCGTCGTCAAGTGGACGAGCGCGAGCGCGCCGCCGACGAGCTCGTCGCGCAGCGCGCCTTGCACGTGGCCGAAAAACTGCACCGCGTCGCCGTCGACGTGCGGCGAGATCTGTTCGCGGAAGTAGACGTCGTCCTGCGGGATGCCGGCGATCTTCAAGCGCACGCCGGCGCGTTTCGCCGCCGCGATCGCGAGGTGCACGCCTTTCTCCGGGTGGAAGCGCCCGAGGAACAGCAGATAGTCGCCGGGCCGATCGCGATACGTCCATGCGTTCGGATCGATGCCGTTGTAGGTCGTCGCGAGATACGACAGCCCGGGGTCGCGATCGGCGTCGCTGATCGAACAGTAGAACGAACGCGACGCGCCGGCATAGTAGGCGCCTAAGATCGGCGGCGACGAGAATCCGTGCACGGTGGTCAGCACGGGCGGTGCCGGCGTGGCCAGCGCGTACAGGAGCGGCTTCCAGTCGAAGTTGTTGTGGATGAGGTCGAAGTCCGCCGCGCGCTTGAAGCATGATGCAACGTGCAGCTCGATGCTGACGTCGCCGTTTAGCGCGGGATCCTCGTTCAACCCGACGGGGATGACGGACGCGAGCTTCCCCGGGCTCTCGGAGTTGCCGGTTGCGAAGAGCGTGACGTCGAGGCCGCGCGCGGCCATGCCGCGGGCGATGCTGTACGCGATTTGCTCCCACGGGCCGTATCCGGACGGCGGCGTCGGCCACGAGATCGAGCCCAGGATGGCAAGACGAAGCCCCGTGAGATCCACGGACTCCGTCTTCACCCTTCGTTCAGGAGTCTACTTTCGACGCCAGGCGGACGTACGCGGCGCCGCGTGCGTCGAGATAGATGGCGGTGTCGGTCTCCACGATCCGCGCGATCGCAGTTTGACACCTGGGACAGCGCAGCACCACGCCCGTGCGTCAAAGCCATGGTAGCGAGCAGGACGTGAGCAACGCCGCCAGGGTACCCGTCTGGCTATCGGCGTGGCGCAGCAGTCCGGAGGCGCAGCCGAAGCGCGTACGCTGCTCGGGGTGCTCGATTCAAGCAGTGCGCCGTCCTCGCCCTGAATCGTGCCATGCGTATGGCATAGTGAGGCGATAATCTCAACGAGATGCGCTGGATGCACCGCGTTCGCTTGTATCCGAAAGCTGCTCAGGAAGAGCGGCTGCGGTTCATGCTGGACGTAACCCGCCAGGCCTACAACGCGTTGCTCGATGAGCGCCGCTACGCCTGGAAAGCGCGCGGCATCAATATCACGGCGAAGATGCAGTACGCCGAGATCACGGCGTTGCGTGCCGAAGACGCCCGATTCGCGAGCGTGTATCGCGAGTGTCAGGACGCGGTGCTGCACCGGCTCGATCTCGCGTTTGCGGCGTTCTATCGGCGTATCAAGCGCTCGGAAACAGCCGGTTATCCCAGATTTAAATCCGCTTCGCGCTGGAAGCAGTTAGAGTTTCCGCACGGCGACCGCGCGCTGAAATTGGACGCGGCTCAGAAGCGCATCCGGATTCCCGGCGTCGGCACAGTTCCTCTGCGCAAAGGGCGCGCAATTCCAGCCTTCGGCCGGGCGTTCGTGGCGGAGAAGAATGGCCGTTGGTGGGCGATCTTCGAGTGCGGGCGTGAACCTGAGGCACTGCCCCCGACCGGTCGGGTCGTGGGGATCGACCGGGGCGTTCACGTTCTGGCGGCCACGAGCGACGGCGAGTTGCTGCGCAATGGCAGACACAGCGAGCGACTCCGACGCATCGTCTGCGGGCACCTGCGAGCATTGGATGCGGTCAGCATCAAAGATGCTCGCGGACGCTGTTTGAACCGGCACGATCCAGCGCGAATCGCGGCGGCTCAGCGGCTAGCGCGAGCGAAGGAACGGGAAGCCAACGCTCGGCTCGACGGGTTGCACAAAGCGGCCGACCGCATCGTGCGTTCCGCCGACGTGATCGCCCTGGAAGTGCTCGACGTTCGAGCCATGACGCGTAGCGCCAAGGGTACGCTCGCGACGCCCGGCCGTAACGTCGCGGCGAAGAGCGGTCTGAATCGAGCGTTGCTCGATGCGGGTTTTGGAAAATTGGCGATGCTAATACGCGAAAAGGCAGCGTGCGCCGTTCGCGAGATCATTGGCGTCGACGCAAGATATTCGAGTCGAGTCGGACGTGCGGGCGTTGCCTGCAGGTCGACGCGAAGAGTCGCCGGAGAAGGCGCTTTCGGTGTGTTGCGTGTGGCTGGACTTGCCACGCCGACGTGGCGGCGGCGCTGGAGATTCGGCGACGCGCTGAGTTGCAGCGCATGAGCGAGCTACCGCGGGCGAGGACCCCGCTCACGTCGCAGGACGCGGCGTGAGGGCACGCACAACGATTCTTCTTTCCAGGGATCGCCGTGCATATTGTAGCCGAGCGACTCCCAGAACCCCGCCTCGTCACGGTCCGTGAATCGCAGGCCGCGCACCTACTTGGCCCTCTTCCCGAACCGGTCGGCAGCGTCCGAAGAATCCACGCGAAATCATCAGACCGTGCCGGGCGTGGTTGCCGTCCGGCTCGATCCAAGTATCTGCGTCAGCTCGGTGGAGTTCACCGTCTCGTGCTTGAGGAGCAGCTCGACGACCTGATCGAGCTGCGCACGAGCGGCGCTTAGGCACCGCCGTGCTTCCTCATGGGCCTCGTCGAGCAGGCGGTGCACGTCCTGGTCGATGCGGGCCGCCGTCGCTTCGCTGTATTCGCGGTTTTGCGCGAGCTCGTATCCCAAAAACGGCTGTTGTTCGTCCGACTTGAACGCCAGGAGACCGAGGCTGCCCATTCCCCACGTCGTGACCATCTGCCGTGCAAGACCCGTCGCCTGGATCAGATCGTTTTCGGCGCCCGTCGTCACTTCGCGAAAGACCAGCTCCTCGGCAGTCCGTCCGCCGAGCATTACCGCGAGTCGTGACTTCAGGTAGGTCTCGCTCAGATTGCGCCGCTCTTGCGCGGGCAACTGCTCGGTCAACCCGAGTGCCTGCCCGTGTGGAACGATCGTGACTTTCTGCACGGGATCGGCGCCGGGCGTGAGCCATGCGACGACGGTGTGTCCCGATTCGTGATACGCCACGACGCGGCGGTCGTCGGGATCGACGAGCTGCGGATGCATCGCACCCAGCCGCACTTTGTCCAGGGCCTCTTCGAAGTCGGCCATCATTACGCTGGTGCGGCCGCGGCGCGCCGCGCCGAGCGCGGCCTCGTTGCACAGGTTTTCGAGATCGGCGCCGCTCATCCCGATCGTCGCGGCGGCGAGAATTGGAACGCTGACGTCGTCCGAGAGCTTCAGCTTGCGCATGTGAATGCGCAATATCGCTTCGCGCCCGTTGCGATCGGGAGCCGCGATCGTCACTTGCCGGTCGAATCGCCCTGGGCGGAGCAAGGCCGGATCGAGGACGTCCGGTCGATTCGTGGCGGCGAGGACGATGATGTTGAGTCGCGGGTCGAAGCCGTCGAGTTCGCCCAAGAGCTGGTTGAGCGTCTGCTCCCGCTCGTCGTTCACGGCACCGACGCCGGCTCCGCGGCGCCGCCCGACGGCGTCGAGCTCGTCGATGAAGACGATCGCCGGCGCGGCTTCCTTCGCTTGAGCGAACAGATCGCGCACGCGGCTCGCGCCGACCCCGACGAACATTTCGACGAACTCTGAGGCGTTGAGGCTGAAAAACGAGACGCCGGCCTCACCGGCGACCGCCCGCGCGAGCAGGGTCTTCCCCGTTCCCGGCGGCCCGACCAGCAGCACGCCTTTCGGGATCCGCGCGCCGAGCTCACGATACTTGTCCGGGTGCTTGAGGAAATCGACTTCCTCTTGCAGTTCGGCTTTCGCTTC
>JAQBPM010000193.1 GCA_028287525.1 Vulcanimicrobiota bacterium | reverse complement strand
CAGTTCCGCGGCGCGCGATACGCTGAGCGGCGGATCCGGCAGCGGCGGTACGGGTGGCGGCGGTACGCCGGCGCCGAGCACGAGCTTCCGCGTGACCTCGCGCATCCAAGACCTACAGGCATACAATCCGAGCGGCTACTACGCGGTCTCCTACACGTACGTAATCGGCGGCTCGACGTACCACCCGGACCCGTACGGCCCCCCGAAGGTCGACGTCGCGAACGGTCCTGCCGACGTCGGCGCATGCGTCACCGTGAGCGGCACCGTCATCAACGGCGTGAACTACTTCACGAAGCTCGTCACAGAAGTGCAGTCGCTCTGCCCCTGACGCAACAAAAAGCGGCCCCGACCGATTAGCTTCGGTCGGGGCCGTCTGCCGTCCGTGATGGCGCGAACTCAGTGCCGCGGTGAATGCTGCACGAACGTGTCGGTGAACGTTTCGCCGAAGTCGATCTGCGCATATTTCGGCTGGAGCGCCGCCATCGTTTTCCATTCGTCGCGCGCGCCCGATGCCGGCATGATGCCGTCCGTATCGAACATGTTCTTTTCTTCGGCCAGGACACGCACGTACGCTGCCGGATCTTTCGCGGGAGGCAGTGCGGCGGCGATCGCCGCGGCGTCGTGCGACCGGATGAACGCGAGTGCCCGCAACTGCGCATTCACCAGGTGCTGGACGATCTCCGGATGCGCGCTGACGTAGGTCTTTGGTAGGTAGAGCGCCGTCGACGGATATAACTCTCCGAGTGCGCGCCGCGTGCCATCGGCCGACGAGAGATCGGCCATCACGAACGCCGCGCCCGACGCGACGTAGCGGGCCGCGTCGGCGGTCGAAGCGACCATCGCATCCGCATCACCGCTCTGCAGGGCGTGCTCCATCTCGGGGCGGGTGGCCAACGCGAGTGCCGTGTAGTCGTGCAACGTGAAGCCGCCGCGGGCCGCGAGCCAGTTCGCCGTCGTGGTCTTACCGGAGTTCTTACCGCCGGTGTAGATGCGCAGGCCCTTGAGATCGGCAAGCGCATGCACCTTATCGCGTAAGCGCGACGCGACCAGCAGCTTGAAGCCCGGCGCTACGCCCATCTGCACGACCGCTTGCGTGACGAGATGATCGTCGGACTGCGACATGAACGTGTGGTGGAAATATGCCACCGCGCCGTCGGCGCGACCATCCTTCATGAGCTCGATAGGCGACGGCGAGGCGGGACTGTCGACCAACGTGACGATGAGTCCCTCGTCGACGAAATATCCAAGGCGTTCAGCGACGAGGACCGGCAGATTGCGCGGTTCGGCGATCCCGTCGACGGCGATCACCACGCGCGGCGCTTGCGCCGCCGAGCTCGGTGAAGCGCCGCTGAGCGCGAAGAGTGCGCAAAGCACGGCCGTGATCCGCTTTATCGCCGGGATGTCAATCATCATCGTTGTCCTAGTCTCTCTAGCTTGCCGTCGTCGACGACGCTGTGGGAGCGGTTGCGGGAACGGCACGTCCCGCGGTTGCAAGCTTTGCGTTACGCCGCAACAGGCGACCGCCGAAGCTCTGAATGCCGGTCACACCGAGCACCAGCGCGCCGATCGCGCCGATGAAGAGGCAAAGATCCCCGACGATTCCGCCGATTTTGCCGGTATGCAGTGACAGCCCGAAGTAGTAGATCTTCGCCCCGAAGCTGGCCTCGCGGTACGGGGTGAACTTCAAGACTTTTCCGGAATACGCGTCCAGATCCACGTACGTCCGCGCGTTCGCGTGAGGAGCGTCAGCGGCGATGATGAATATCTCGAGCGGATCGGTCGGCGCGCGACGCGTCAGCGGGATGAGCACTTCGCGCGGCTCGGGCGACAGGCGCGTCACGATGTTCCACACCTTGTCAAGCGCGAGAGGCTTCGGCCGAGCGCCCTCCGGTGGAACCGACGCGAGCGGCGCAACGCTCGCCGGCGCGCCGATGCGCATCATCGCTGAAATCACGCCGGGGAAGGCATTCGGTATTCCCGTAAGCGCGCTGAGCATCAGGAATGTCACGACCCACGCGCCCGTGGTGCGATGCAGGACGAGCGTAAACGCGGGCCCTTTCAGGCGCCGGTCCATGACGAACCCGCGGCCGAAATGGCGCAAGTTGCGCGGCCACCACAGAAATACGCCGCCCGCGCCCAAGATCAGCACCACGCTGAGCGCGCCAACACCCATCAGCGTACCGCCGGCCGGCGACCATTGACCCCGATGGATGAATTCCAGGGAACCGAAGATCCCAGCATAACGGTTTTGGGCGCCGGTCACCAAACCCGTGCAACGATCGACGAACACCGTATCGGTGTGGGTGAAGCGTACGGCGGCGGGAGCCTCACCAGCCGGGAACACGCGAATGTAGACGAGCTTGCCCTTCGGTAAAGCGGCTTTCGCCGACCGCACCAGACGCTGGAGCGGCAACGGCTTCGCGCACGATGACGCCTTGAAGAGCTGCGGATAGACGTGGGGGTCTAGTTGACTGCGAAACGCCATTCCGGCGCCGGTGAACGCCGAGACCATGACGACGAGGCCGATCGTGAGCCCGAACCAGCGGTGTACGCGCAGAAACGCCGGACGGAGCTTCACGGAGCGGCTTCTGCCCCCGCGAGCTGATCGGCGACCGAGAGAACCTGCTCGGTGCGTACCGTGGCCTTGCTGTCGCTCGCGGCCTTCCACTGGGGATTTTCCGCGAGCCGCCGACGCACGAGCGCCGTCGTTTCGTCGCGCCGTCCGAGGGCGGCGTCGTCATGGTAGCGCAACAAAATCAGCGATGCCCATGGGCGGCCGGCAGGAAAGCGGCTCATCTGGATTTCGTAACTATCCAGCACGCCTTCGGCGATCCAACCGTCGAACTGCGGTGCGACGTACGTGTCGACGTAGGTAAGATACTGGGACGACGGGACGACGACTTGGTACGGGATCACGAGTGTCGGCGCATCCGCCGCCGCGCCGCGCGTGCCGCCGCGGCGCACGCCCTCGGCCGGCGTCTCGACGATGTGCGTCACCAAGCGCAATACGGCCGGCGACAGACCACCGGGCGACGTCCGCTCGAGCGCGGCCCAGCGCGAAGCTGCCGCACCGTTGGAGAACGTGAGCTCTTCCAATCCGTCCCACCGGTTCGTATCCGGATAGCGATTGAAGAACAGCTTATAGCCTTGCAGGAGGCCCTGCCGCCGCAAGCCGTCGAGGCGTTGCGCCTGTTCGCCGGCAAGCAGCGATCGCAATTGGGGCCGGTCGGCCGGTGCGGCGGAAAGCTCTACGACGAGCGTGCTTTGCGCAGTAGCTGCCGCGGCAAGCCGCGGCGGCGCCGCGCTTGCAATGAGGAGCGAAACGAGACCCGCGAAGAATATTTCCTTGAGACGCACCGTGTACTCCGAGCAAGTTTCGTCGAATATAGCGTTAGCAAGCTTTCACGAACCTTTCAGAGCGCCCCAAATCTGCGGCTCGCGAGCGTCGCCGCTCACTCCAACTTCCGGCGCATTTCGGCAACCACTTCAGCGGTCAGCGGCAAATAATTCCCGTTGCGCACCACGTCCTCCTGACCTTGCCGGCTGAGAATGTACCGCAAAAACTCCCGCTGTTTTGGATCGAGAGCCTCTCCCGGAGGCCGCTTCAGAAAGAAGTAAATGCTGCGCGTAAGCGGATACGTACGATTCTGCACCGTCTCCCTCGTAGGCGTCACGTACGGTCGCCCGTCCGCTTCGGCCAACGCCACGGCCTTCACCCCCGAAACGTCAGCGGCATGCGGAATCCCCGTCCAAGCAATTCCATATTTGTCATTGGACAACTCGTCGGTCAGCATATGCTTGATGCTGCCGGTTATACCACCAGGTCCATCGGACAACATCTTGGTGCCGTACTCGGCATACTGGCGGTAATTTTCGTTCCACTTGTCGCCACCGCCGAACACTTTCATCTGAAAAAAGTTCGTCATGCCGGTCCACGCGTAACCATACGTCTGTATCGGCTTATCCGCCCACTCCCCAGTCAAACCCAACTGACCCCACGTGCGAATATTCTCTTTCGCACTCCGCGCATATTCAGGATGCCACTTGAACCCACGATATGCACCGGTACGCGCGGCACCAAAAATCCCATCGAGTTGTTTCATCGTCAGCTTCGAAAGAGGATTGGCCTTGTTCACGTAAATGACTTCAGCCCACGTGCGTCCCTTGATATCGTAGGCGCCCGTGGCAACGGTGAGTTCCAACGGCTCGTAGTTGAACGTCTCGTAGAACGACAAGTATTCGGTGAGCGCCGGCTCGCGGCCACTTGTGCCGATATCGGCAACGCCGGCTTCCAAGCCGGACGCCCAGGCGTCGCTGCTCGGAAACTTGTCGTCGAACTGTACGCCCGGCTGGACCTTTTTGAACCCAGCCTCCCAGATCTTCAGGAGCCCGTTCATTTCGCTGCCGAAATTCCGGATCGTCCCCGAGACCTTCTGCCCCGGCTCATAGGTTGGCAGCGACGCGAGGTCTTGCCCAAGCGCCGTCCCGGCGGTGAACAGCAGCGTCGCGGCCAGAGCGCCGGCGCACGAAATCGCGCGTAATGTCGTCATTGCAACGTCCGCCCTTCGGGATGATGTTCGGCCGACAGTAACCCGAGGAACCTTTCACCAACCTTTCATAGCGCGGCGCCTTGAAGGAAAGTTCTTTCGAAGCAGCGCGCCGTTGAAAGCTTCGTGAAAGCTTTGCCGCCGTATACTCCCGGGAAATGCCGGTCTCCGGCTCTATTCGCCCCGGTGAGACGGCGCTACCGGCAGCACACTTCCCGAAGTCAGGTTTCTTGGCATGAACAAAAGACAATGCCTGATCACGGCTGCGTTTGCGCTGGCTGCGTGCTGCCTTCAGGCGCAGCAGCCGACACCGTCCGAGCCGCCGAATTCCGGAAAAAGCATCTGGACGCAAAACGTCACCAAGTTTCGTAAGGCACATGGCGCCGTCGGCGGCTATAAGAAACGATGGGACTTGAGCGACCTGCCTCATTACAGTCCGAAACGTCATCTCCACGGCACGCTGCGGATCTGGGGAAGCAATTACCTCAAGGACGG